>JBBQMG010000043.1:0-25274 GCA_038328705.1 Acidimicrobiales bacterium | reverse complement strand
GCGTACGTTGCCGAGTCGACGCGACGCAAGGTGCTGCAGGCCGCCGAACAGCTTCACTACGTCGCCAACTCCAACGCGGCCGCGCTGGCCTCCGGGCAGACTCGAACAGTGGGCCTGCTGGCCCCGCTACTGACCAGTTGGTACACCAGCGAAGTGGTCGCCGGAGTGGAAGAAGTGTTCGCACTTGCCCGCTACGACCTGCTGATCGGTACGGCCAACCCCTTGGCCCGCGAACACATCTTTCGTGGCGACGCTCGCTTCCAACAGCGCATCGATGGCGTCATCCTCGTCGACGTTTTCTGCTCGGAAGCGGGCGCTCGCCAGCTCGCTGCTCTCCCGACGCCCGCGATCGTTCTCGGTGAGCGCCTCACCTCCGTCACGTCGGTCTCGGTCGACAACGAACTCGGCGCACTCTTGGCTTCGCGTCACCTCATCGAGCTCGGCCATCGTCGTATCGGTCTCGTCGGGGGTCACGCACACATCGACGTGGGGCACAACGTGCCCACCGAACGCGCGGCTGCTTTCCGAGCCGCCCTCGCGGCTGCCGGCCTGGGGCTGCCGGCGCAAATGGTCGTCGACGGCGACTTCTCCATCGAGGGCGGCCGGAAGGCGATGCACACGCTGATGAGCCGCGCGCAGCCGCCAACGGCCGTCTGGCTGATGTCCGACGAGATGGGCTTTGGCGCGCTGCAGGCCTTGCGCGAACTTGGCCTCGTCGCCGGCCGCGACGTTTCCGTCATCGGTTTCGACGACCACCCTGCCTCCGGCGCCTTCGGTCTCACGACGATTCGCCAACCAGTCCGCGACATGGGCAGGCTCGGGGCGCAGCTGATGCTCGACCGTCTGCAGGGTGTCGGCAGCGTTGCGCACCACTCGATAGAGCTCAGCTTGGTCGAGCGAATCACGTGCGGTCCGCCCCCTCGGCCCACTTCCGCTACCGTGTGCATGGTGAACTGAACACATGCGTCTGCAACTGGTGAAGGCTGCCGAGCACGGCAGCGTGGTCAACTGGCCACTCGACCAACCGCTCTCCGAGTGGTCGATCGACGGCATGCAGAAGGTCGCGGGTCTGCATCGCCATGTCGTGCGCATGGTCGAGGGACAGATCTCGTATGTGGTCAAGGAGATCCCCGACCGCCTGGCCGAACGAGAGTGGCGCCTGCTGCGCGAATTGGCCGAGTCCGGGTTGCCCACCGCCGAGGTCATCGGCGTGGTCACCGGCCGCGACGACGACGCCGACGGACTGTTGATCACCCGACACCTCGACTTCTCGCTGCCCTACCGCACGTTGCTGTCAGGTCGCGGACTGCGCATTCCGTACCTCGGCGAGCGGATGCTGGACGCATTGGCCGGGCTGCTCGTTCGGTTACACCTGGCCGGCTTCTACTGGGGCGACTGCTCGCTCTCCAACACTCTGTTCCGACGCGACGCCGATGCGCTCGCCGCGTACATCATCGACGTCGAAACCGGTGAACGTCACGAGGTGTTGAGCAGCGGTCAGCGCCAGGTGGACTTGCAGATCGCCACCGAAAACGTCCTCGGCGGTTTGCTGGACCTGCAGATGGGTGGGCTGCTTGCCGACGGCATCGACCCGGTGGAGACTGCGCTCGCCATCGAGCAGTCCTACGAACGGCTCTGGGAAGAGCTGACCGGTGTCGACGAGTTCAACGCAGATGAAACCTTCCGGGTCGACAAGCGCCTCCGACGTCTCCACGAGCTTGGGTTCGACGCGGCGGAACTCGAACTGGTGACCACCGTCGACGGCTCGCGGCTGCGGCTGGTGCCGCGTGTGGTCGAGCACGGCTTCCATGCGCAGCGTCTGCGGGCGCTCACCGGGCTGGAGGCGGGCGAGAACCAGTCGCGCCGGCTGCTCAACGACATCAGCCGCTACGGCGCAGTGCTCGAACAGCGCGGCGGACGCAAGGTTCCCGAGTCGGTCGCTGCCGCTCGCTGGATGGACGAGCGATTCGAGCAGGCACTTGCCGCCATTCCGCCGGAAATGGCCAGCAAGCTGGAGCCAGCCGAGCTGTACCACCAGGTACTGGAGCATCGCTGGTTCCTGTCCGAGCGCGCCGGTGGCGACGTCGGGCTGGACGAGACGGTTGCCTCCTATGTGGCCGACGTGCTGGCCACAGCTCCCGCCGAGCAGATCCTGACGATCTACGACATCTAGGCGCCAGCGCCAGCGCCTACGCCGCTGCTTCGAACTGCGCCCATACATCGGCCGCAGCCGGATGCTCCTGCACACGTGCGTGCAGGAGATCGCGCTGCACGGCGGCGGCAAGGGCCGGCTGGTCAACGGTCGCCCACTGCACCAGGCCGCTCCAGAAGCGTTCGATCAGTTCACGACCGGCGATCGTGCCGCCATCGATGGTGCGGAAGGCGACGCTGGCACACTCACCGAGGTAGAGGCACAGCGACGACACGTGGATCTTCTCGTCGGCACGAATGCGCCCGACAATCTCGGCAGCTTCCTCGGCCTGCGCCCGACGATCGACGAAGAGCGAGGGCGTCCGCAACAAGGCCTGCGTGTCGGCGAAGCCGATCTCGGCGCGGAACTCGATGACGAGCAGGTTCATCAGTAAGGACAACAGGCCTTCCACCTCGGGCGCCACCTCCGGCATGACTCTGGCACCCGCTTCGGGACGTGCGATGTTGACCGGTGGGTCCGCGTCCGGGTAGGCACCCGCCCCGAAGGCGAGGTCGCGAGCGACGAACCACATCACGTCGTGGGCACCAATGGCGCCCTCGACGGGATCGGTGACACCGCCCTCATCCCACCCATGTGCCTTCAGCAGACCCTTGCCGAGATGACCGATCGCCATCGTCGAGATGTCAGCCTCGATGTGCGGCGCAAGCGAAGGAAACTCGACCTCGGCCAGCAGACGGCCGCGAGCCTCGATCTTGCCGGTGATGGTGAGCGTGTTCCAGAACGTCTGGCCAAGCCCGTGACGCAGCAGCACCTGCGACTGCTCGACGGTGGGCAGACGAGTTCCGCCTAGCAACGACGAGTCAGCGTTCAGGGGATGGCCGCCACGGGCGATGAGTGCCTGCGTCCATGCCTCCAGTGCGGGAACACGGACCAGGGCGCGTGGCGGCTGGTAGGTGCGATCGGGGTGAAAGCCGCCATGCATTCGCCTGCCGGCGACCACATGTGGGGTCAGATCAGCGTGGTCGCGCAGCAGTTCTTCCTCGGTGTACACCAGGGCAGTCATGGGCGAAGCGTACGCGTTGTCAGCGGCCGAGTCCCTGCCGGACGGCGGGAACGGGGGGCTGAGCGGCAGCGCACGGTAGCCTTGCTGCCCGATGAGCCAGCTCAAGAACCGCCTTCAAGCCCTGTCGTTGCTCGATCGCGCATTTTCCGCGATGACCGATGAGGAGCTTGCCACCCTTGTGGCCTCGCTGCCCGAGGATCACGTCGCCGCACTCGATGAATTGTGCGGTGCCCGCGAGGGCGGCTTCACCGATGTCGAAGCCCGTCTGCTTGCCGTGCGCGCCACGACTGCCCGCGGTCGCATGAACGGCGGCCTCGAGCAGGTCGCCACGCTCGTCACCGACCCGGCGCTCGCCAAGTGCATCGACGCATTGGGCGACAACTCCGACAACCCGAACGAGGAGCAGCTGCTGGAGGTCACCCCCGCACTCATCGAGGAGTTCGGTCTAGCCACCACCCGGCTGATGCTTGCCTCGTCCGTCGCCGGCGAAGCCGCCGCTGCCGAAGTGCTGACCCGTGTGCTGAAGCACGACGAGACCCTTGCATTGCCGCCAGTCGAGCGCGTCGAGGTGGAAGTGCTGCCCGCACGCACAGCTGATGACGAGACGAAGGCCAAGCGCAAGACTGCCAAGGAGAAGAAGCAAGCCGAGGCTCGCCTCGCCCGCGAACAGCAGCTCAAGGCCCGCCACCGCTAACTTCGGCGTTCATGTGGGGTACCACCGCAGCCCAGCGCCGAAGCTTGGGGTCAGTCGAGCAGGGTGCCTTGCTCGTGGCGGAGCAGCCATGACTTGGCTTCGAGACCTGCTGCGAAGCCGGTGAGCGAACCATTGGCGCCGATGACGCGGTGGCAGGGCACGATGATGCTGATCGGGTTGCGGCCGTTTGCTGCGCCGACGGCACGCGACTTACGCACATCGCCCAGCCGCCGGGCCTGCTCGCCGTAGGAGATGGTGGCGCCGAACGGAATCAGCCGCAATTGCAGCCAGGCGGACTGTTGGAAGTCGGTGCCGACCGGGTCGAGCGGAACGTCGAACTCGTAGCGGTCACCCGCGAAGTACTCGCCCAACTGCGTGATCGCCTTGCGCAGGGCCGCCGCCGCGGCAGGGTCACCCTCATCTGCCGATAGCAGAAGATCGGGCTCGTCGAGCTCGTTCGGCCACAGCACCGCCCGCAGCCCACGGGGACTGGCGATCAGGGTCAGCTCGCCGACCGGGCTCGACATCGTTGTGCGCGATAGATCGTCCTTGAGGCCGACGACGGGGAGGGTCTTTTCGCTGCGGTTCATGATTGCTCCTTCACAAGTTTGCCCACAGATGGTGGAGTGCGTACGTGCGCCACGGCCGCCAGGCCTCGGCACGAGTCGCGGCGCCGCGAGGGGTGGCGTCGGCGCCGAGCGCGGCGAGCGCGTGCTGCACGCCGAGGTCGGTGGGTAAGAACACGTCGGGGTCGCCAAGGGCGCGCATGGCCACGTAGCCAGCGGTCCAGGGGCCAACGCCCTTCACCCCTTGCAGCGCGGCGATCGCTTCCGACCGGTCGCTGCCAGCGTCGAGCACGAGTGAACGGTCGGCGATCTTGGCGCACGCGTCGATCAACGCTGCGCCGCGTGCTCGCGGCATTGCGAAGTCGTTCGGCGAGAGACCGGCAATGGTTGCGGCGGAGGGAAACGCATGGGTGACGCCGCCCACCGGCTCGGCGAGCAGCTCGCCATGCGCCGCCACCAAACGTGATGCCAACGTGCGGGCGCCGACGACACTCACCTGCTGACCCAGCACGGCTCGCACGAACAGCTCGGTGCCGTCAGGATGCCCGGGTGCTCGCAGACCGGGTCGCTTCTCCACGAGCGGTGCCAACAGCGGGTCAGCGGCGAGATGGTCACGAATGGTCGCGGGGTCGCAGTCGAGGTCGAGCAGGCGACGTGTGCGTTGCACCGCTGCCTGCGCGTCGGCCACATCGTCGAGCGTCAGCGCGCACGACACGGTGGCCCCGCTCACGGTGATCGATACGACACCGAGCCCGCGGGCGAGCCGAAGTGAGCGACGGTACGACGCCCCCTCGACAACCTCGACGCCGGGCACGGCGCGCAACGCGAGGAACGCCAGCAGCGCATCACCATCGAACGGCTCACGACACGCGAGGCGCACTGTCAACGGACCACTCACCGGGCCAGGTGACTTCGCCGCTCGCATGTCAGTGGGACTGGCGGCATAGACCTCGCGTATCGTGTCGTTGAATTGGCGAACACTCTGAAAGCCGGCAGCAAATGCGACTTCCGTGATGGGCAGTGTGGTGGTCTCGATCAAGATCCGAGCGGTCTGAGCACGCTGCGCACGAGCGAGCGCGAGGGGGCCGGAACCGACCTCCGCAACGAGCAGCCGATTGACCTGGCGTTCGCTGTAACCAAGCCGGGTGGCCAGCCCACCAACGCCCTCGCGATCGACGAGACCGTCGGCGATCAATCGCATTGCGCGGCCGACAACATCTGCTCGTGAGTTCCACTCTGGCGAACCGGGCGAGGCATCCGGACGGCACCGCTTGCACGCTCGATACCCGTTGGACTGCGCAGTTGCGGCAGCACGAAAGAACTCGACGTTCTGCGGCTTGGGAGTGATGGCCGGGCACGACGGTCGGCAGTAGATGTTCGTGGTCCGAACGGCGGTCACGAACCAGCCATCGAACCGTGAATCGCGGCTCTGGATGGCCCGGTAGCAGTGGTCATTGTCGAGGAGCACTCACACAGTGTGCCCGTTCCCGCTATCGTTGACTAGCGGCTTTCGGACATCACCGACGAATGCCTTCGTGCCGCCTAGAAGACCTCGGCCACATCCACCGAGACGGTCAGAGTCTGCCAACTGGAGGGCCCGATCACGACACCGCGCACCGGTGCAACATCGTCGTAGTCGCGACCCCACCCGACAGTGACATGTCGCAACGGCGGCATCTGGTTGTTGGTCGGATCGAAATCGATCCAGCCGAATTCCCCGGCCCATACCGAGCACCACGCATGGGAGGCATCGACGCCGACCAGCTTGGGCTCACCCGGTAGCGGCACCGTTTCGATGTAGCCGCTGACGTACCGCGCGGGTAGCCCAACAGAACGCAGCGCAGCGCATGACACGTGAGCGAAGTCTTGACACACACCGCGACGCTCGGAGAGCACAGAGTGCAACGGTGTCGAAAGGTCGCTGAAGGTTGGGTCGAACTGAAACTCGTTGAAGATGTGATGGCACAGGTGTTGCACAGCCGCGATCACTCCCCTGCCACTGGTGAACACATCGCCGGTCAGTTCCCACAGCGCAGCGAGAGCGGGGGTCTGCCATGTGTGCGCAAGGAACGGCCCGACCTCAGCGGCAACGTCGCCACGAGCACCGGCAGCCCTCGCCACGACGCCCTCCCACGACGTGTCACCCTGAGGCAGTTCACCCGTCTCCAACCCGACCTCCAGATTGGAGGTCACCGTCAGCGCGAAGTGCGGATGGTGAACGGCGAAGTGGACGACGCGATTGCCGAACGGATCGAGCGACTCCTCCCACTCGTCGGCCAGTGGCGTCACATCGATCTCCGCGCTACGCACGGTTTGCAGCGGTGTGTCGCGCGGCAGCAGTCGAGCGACGGTGAAGCCATCGGCCATCGCAGTGCCGTAGATGTACTCGGTGCGGTGCGTGACCCGGAACGTGCGCACGGTCTAGAACCCGCCCATCAGTGTTGGGTTCACCGGGTCCGCGAACCAGTGCTGGCCGATGGCATCGGACAGAGCCAGCAACGGGCCGCGCACGGCCAGTACGTAGCTGTCCAAAGAAACGCGCCGCTCGCCGGCCACATGATCGTCGATCTCCGCAATCGCGGCTGCGCTCGCCTGCTGTACCAGGTCCACGCCCTGCGGCCAGGCCAGCGCGGCCACATGCTCGCGCAGACGGTCGAGTTGGAACGCCAGCCCGCGAGGGTTGGCGTCGTCGCGCAACAGCAGCTCCAACACAGCGTTGAGATCGACATCACTGCGGTAGCGACGGCGGTAGGCGACAAGGCTCTCGTTGGCTCCCAGTACGGCTTCCGACAACGGCTGCAGCGCCATCGGTGCTGAGTCGACGCCCAATGCACCCTCCACCGAGCCAAGCACGGCGAGCGCCCGCTCCAGGCGCCGCCCAAGGTCCAAGAAGCGCCACGCCGGACCGCGCACGGTGCTCTCCATCACCAAACCGGCCAGGGCCGCAAGGTCGACCAGCACCGAGTCCAGTTCATCCGTCGGCGATGCCTCGTCCAGCAGTTGGCCGTGTGCGCGCGCAAGCCTGCCCAACACGCGGCCAGTCATCTTGCTGAGGAACTCGCGCACCGATGATGCCTCTTGCACCAACAGGGCCAACTGCTGCGCAGCGACGGCGACTGTTGCCTGCAGCGACCCGGTGAGGCCGACGTTGAGGGGTAGCTCCGAAGTCGAGAGCCGTGGCTCATTGCGGGCGGCGGCCAGGAGCGCGCCCACGCCCATCGCCCAGCCGCCATCGCCGACGGACGTGAGCATCGGGTCTTGGTCCAGCTGAACACCAACGACTCGGGCGGCGCGTACCGCGACCTCGGCCCGTTCGGCGGCACGACCCAGCCAGTACAGCGCATCGGCGGCACGCTTGGGCACCGACGGTCCGAAATCCACCTGCGGAGGCGCCATCACCGCCACCGGCCGCGGGGCCGTCGTGCCCACGACCCACACATCCTTGGCCAGTAACGCCGTGGGCCACTCGGGGGAGTCGCCGGGTGCCAGCACTCGCCCGACACCACCCAGCATGACGGCGTGGCCGTCGGGGCCATTCAACACCTGCAGCCGCAACACCACTCGCCGCGGCTCGAGCGCCGAAGCCCCGCGGCCGGTGAAGACGGGTGCCGTGGCGAGCAGTTCCCCCATCGTCAGGTGGTCGATCTGCAACCGGTCGCCGAGCAGGCGCTCCGCCGCGGCTCCGAGATAGGGCCGCAGTTCCTGCTCCTCAGCAAGGCCGCTACCGTACGCGTTGGCCAACGTCACATGCCCGCTGCGTGCACCCCACACAATGCCAGGCACACCGCTGCCGCCACCACGGTGACCGCGCTCCAACGGGTCGAGTAGTTCGTCCTCCAGCCGGCGATACACGACGTCGATCGGCTCCAAACCATCGAGTGCACGCAGCCACAGACGGCCCTCGCGGATGACGAGATCGGCACCTTCGACGAGGTGGTACCCCAGTCGAGTCGCGAGGTAGCTGTGTTCCACATAGGTGGGGTGCGCCGGACCTGATGTGAGCACCACGGCGCGTGGGCTGGGTCGGTCAGCTGGAGCGGAGGCCGTGAGCGAACGACGCAAGCGATCCGCGTGTGAGGCAATCGGAGCAGCGCCGGCGGAACGAAGTCCGTCGGGCAGCAGCCGAGCCAACACCGCTCGGTTGAGTAGCGAGTACCCCAAACCGCTGGGTGCGTCGGTGAGGTCGCGAACGACGCGCCACGTGCCATCGGCGGCGCGAGTGACGTCGAGCGCGTAGTGCATCAGCCAGCGCGGTGGGGCAAAGCCGGCGGTGTGCGCCCTGAACGACGGCAGTGAGTACAGCATCGACGCAGGCACGACGCCGTCGCGCACGAGTTGCCGTTCGCCTGCGGAGTCGACCAGTAGCGCCTCCAACAATCGCATTCGCTGAATGGCTGCATTGGACAGCACGGCGAACTCTGCCGCATCGAGGACGTACGGCAGCGGGTCGAGGCGCCACGGCCGACTCTCGACCCGAGCGGCAAAAGGCACGCCGTGGCGGTCCGTGCCACGGTCGAATGCCAGCTCGTGCACCAAGTGCCCGGCACCTTCTGCGTCGAGCAGCCGATCTGCATCGCGCTGACGGTCGTGCAGCGCAGATGGCTCCATCGAGCCGACTGCATGGGTGGCGATCGCCCACGTCGGTCGCGGGGCGCCACACGAATCGAACGCCTCGTCGTAGATGTTCGGTTGCGCGTTGAATGCGCTGTATCCGGAGTCCGCCGACGACGTCATGCAGTTCCGCTGACGAACGTCTCGTAGACGCGAGTGTTGAGATCCGCCAGGGCGGCCTGCACACGATCCATTGCTGCGTCCAGCGCCACCCCGTCGTCGGACTGCGCCGGCAAGGTTGCCAACAGTGCTTCCATCTGGTCGACCGCCGGCAACGTGTCGGGTGCTCGCGGCAAACGCGACAGCGCTGACCGCATGCGCTGCACACAACCCGCAACTGACCTCGGGAACGTCTTGTCGAACAACAGGAACCTGACCACGGAGGTGCCCTCGATGGGACCCCGCTGCGAGCGTTGGTACATCTGCATGGCAGTGACGCTCTTCAGCACGCCCATCCACTGCACCTCATCGTGGTCATCGGTGGATTCGGTTGCCGAGAGCAACGTGGCTGCGCGCACACCAAGAACGCGCGTCGTCATGTCGGCGCGTTCCACCATCTGACCCAACCGCCACAGCTCGTACGCCTGGTCGCGACGCATGACGCCCGAGATCACGCCGTCCAGACGTTGACAGTCGGTCATCACCCTGCCCAGGTAGCGGGCGCGACTGCGTCGATCCACGCCGGATTCCGTGTCGCGGCTGGTGAACAAGTAGAGGTCGTTGACCGCCTGCCACGCTTCGCGAGGCAACACCTCGCGGGTGGTCCTCAGGTTCTCGCGAGCAGCGGCCACGCTGGCCACAACGCTGCCACCATTCGACGGGTCGGCCACGAGGAAGCGAACAATGTCGCTCTCCTGCACCCGCGCATGACCGGCGTCGTACTCCTGACGGCTACCGGCAACGGCGAGCAACGGCTCCCACGACGAGGCAACGCCAAGTGGCAGGTCGAGGATCAGGTCGGTGAAGCTGCGCACGACTCGAGCCGTGTCCTCCGCACGTTCCATGTAGCGCGCGCCCCAATAGAGGTTGTCCGCGACGCGAGACAGCAGCATCAGGCCTCCACGATCCAGGTGTCTTTGCTGCCGCCACCTTGCGACGAGTTGACGATGAGCGAGCCCTTGCGCAAAGCAACACGAGTGAGGCCCCCCGCCGACACATAACTGGTGGCGCCACTCAAGATGAAGGGCCGCAGATCCACGTGGCGCGGTTCCAGCGCTCCGTCGCACAGGGTTGGCACCGTGCTGAGCGAGAGCGTCGGCTGGGCAACCCAGTTGCGTGGATCGGCCTCGATGCGCCCGATCGCCTCATCGAGTTCGGTAGGGCTGGCGAGGTTCCCGATGAGCAGCCCATAACCGCCACTCCCGTTCGCCGGCTTGATCACCAGCTCGTCGATGTGCTCGATCACGTACCTGCGCTCGTCGTCATACACGCAGCGATACGTCGGCACGTTGGGCAGCATGGGCTCTTCTTGGAGGTAATAGCGAATGAGATCCGGCACCCACGCGTACACGACCTTGTCGTCAGCCACGCCCGCACCCGGGGCGTTCGCAATCGCAACGTTGCCGCCGCGCCACGCCCGCATCAGGCCAGGCACACCAAGTGTGCTGTCTTCGCGGAACACTTCCGGGTCGATGAAGAGATCGTCGACCCGGCGGTAAATGACATGCACCCGTTCGAGGCCGTCGATGGTGCGCATGTACACGCAGTCGTCGTCGCCGACCACGAGGTCGATGCCCTCCACCAGCGCAGCACCGATGCGCTGAGCAAGGAAGGAGTGCTCGAAGTAAGCGCTGTTGAAAATGCCGGGAGTCAGCACCGCAATGGTCGGCTCAGTGACACCATCGGGCGCGATCGACGTCAGCATGCGGTTGAGCTCGTCGGTGTACGCGTCGACGGGGAGAATGCTCTGCTTGGCGAACAGATCGGCAAACGCGCGCTTGGAGATGGCGCGGTTCTCCAGCATGTAGCTGACGCCACTGGGCACGCGGAGGTTGTCCTCCAACACGTACATCGTGCCGTCACCATCGCGCACCAAGTCGCTGCCGCTGATGTGCGCCCAAACTCCGAACTTCGGGTTGGCGCCCACGCATTCCTTGCGGAAGTTGACCGAGTGCGCGAGCAGCTCCGCCGGGAAGATGCCATCGCCGATCACGCGCTGCTCGTGGTACACGTCGTCGATGAACATGTTGATCGCGCGCAGTCGCTGCGCCAGCCCCTGCTCGATCAGGCGCCACTCGTCGGCGCCGATGATCCGGGGCACCACATCGAACGGCCAGGCGCGGTCGATACCGCGGCCGTCGGAGTAAACCGTAAACGTGATGCCCATACCGACAATGTCCAGCTCAGCGAGGTCTTGGCGTTGCTGCAGCTCGGCGAGACCGAGCCCCTTCAGCTGTTGTACCAGCTCGCTGGATGCGGCTCGTGGGCTGCCATCCGTTTCCAGGAGTTCGTCCCATAGGTCCGCTGTGGTGCGCAGTTCGGCCATGCTCATGCACCCACCGTGTCAACCAGGCATTTCCGAAACATCACGCGACTATGACACGTTCGTGAACCCCGGGGGCAGTTCCGGGCCAGGCCGGCACGGTTAACGTGAGGTTCGTGATGAACGATGCGAAGTCCGAAGCCCGCAGAGCCCTTGCACTGCTCGACCTCACCGAGCTGGGCGACCACGCAACCGACGCCGACGTGAGGTCGCTGTGTGCCAGGGCAATTGGCCCGCACGGATCTGTCGCCGCGGTCTGTGTGTGGCCGCGCCACGTGGCACTCGCCGCCGGGCTGCTGCAGAGCACGGCCGTGCGGGTCGCGACAGTCGTCAACTTTCCGGCTGGGCTGGACGACATCGACGACGTGGTCGAGTTGGCCCGCGCAGCACGACTGGCTGGAGCCGACGAGATCGATCTGGTGCTGCCATACAGCGCGCTGCGTGCAGGTGACCACCGTCGTCCAGCGCTGATGGTTGCGGCCGTTCGGCAAGCCGTGACATCCGGTGCCGGTGGCACCTTGAAAGTGATCCTTGAGACCGGCGAGCTGGTCGATGCGGGACTGATTCGCACCGCCGCCGAGATTGCCATTCGCAACGGCGCCGACTTCATCAAGACGTCTACCGGCAAGACGCCCGTCAGTGCCACGCTGGCCGCCACCGACGTGATGCTGCGCACCATCCACGATCTCGACCCTGCGGTCGGTCTCAAGCCGAGTGGTGGCATTCGCACGCTCTCCGAGGCAACTGCCCACCTCCGCCAAGGCGACACGATCATGGGGCCGAATTGGGTCAGCCCTGCAACGTTCCGCTTCGGTGCCAGCGGGTTGTTGACAGCACTGGAAGCCGTGCTCGACGGCGCAGTGCCCCACACGACGACGAGTACGAAGGAGACCTACTGATGATTCCCCAGGAGATCATTCGGGCCAAGCGCGACGGCCTGGTGCTGGGTGACGACGACATCTCCGGCTTCATTGCCGGCCTGGTCAACGGAGCCGTCACCGAGGGGCAGGCGGCCGCTTTCGCGATGGCTGTCTACTTCCAGGGCATGAACATCGCTGAGCGCGTGGCGTTGACGAAGGCGATGCGCGACAGCGGCACAGTGCTGAACTGGGACCTTGCTGGCCCGGTGTTGGACAAACACTCCACTGGCGGCGTGGGCGACACGGTGAGCCTGATGTTGGCACCGATGGTCGCTGCCTGCGAGGGCTATGTGCCGATGA
Source organism: Acidimicrobiales bacterium (assembly GCA_038328705.1). Classification (GTDB taxonomy): domain Bacteria; phylum Actinomycetota; class Acidimicrobiia; order Acidimicrobiales; family Ilumatobacteraceae; genus UBA668. The sequence goes on along the minus strand of JBBQMG010000043.1, from coordinate 12,486 downwards.
TTTCTGGTCGCGGCCTTGGCCACACCGGCGGCACCTACGACAAGATGGAGTCGATTCCCGGTTACGTCGCCGCGCCGACGATGACGAAGTTCCGTTCGGTCGTCACCAAGGTGGGCTGCGCGATCATCGGCCAGACACCCGACCTCGCTCCCGCCGACAAGCGGCTGTACGGCATCCGCGACGTCACGGCCACCGTTGAGTCGATCGGCCTGATCACCGCCTCGATTCTGTCGAAGAAGCTCGCTGCCGGCCTGGAGGGCTTGGCGATGGACGTCAAGATGGGCAACGGTGCGTTCATGCCGACGCTGCCGGCGGCACGTGAGCTGGCGCACAGCATCGTCGAGGTGGCCACCGGTGCCGGACTGCCCACCACCGCGCTCATCACCGACATGAATCGTCCGCTGGCCGACGCCGCTGGCAACGCGCTCGAAGTGGCGTACGCGATCGACTATCTCACCGGCGCCCGCCGCGATCCTCGTATGCACGAAGTCACACTGGCGCTGTGCACCGAAATGCTGCTACACGGCAAGCTGGCCCGTACTCCGAAGGCGGCACGCGCCAAGCTGCAGGCCGCCCTCGATTCAGGCGCCGCTGCCGAGAAGTTCGGACAGATGGTCGTCGCACTCGGCGGTCCGAAGAAGCTGGTCGAGCAGCCGTGGAAGCACCTCGAGCGTGCGCCGTTGCAAGCGGAAATCGCGCCGGCTCGTGAGGGAATCGTGGGTGGGATCGACACTCGTGCAGTCGGCATGGTCGTGGTCGCGCTGGGCGGTGGGCGCACCCGCCCGCAGGACCCTGTCGATCACGCCGTCGGTCTCACTCAGCTGGCAGGTCTCGGTGAAGTGGTGGGCGCCGATCGTCCGCTGGCCATTGTGCACGCCCGCACACAGGCCCAGGTCGACCAGGCGACGCAATTGCTCCAGGCTGCCTACAGGGTCGGCGGTCGGCTGGCGAAGGCGAATGAACCGGTGTTGGACCGAGTCACCGTGTGAGGCAACGCCTGGGCGTGAGTAGAAACTGAGTACGAATTACTCAGTCGTCGGCGGATAAGCCGGCGCACCATGGCGACATGAAACAACTTCGCGTCCTCGGTCTCGCAATGTTCCTCCACGGCGAACGAGCCCACCGGAATGCGGGTGGAGATCGTCGACGGAATCGCGTACTGCTGGAAGGTCCAACGTTTCGCAGGTCGCCTGGAGTCGGCTCAGCTGACGCCCGACGCGCGAGCAGCCCTCGCCGCAACCGGCGCCGCGGCGATATAGCTGTACTCGGCCGACTCAACCAGCCGGTAGCGGGCGTCGATGCCCGAACGGATCCACCACGCTGACACCCGTGATCCCCATTTGCGCGCGCAACGACTTTCTGGGTGTTGTCGATTCCGGGTGTGTTCCGTTCCGGTAACCGGGACCAGATACACCCAGAATCGACTTTGGGACTCATTCCGCCCAGCAACTCCTTGCGCGCGCAAATGGGGGAATACTGTCGCGGCGGGGCCAGCGACTTGGCGCGCGGGCTACTGGGCGGTTTGGGGTTCTTTGGGGAGGCCCAAGACCCGCTCGCCGACAATGTTGCGCTGGATCTGGCTGGTGCCGCCCCAGATGGTCTCACTGCGACTGAAGAAGAAGGCGCTCATCATCGGACTGACCGGGTAGCCGTCGCGGGCCTTGTCGCGCGATGTCCCCGGCCACGAGCCCGCGCCGGAGTTGGTGTCGACGAGCATCGACGACGCACCCTTGATGTCCAGGGCCAACTCCATCGCTGCCTTGTGCATCTCCGTCCAGAACATCTTGTTGGTGGCGCCCAAGGCTGCCATTGACGGATCCTTCACGCCGGCCAACGTGTTGGCCAATGAACGCAGACCGTTGATGCGCAGGATCTGAATCTTGGTGTAGTACTCCATCAGCCGCTGGCGGATCCCGGCTTCGTGAATGGCGCCGTTCGCGGTTGCGTCGGCCACCATCAACTTGTACTCCTCCTCGAAGCGGCGGTAGCCGGTGGTGGCACTCATGCCGCGCTCGAAGGCAAGGGTGCTGTTGGCGACCTTCCAGCCGTTGTTGACGCCGCCGACCACGTTGTCCTTCGGGCAGCGAGCGTTGTCGAAGAAGACCTCGCAGAACTCAGCGGTGCCGTCGGGCTGAGTGATGCCGCGGACCTCGACACCCTCTTGACGCATCGGCACCAGCAGGTAGCTGATGCCCTTGTGCTTCGGCGACTCCGGATCGGTGCGGGTGAGCAGGAAGCAGTAGTCGGCGTGGTGGCCGCCGGTGGTCCACACCTTCTGGCCGTTGATGATCCACTCGTCACCATCGAGGATGGCGGAGGTCTTCAGGGATGCCAGGTCGCTACCGCTGTTGGGCTCGCTGAATCCTTGGCACCAGCGCATGGTGCCGTTCAGGATCTGCGGCAGGAACTCCTTCTTCTGCTCCTCAGTACCCCACTGGAGGATGGTGGGGCCGACCAGCGTGTCGCCGAAGAAGTCGGCGCGCATCGGTGCCTTGGCGCGGGCGAATTCCTCTGCCAGCACCACACCTTCAAGGGTGGAAAGGCCCTTGCCGCCGTACTCCTTGGGCCACGTGGCACAGATCCAGCCGCCCTCGAAGAGCTTCGCGGGCCAGCCGGCGTTGAACGTCTTGCGGTCGTCAGAGGTCAGTTCGAAGCCCGGCTCGAACCAACCTGCCGGCAGGTTGAATTCCAGCCAGCCACGAATTTCGGTGCGGTACTGCTCGGCTTCGGGGGTGTAACTCAAGTCCATGGCACCAGTATTGACCCACGGGTCAAGTTTTGCCAAGTGGATCGCCAACACGCTGGTTCACGCGCCGTTCACACTCGTCGAACAGACGCGAAATCTGAGCGGCTTAAGTTCGTGTCCATGGCCAGCCCTGCTCCTGCTTCGAGCCTCGATACCAACCCCCTCGCGTATCAGGGCAGACAGGAGCGGGCTGTGCTGGCCGTGCTGCTCGCCAACAGAAATCGCGTGGTGGGCCGCCGCGAACTCGCTCGTCAGGCCGGCCTCGCAGAGCTGAACCAACGGCGCTGCGACAGCGTGTTGGTGGGTGTGCGTCGCCAGCTCGGCCCGGAGTCGATCATCACCGTCCGCAGCCGCGGATGGATGTTGGCTGATCATGCCGTGGCTGCTGCCAAGTCGCTGCTGGTCAGCGATCCGGCGTGATCGCGTCAAGCGAGGCAATCGACCTTGCGCGCCTACTACTCGATCTGCTGATCGTTCTTGCCGCAGCAAAGCTTGCTGCGGAGCTGGCAGAACAGCTCAATCTGCCTGCAGTCCTGGGTGAAATCCTTGCGGGCGTTGCAATCGGCCCATCGGGCTTCGGACTGATCGACCTCACAGACGCTCGCGGTGTGTCACTGGCGGTGTTCGCCGAGATCGGTGTGCTGCTGCTGCTGCTCCAGGTTGGAATGGAAATGGATCTCGCCGAGCTGAGCAAAGTCGGCAAGGCGTCGCTCCTCGTCGCGGTCCTCGGTGTTGCAGTGCCATTCGCAACCGGTGCCGGCGTGGGCATCTTGTTCAACCAGAGCACCAACACCGCAATCTTCATCGGTGCCGCCCTCACGGCAACCAGTGTCGGTATCACAGCCCGCGTGTTCGGCGACTTGCGCGCGCTGGCAACGATCGAAGCACGCATCGTCCTGGGGGCGGCCGTTGTCGACGACATACTCGGTCTCGTCATTCTGACGGTGGTGGTGAAGGTCGTGACAGGCGGGTCGGTTGGCGTCGGCACGGTCGCATCCACACTCGGCCCGGCCATCGGCTTTCTCATCCTGACCGGTGTTGTCGGCCTCCTCTTCGTACCTCGCTTGTTGGACGCGGTGCACCGCAAGGCCCGGTCACCAGCCACTGTGACGGTGGCTGCGATCGCCATCACGCTCGCCTTTGCCGAGCTGGCCGACGCTGCCAAGTTGGCATTCATCATCGGTGCATTCATGGCTGGTCTCGGCCTGGCGAAGTCACGCCAACACGATCGCATCGCGCGCGACCTCGGATCCGTCGGCAATGTCTTCATCCCAGTCTTCTTCGCGCAGATCGGGATCAACGCCGATCTGGCGGCGATGGCCAAGCCCTCTGTGATCGGGCTGGCCGCGGTTCTGAGCGTGGTCGCTGTGTTCGGCAAGCTCGTGTCTGCTGCCGGTGCCACAGGAACTCGCGCCGACAAATTGCTCATCGGACTGGGCATGATCCCGCGGGGCGAGGTCGGGTTGATCTTCGCGTCGATCGGTCTCTCGAACGGCGTGCTCGACGGCGACCAATACGGTGCGCTGCTGATAGTCGTCCTGCTCACGACCGTGGTCACGCCGCCCCTGCTGCGCATGCGCTTGGGACGCACGAGTGCCGCACCGGACATGACGGTCACCGCGGAGCCGGCAGAGGGGTGGCTCACGACATTTGGCGGCGAGATACGACTGAACGGCACCCCGCCGCCGTCGCTCACCGTGCCCCTTGCGCTGAAGACCGCTGCCTCGTCGAACACCGCTCGGCCTTCGGCCAACCTGTTGGACTGGTTCGCCGCTCATCGCAACACCCCCGCCGATTGGAGCTTCGACGACACCGGCGCCCTCGTTCGACTGTTGCGCACGGCCAACCCAAGAGCGTGGCGTTTCCTCGACGTCACAGGCGTGCTGGAGCGTGCGCTGCCGGAGGTTGCCCAGGCAATGAGCCATCGGCGTGCAGATCTGGGTGATCTCGACCCGCTCGGCGCGCTGAGCTTTCCAGTCGTCGAGCGGCTCGATGACCTTGCCGCGTTGCTCGGCGTGGCCAGCGACGATCTGATGATCGCTGCGTTGACCGCTGACGTGTGCGTGGAAGCCGACGATCGTGGCGAATGCTCGCTGTCATTGGCACGCCGGCTGGTCTCGAACAGTGAAGCCGAGCGGATCGCGGCAATCGTCGGTGACGCCCAACTGTTGCGCGCCAGCACCCATGATGCAGACGCGTTGGACCACGGTGAGGTTCTGCAATTGGCGACACACCTGGCCAGCGCTGCGCATGCTCGCGACTCATACGAACTCGCACTTGCGCTCGGGACGCTGTCTCGCCTGCACCGCGAAGTGCTCGATGAACGCCTCGCCCTTGTCATCGAGGCCCTCGAGCATCCCGAGCTGACGAGTGGCGAAGCCAACAACCTGGCAGGCGCGCGGCGCATTGCCGCCGAACGGCTACTCGACTCACCTGCGGCCGTCGACCGGCTGCGCTTTGCCGGTAACACGTACCTGTTGTCGCACGAGCCCGACGAACTGGCGCGACAGGTGCTGCTGGTCGAGCCACTCCCGCGCAGCGGCGCCGTGCGGGTTGCGATTGCACCAATGCCGGAATCTGATCGCTGGAAGATCGACGTTGCCTGTCGCGATGTTGACGGCTTACTGGCCCGCCTGACCGACGTACTCACCGACCACGGCCTGGACATCGTCAGTGCCAGCATCGCGACCTGGGCTGATGGCGCAGTGCTCGACAGTTTCATCGTCTCCGCCCGTACTCGACCAAGTGCGAAGCAGTTGTCACTTGCGTTCGAGGCCAGCTTGAGCAAGCGAATGTCTCCAGTGGCGATGCCGACTCTCAGCATCGAGTTCGACAACACAGCACTCCCTTGGCACACTCTCGCGGTCGTGACCGGACCTGACCGCCCGGGCGTGCTGCTCGCGGTGAGTGCCGCGTTCGCATCTGCCGGAGCGGTGCTGCACACCGCACGGATCTCGACCAGCGACAAGGAGGTCAACGATCGATTTGCCATTGGCGATCGTGTTGGCCGCAAACTCGACCCGACGGCAATGTATGCGATCCGTCTGGCTCTCACGGAGGGCCGCACCACCCGTCGCCTCGGCCGCCGACGGTGAACCGAACACGACCGACACAGAGGGGCAACGCTGTAGCGACCCTGGCGAAATCGCTCGTCAGTACGCTCCACTCACGTCGCTACGGATCACAATGCCGCCGACGGGTGCGGCATTCGAGAGCGAAACGGTACGCCGTGACGCGCCCGGAGACTCCTGTCTCCGGTAAGGGGCAGTTCCCGGATCGAGAGTCTCACGACGCTTGATCCGGGAGCGTTCCGCGCCGCGTCGTCGGCAACTGATCCAGGGGCTCGAGCAACGAACGCGAGCGCCATGCTGCGGAAACAATTCGGCCATGACCGTGAAATGTCGCCTCCGTATGGTGCGGTCACTCGCTCCAGCGCCGCGGCGAGTTCCTTGAATGCCCCTCGAACACACAGGAGACAACGTGCGCACGCGAGTGCCCAAATATCTACTTGGCGCGGCCTTTGGTGCCGTCGCCACCACCTTGCTCATCGGCACCACGGCGTTCGCAGAAGATGCAGACGCCACCGCTGCGATTGAAGTCCTTGGACAACAAACCAGTCTGCTCTGGGTCGTCCTCGGCGCAGTGCTGGTGATCTTCATGCAAGCCGGCTTCGCGCTCGTCGAGACCGGCTTCACCCAGAAGAAGAACGCTGCCGAGGTGATGAGCACCAACTTCGCCATCTTCGCCCTCGGCTTCGTCGGTTTCTTGTTCGTTGGCTTCCCGCTGGCGTTCTCCGGCTTCAGCTACTCGCCCATGGGCCTGACCTCGTCGATGAACGGTGACGGCCTACCGGCCGTCGGTGGCGAGTTCACCGGCATCGTCTACTGGGGCTACAGCCATCTCGGTGACGCAGCCACGCCGGCGCTGCTCGGCTTCTTCCTCTACATGGTGGCCTTCATGGACACCGTCGCCACGATCCCCACCGGCTCGATGGCGGAGCGTTGGAAGTGGAAGAGCTTCGTGTGGTGGGGCCTGTTCTGCGGCGCTCTCTACTACCCGCTGTTTGCTGCGTGGACGTGGGGCGGCGGCTGGCTGGCCAAGTCATGGGAGACAATGCACCTCGGCGCCGGCTACGTCGACTTCGCCGGTTCCGGTGTGGTGCACGCCGTTGGTGGCGCCGCCGCTCTGGCAGGCGCGATCGTGCTCGGCCCACGCATCGGCAAGTTCGGGGCAGACGGCAAGGCTCATGCCATCCCCGGCCACAACATCCCGATGGCCATGCTCGGCTGCTTCATCCTGCTGTTCGGTTGGTTCGGCTTCAACGCCGCCTCCACGTTCAGCTCCACCGACGTGCAGTTCGCCACGGTGGCGGCCAACACGGCCATTGCGGGCGCCATCGGTGCGGTTGCTGCGATGTACTACATCACGTGGAAGACCGGAAAGCCGGACCCCGGCATGATGGTCAACGGCATGCTGGCCGGCCTGGTTGCCATCACCGCCCCCTGCGCTTTCGTGGCGCCGTGGGCTGCGGCCCTGATTGGAGCCATCGCAGCCGTATTGGCCATCGAAGCCGTGTTCTTCATCGAGCGTCGCAAGATCGACGATCCGGTGGGCGCCATCGCCGTTCACGGCGTGTGTGGCACGTTCGGCGTGCTCGCCGTCGGCATCTTCGCCAATGGTGAGTACGGCGCCGGATGGAACGGCTCCAGCACGACCGGTGTTGCCGGCATCATCAAGGGCGAGTGGGGCCAACTCGGCGCCCAAGCGCTGGGTGCAATCGTCATCTGGACCGTGATCTTCGGGATCGCCTTCGGCTTCTTCAAGATCCAGAACAAGTTCACCAAGGGCGGCATCCGCAGCACCGAAGAGGACGAACTCGGCGGCCTGGACCTACCCGAGATGGGCGTACTCGCCTACAACGACTGAGAGTTGATCCAGTGAGACTTAACATCAATCACGCTCCGATCCGGAAGGCGATACATCTATGAAACTCATTACGGCAATCGTCAAGCCATTCAAACTGGACGACGTCAAGACGGCCGTCAAGGCCGCCGGCGTCATCGGCATCACCGTCACCGAAGTCCGCGGTTTTGGTCGCCAAGGCGGCCACACCGAGGTCTACCGCGGTACCGAGTACAACATCGACTTTGTTCCGAAGGTGAAGCTGGAGATGGTCGTCGATGACGGCGCCGTCGACGGTGTCATCGAGGTACTGCGCGCTGCAGCAGCTACTGGCAAGATCGGTGACGGCAAGATCTGGGTGGTCGATATTGACCGCCTCGTTCGCATCCGTACTGGGGAGGAAGGGGCTGACGCCATCTAGTCGTCGGCTTCAGCGACAAGGGCCGTGGTGGGTACCGATCTTCGGATTGGTCCTTGCCACGGCCCTTTCGTCTCTTGGTCGCATGGCCTGTAGGACGTGTCGGCTACCCGCCGGCCAGCGCCGACTTGAGTCCGGCGCGCAACGCCTCGTGTAGCTCGACGGGCAGCTGAGTGCCGCCACGAGTTTGCACGTAGAAGACGTCGACCACCTCGTGGCCGAGTGTTGCCACTTTGGCCGAACGAATGTCCAGCCCCGCCGCGAGGAGCTCGTTGGACAGCCGGTACAGCACCAGCGGGCCATCTGGCGCACGTACGTCGATCATGGTGGCCTGATCGGAAGCGTCGTTGCTGATGAGTACCTCTCGGCGAGGAGTCGCGGCTGCCAATGGGCGCCGGCGCGACCTGGCGGTGATGCGCTGCGCGAGTCGCGAGGTGATATCAAGGTTTCCGGCGAGTGCTGACCGAAGATCGTGTTCGATGCGATGCCACGGAACGGCCGTGCCCTGCGCTCGCGACAAGCGGAACTCGTCGACGGCGGTGCCATCGGGGCCCGTGTGCGCGTCGGCACCCACCACGTCCACGCCGTGTAGTGACAACGTGCCGGCGATGAGCGCAAACAGGCCACTGCGGTCGGTGCTGGCGATGCGCAACACCTCGAACTCATCGTCCACCACATGCTGCAGCTGCAAACCACCGCGCTCGTCGAGGGCAGCGACGAGCGCGCCGAACCGGTTGGGGTCACTCGCCGGCTCGTGAAACCGGCCGTCGCCGCGCAGCAGCCGAGCGGTGCGGTCGACCAGTTCGTCGACGAGCCCGGCCTTCCATGCGGACCATGCGGACGGCCCGGTTGCGAGACTGTCGGCACGGGTGAGCGCATCGAGTAGTTCCAACCGGCCAAGCTCCTCGACCGCCGCGGCGACATTGGCCGCAGTGCGCGGATCACTGAGGTCTCGACGGGTCGCCGTCTCGGCGATCAAGAGATGGTGCTCGACTAGAGCAACGAGCGTGGCGACATCGTCGGGAGGCCAGCCCATTCGGTCGGCGATTCTGACGACCAACTCCATGCCCACTTCAGTGTGATCGCCAGGGTGACCCTTGCCGATGTCGTGCAGCAATGCCCCGCACAGGAGCAGGTCCGGGCGTGCCACCTCGCGCACGAACTCGTTCGCGTTGGCGACGGTCTGCAGTAGATGGCGATCGACCGTGAAGGTGTGAAACGCGTTGCGCTGCGGAAGGCTGCGGACATGACGCCACTCGGGCAGGTAACGACTGAAGAGGTCGTAGCGCTCCAGCGCTTCAACCGCGCCAACCAGGCCCTGCCCGGCACCGAGCAGACTGACGAACGAACGACGGGTGCGCTCGCTCCACCGTTCGCCTGGCTCAGCGCCGCGACTCGCGAGCACCTGAAGCGACTGCACACTGACGGGTACACCCGCGTGTGCGGCGGTGGCCGCGAGGTGGAACACATACGACGGTTCGTCGACTTCAGCGTCGGCCGCGATGTGCGCCTCGCCATCGATCACGGTGACCCCAGAACCGATGGTGGCACCCGTTCGGAACGTGCCACGGCCACCGTGAAGCAATCGTTCGATGCGCCGCCAGAACCGCTCCGTCGCCCATTCGATGGTGTGCGCCGCGCCCGATAGCTGCAGCATCAGCGAGTCCGCATCCGCGAACCCCATCGTCTCGGCGACCTTGTCCTGATCCTGCAGCTGCAGCACGTTGGACGTGCGGCCAGTGAGACGGTGGAGTTCGCAGCGTGCCGCCAGCAGAAGGTCGGCGGGACCGGCGAGGTCGTCGAAAGGGCCATCGAACGCTGCAGTCACATCGGCACGATCGACTGCCAGCGCCCACCGGATCATGTCGTAGTCGCGCAATCCCCCACGGCCGTCCTTCAAGTCCGGTTCCAGCAGCGAGGCAACATCGCCCAACTTCGTCCACCGCTGCTGGCCTGTGTCCAGCAGTCGCTGCAGCCATGCCATCGGCTTACGGCGCCACAGCTCCAGCGCCTGCGCCTGTAGTTCGCTGACCGCCTGACGATCGCCAGCAAGACAGCGAACTTTCAGCACTGCGGTCGCCGTGTCCAGATCACCTGCAACCAGCGCCATCAGGGTCCTGGAACTGTGGGCGGCCGGGCTCAGCTTCAGGCCGCCGTCCCACATCGGGTACCAGAGCTTCTCCGCCACCGCCCGAACATCATTGTCCTGCGCCTTCACCGGGTGCACCAACATCACGTCGATGTCGCTGCCCGGGCACAGCACCCCGCGTGCGTAGCCACCGGTGGCCATGACCGCCCAGCCCGGGGGAAGGTCGGAGCCCAGCGAGTACAGCCACGCGTCGGCCTGTTGCGAGAGGCGGCGAGCCAGCGTGCGGCCCGCAAGGTCAGGGTCGCCCACCAGGTGCGTCCGCATCCGTTTGATGGTGGCGGCGTCGACCGGTTGCATTGGCCAAGCTTACGAGGCCGAGGCCTGGCCGAACGGGTGACGGAGCAGCGCCGAACGAGCAGCGGCCGGTCTGAGCGTCGTAGAGTCGTCTTCATGACGTTGGATGCATCTGACACTCTCGAAACACCCGCTCAGTCCGGCCGCTGGACCGCGCAGTGGAAGGAGCTGTACGCAGAGGTCATCACCACGGGGTTGTGTACCGGGTGCGCCGGTTGCGTGGTCACCTGCCCGCACGATGTCATCGGGTACGAGCACGAAGAGGGCAAGTACATCCCGTTTCATCTCGAAGAGGAACTGGGTCTCGACAACTGCATTCACGGCGAGAAGGGGTGTACCACGTGCACCCGGGCGTGCCCCCGCTTTCGAGCATGGGAACCTGCCGCCGACATGCACCTGTTCGGCAAGGTGCGTGAGCCCGAGGAGATGAGCGGTATCTGGCGCCAGCTGCTGCTCACTCGGGCCGCCAACGACGAGGAGCACACCAAAGGCCAAGACGGCGGCTTCGTGTCAGCGATGCTCAATTGGCTGCTCGAGCACGACTACATCGAGGCCGCGTTGGTCAGCGGTGTCGAAGCTGACGATGCGTGGAAGGCAAAGCCCGTCGTGGTCACCAATCGCGAGGAGGTGCTCGCCACCGCGGGCAGCCGCTACACATACTGCGCGAACCCGCTGGCATTGCCGGAAGCGAAGGAGCGTGGCTTCAGCCGGCTGGCGTTGGTGGGCATGGGCTGCCAGACGTCGTCGCCGCCGGTCATGTGGGACCGCAAGGCCGGCAAGGTCAGCAAGCCGTTCCTGTTCAACATCGGCCTGCTGTGCAGCAAGACATTCGACGACTCCATTTTCCCCGAACTGTTCGAGGCCAAGTACGGCCTGCTCAAGCAGGACATGGTGAAGATGAACATCAAGGGCGTCTTCCAGATCTGGATGAAGGACGGCTCGTACCACGAGATCGACCTGAAGGAGTGCCACGGGTGGACGCGCCAGGGCTGCAAGAACTGCCCGGACTTCGCGGCCGAACACTCCGACATCGCCACCGGCGGCATCGGCAAGGACAACGACTGGACGCTCACCATCGTGCGCACCGAGTTGGGCGAGGAAGTGATCAATCGCATGATCGCTGACGGCACCATCATCGCCCGACCCGCCCAGGAGGACGAGGTGGCGATGAAGCTGCTGCGCACGCTGTCGATCGTCAGCCGTCGCCGCTGGCCCGAGTGGGCCGACAAGGCCCCCAGCGTCGGTGTCCCCCCACCGAAGAAGAAGGTCGTCGTCGAGACCCCCGCGGCCGAGTCGCCGACCACCGACGCCCCGCCCGCGCCCTAGGCGGAGACCCGGGGGCCGCGCCTCAGGGGGTGGTGCCGATGGGGGCGCACACTTCGCCGAGTCGGGCGAACTCGGCGCGCTCGGCATCCGTCAGGACTTCACGCTCGAAGAACTCCTTGAGTTCCTGAGTGGTGCGCACCTCGAAGAACTTGTCGACCACGCAGTCGGCCACCGGGCGCGCCAGACCTCCGCTCACCAGTTGATCGACGAGATCGTCGTGCGCCCGATCACGCACCGAGCCACAACCCGTCAGGGTCACCAGGCCGACTGAGACGATGAGCGCCGAGAGCAACCGAGACACGACCAGAACAGTAGCGGTGGCCTCGCGCAGTACCACCGTGGCAAACTCCGCCGATGCCGCTGCACCCTCAAGCCGCCTCCCTGTTGCAAGTGATCGCCTCACTGGGTGACCCGCCGATCGAGGAACAGACCCCAGCCCAGGCCCGTGCGATTCGAGCGGCCCGCACTCGTACCGAAGGCCAATCGGTGCACGATGTACGCGACCTCGATGCCGGCGGTGTTGCGTCGCGCCTCTATCGGCCCAACGACCGCGATGACCTGGGCCTACTCGTCTACTTCCATGGCGGCGGTTGGGTGGTCGGCGACCTCGACAGCCACGACAACGTGTGCCGCGCCCTGGCCAATGGCAGC
>JBBQMG010000042.1:0-25402 GCA_038328705.1 Acidimicrobiales bacterium | reverse complement strand
CGACAGCGACCCGATGATGGCCATGATGGCCAACCTCAGCCAGATGATGGCGCCGGCGATGATGGGCATGGCCGTCGGGTCGATGGTGGGTCGGATGGCCGGGCGCACGTTCGGCCAGTACGACCTACCCATTCCGCGCAGCGATCACGCCCTGCTGGTGGTGCCGACAACGATCGACCAGTTCGCCACCGAGTGGGCGCTACCCATCGACGAGATGCGCCTGTGGGTGCTGGCCCAGGAGATGATCGGCCACACGCTGTTCAACATTCCAGCGCTGCGCGACCAGTTCACCGCACTCGTACGGCAACACGTCGGCGCGTTCCGCCCCGACCCCTCCGCCGTTGCCGAGAAGCTGTCGTCGCTGGACATGGATGACGGCGGCGACCCGATGCAGGCGATGCAGCGAATGCTCTCCGACCCGGCGCTGCTCTTGGGCGCGGTGCAGTCACCCGAGCAGGCGCTGCATGCGCCACAGCTCGACGCGGCCGTGGCCGCCGTTGTCGGCACGGTCGACTACCTGGTCGATGCTGTTTCAGCCCGTGTGATCGGTGGCGACGCGCTGCGTATTGCCGAGGCCGTTCGGCGTCGTCGGTTGGAAACGTCACCTGATGACCTGTTCGTGGAGCGGCTGCTCGGTCTCCAGCTGACGCAAGAGCAAGTGCAACGCGGCAAGACGTTCACAGCCGGCGTGGCAGACCGGGTGGGCGAGGGCCGCCTCACGGAACTCTTCGGTAAGGCGAACCCGCTGCCCACACCGGCCGAGCTGGAAGCACCCGGCCTGTGGATTGCTCGTCTCGAGCTGTAGCTGTATCTCTTCGAACGCGACAGCTCGAGGAGGAACAGATGGCATAGCCTCTCCTTATGCGGCGCGGCCACCACTTTGCGTTGCTGGCGATTGCAGCGCTGGCACCGGCATGGTTGCTCGTCGGCGCGGGTCCTTCCTCCACACCGCGCATCGTCGCCACAGGCGTGGCTGTTGAAGTCTCGGACAATGGCGAATACCTGATTCAGCTGGCACCTGGGCCGGCGCAGCGTTCGGTGACAGTACAGCGACTGGATGCGGAGGGAATCGAGCTGACACGCATCGCCGTCAACCTGCCGATCTCGTTGGCCACGCTGACGCCCGAGGAGGCAGCCGCCGTGGCCAACACACCCGGCGTCGTTGCCGTCAGCCCCAACACCGAGTTTCAGGCCACGAGCACCCAGCCGGCCCCGCCATGGGGGCTCGACCGCAGCGACCAGACCGACCTGCCTGTTGACGGGAGCTTCACCTACTCCGCCACCGCCGGCGCCGGCACCACCGTCTACGTCATCGACTCCGGCATCAATGCGGCGCACGTCGAGTTCTCAGAACGGCTGCTCCCTGGCGTCGATGAGATAGGCGATGGCCAGGGAACCAACGACTGCTACGGGCACGGCACACACGTTGCCGGTATCGCCGGCGGCACCACGTACGGCATCGCCAAACTGGCGGCACTGGTACCCGTCCGAGTGCTGGACTGCTCTGGCAGAGGCTCCGCGTCGACAGTGGTTCATGGCATCGACTGGGTGATCAGCGATCACACCGGCGGCCGGGCTGTGGCGAACATGAGTTTTGGTAGCCCCGGAATCAACGAAGTGGTCGACAACGCCGTCGCCCGTCTCATGGCTGACGGAGTCGCCGTGGCCGTAGCAGCCGGCAATGACCGCGGACAGGATGCCTGCCACACGTCGCCAGCGCGTGCGCCCGACGTACTGACGGTTGGCGCAACCACGGCTCTCGACGCACGATCGTTCTTCTCCAACATTGGGCCGTGTCTCGACCTGTTCGCGCCCGGGAGCAACACTCTGTCTGCTTGGAAGGACTCCGCCAGCGCCACCCTCGTCCTCAGCGGCACGTCGATGGCGTCACCTCACGTCGCCGGAGCGTTGGCAGTGTTGTGGACCGACAACCCCGGGCTGACCGCCACGCAGGTTCAAAAAATGCTGGTCGACCAAGCAACGCCGGACCGACTGACCGACATCGGCGTCGGGTCACCAAACCTGTTGCTGCATCTTTCGCCTTCGTTCCGAGCCGTCAGCGGCCCGGCAGAAGAGGGCAGGCCTGCAGAGCGCTGCGCCATCAGCCCCGTTTGCTAGGTGCCCAGCATCAACGGGTGCGGGCTGTCGTGCGGCGCATCCCCAGACCGTCGAGCAGCAGGCGGGTTGCCAACACCGCACCAACGCCTTCGCCGGCTCGCAGACGCAGATCGAGGAGAGGTTCAAGGCCGAGGAATTGCAGCACCTCGGAATGTGCTCGCTCGTTGCTCCGCTGCCCGGCGACGAGGTGCGCACTCGCGGCCGGCTCGATGGTGCACGCCAGCGCCGCAGCAACCGTCGTCGCAAAGCCGTCGAGCACCACCACGCCACCAGCTTCTGCGGCGCCAAGTACGACGCCACACAGCACTGCGAACTCTGGACCTCCCAAGGCACTCAGCATCTCGGTCGGGTTGCGAGTACCGCCCGATCGATCGCGCCAGCGCTGCACTGCGGTCGCCACCACCTCGGCCTTACGTTCGACCATCGCGGTGTCCGCTCCGGACCCAAGGCCCACAGCTGTCGCAGCAGAGAGCTCCAGGAGCGCAGCAGCCAACGCGGCCGCGACAGTGGTGTTGCCGATGCCGACTTCGCCGAGCAGCACCATGCCGTCCGTTACCAGACGGGCACCGAGCTGCTGACCATCCGCGATGAGCTGCCTCGTCCTGAGTTCGGTCATGGCGTCGGTGGCGACCAGGTCTCCCGTCGACGACCCTGCGTCCACCACTGTCCATGCCAGACCGGCAGCGCTCGCAGCTCGCACGCCGATCGACTCCCCTTCCGACGCGGCCGCAAGAACTTCCGTCGTCACCGAGCGCGAGTACGCACTGACCCCGAGGTCGGCAACCGGATGGTCGCCGGCCACCAGCACCAGCGTGGCGTTGCGTGTGTCCAGTCCGCAGCACGCAATCACCCTGTCCAGCGCCTTGTCCAACACGCCCAGCGAACCGGGAGGCGTCAGGAGCCCGTCGGCGTGGTCGCGCACGTCCACCACCGTTCGTTGCGCCGGCACCTGCACGCGCGACCGCGGCGGGGTCGGGGCGCTCTCGCTCTCCCAGCGATCGGTCATCATCAGCTCGGTCAGCGGCTGACGCTTCGACCAGCCGAAGCGTTCGAGGCCGGGAACAGGCTGGCGTTCGTCGGGATAACCGATGCACAACCAGCCAAGTGTCTCCACTCCAACAGGAATACCCAGCAGTTCGGTGAGGTCGTCGGGGCGGAACAGGGTGACCCAGCCGACGCCCAGACCGGCCGCTCGCGCCGTCAACCACAGGTTCTGGATGGCGCACGCGCACGACCACATGTCCGAGTCGGCAAAGGTGGCACGGCCGAGCACGCCTGCCGCCGCAACTCGCCGGTCACAGCACACCACCAGACCGAGTGGCGCCTCGCGAATACCTTCCAGCTGCAACGTCAGCAGCTGTCGAGCAGAGTCCTCATCCATGCCGGCCGCCTGCGAAAGCCGTTCTCGGTCGGCCAACCATGCGGCCTTGGCGCGAGTGTCCGAGTCGCGCACCACGATGAATCGCCACGGCTGACTGTGGCCCACGGATGGTGCGTTGTGCGCTGCTTGGAGAAGGCGCTCCAGTGTCCCCTCGTCGATCTCATCGGGGCGAAAGCGGCGCACATCGCGACGGGCGGCAATGATCGCGTGCAACGCATCCTGCTGGTCTGGGGCGAACGCCCAACCATCCAGATCGCTCGCCCGTTCATGCGCACTGGTCGCATCACCGATGTGCGGAACGGGGCGCTCGTAGAGCGGCTCATGGTGCCGTCGCACGCTCGCTGCTGTCCGGTCGTCCACGCGACGACGCTACCCAGGAGAGCACGGCGACGGCACCCCCCAAGGACGACACGACAGACGACGACACGACAGACGACGACACGACAGACGCGAACGTGCCCGGCCTGTGAAGGCCGGGCACATTCGTTTCCGCTCTGCGGAGTCAGGCGGCCTTGACAGTGCGGCGGTGGTGCATCATTCCGAGGACCACGAGGACTGCCATGAGCGCTGCGGCGATGAAGGCGCCGATGGCGGCGATTCCGGCGATGGTGCCGACTGTCGACCAGGCGTAGGCCGAGAGCAGCAGGCCCCTGAGGGTTTCACCCTTGAAGAGAGTGTTGCGCTGCCCGCTGATGCCAGCTGCGGTGGCCTTCAGCGCATCGATGTCGGCCTGCGGCTTCCCGGCGGCGACGGCGTCGGTCACCGCTGTGTTGGCGGCACGCTCGGGAGTCCCGAGGTCGGCGTAGGTGGCGCCGTCGGCGATGCCCTGAAGGTGGCCGTTGATGAAGCTTGCATAGCCTTCGGCCTGCTTACCAGTGGTCAGGCGCTGCCCGGCGAACTCCAGCAGGTCGTCGCGACCCTCTTCTTTCAGGGCGTCGGCATCGGGGAACGAAATGTTCTGCGACGACAGTTCACGAGTGACGTAGTCGTCCGAGAAGTTGGCGCCCCAGGTGAGCAGACCACCGGCGACAAGGAAGACCACCATCAGGACAGCGCCAAAAGCGATGAGGACGGCGTCGATCTTTCGCCGCGGGAACGCTACGACTGACGTGGTATGGGTCGAGCCGGGTGTCGGCTCACCTGCGAGTGGTGGTGCTTCGAGTGTGGAACTCATGGGTGTATTCCTCCGGGTTAGATCAGTTCTTCTGGCCAACACCATAAGAAACCTGTCCCGAGGGTGTCAGAGGACCGAGACCACCACGCTTGTGACCTTGTGCCCTAAACACCTACTTGGGTGGCGACCGGCGCTCGGCAAGGCGGGCGGCGTAAACCGCGGCCTGCGTGCGATGGTGCATGCCCAACTTGGCCAGCAAGTTGGAGACGTAGTTCTTCACGGTTTTCTCCGCCAGGAACATCTGTTCGGCGATCTGGCGATTGGTCAGGCCATCGGCAAGGTGGCCGAGAATGGCGCTTTCCTGAGGTGACAGCATTGCGGTCAGGGCATCCTTCGGCGGATTGCGCAGACGGTCGATCACCCTCGCCGTGACCATCGGGTCGAGCAGTGAATGGCCGGCCGCGGCGCGGCGCACGCTCTCGATCAGGTCCGAACCTCGCACCTCCTTCAACACGTAGCCGGCGGCGCCCGCCATGACCGCATCGAAGAGCGCTTCGTCGTCGTTGAACGACGTCAACATAAGACATTTGATATCGGGCATCGAGGAGCGCAGCTCGCGGCAGACCTCGATGCCAGACATGTCGGGTAAACGCACATCCAGGATC
Organism: Acidimicrobiales bacterium; assembly: GCA_038328705.1. Classification (GTDB taxonomy): domain Bacteria; phylum Actinomycetota; class Acidimicrobiia; order Acidimicrobiales; family Ilumatobacteraceae; genus UBA668. Next base: position 20,124 of record JBBQMG010000042.1, on the reverse strand, counting down.
GCCACGTCGGGCGAGGTGGCCGGCGCGCGCTGCAGCGCCTCGGCGGCCGTGCCAGCTTCGCCGACAACTTCGAGGTCGTCTGCACTCTCCAACAGCTCTCGCACGCCACGGCGAACAATCTCATGATCGTCAAGAAGGAACACCCTGATCACGGCCACCGCCATAACCTATCTGCGCTGGCCCGCAACCTATGCCGTAGCCTCTATCGGGTGCCTGATCGTTTCGAGTTCGTGGGCCCGCAGCAACTGCTCCGGTTGCTCGACGCGGTGATGGCAATTGGCTCCGAAATGAGCCTGGCCGACGCGCTGCGGCGTATCACCGAGACCGCCGCCGAGCTCGTCGATGCGCAGTACGCCGCGTTGGGTGTGCTCGACGAGACACGCTCGCAACTGTCCGAGTTCGTGACTGTCGGTCTCGACGAGGCGCAGACCGAAAAGATCGGCGCCAGACCCGAGGGCCATGGCATTCTGGGGCTGCTCATCCTCGACCCCGCGCCGCTGCGATTGCCCGATCTCACCGCCCACCCCGAGTCGTTCGGATTTCCCCCAGGGCATCCGCCGATGACGTCGTTTCTCGGTGTGCCCATTCATCTGCGCGGCGTCGTCTACGGCAACCTCTATCTCACCGACAAGGCGAATGGCCAAGAGTTCACCGATGTCGATCAGGAACTCGCTGTTGGCCTCGCAGCCGCCGCCGGGCTGGCAATCGAGAACGCCCGGCTGCACGAGCAGAGCCGTACCGCCGGATTGCTGGACGAGCGCGAGCGAATTGCTCGCAACCTTCACGACGACGTGATTCAGCGCCTGTTCGCCACCGGTCTCTCCTTGCAGGCTGCCGCCCAGCTGGTGAACGAACCACTGGCGGTCGAGCGCATTCTGCGAGCAGTGGACGAGCTCGACACGTCCATTCGGCAAGTGCGGTCGACGATCTTCGAGCTGCATCAGCGCTGGACGACGACACAGAGCCTGCGCAGCGACATCGTCGCCATTTGCGAGGAATCCGCCAAGGCGCTCGGGTACAAGCCCTCCTGCGACATCGTCGGCCCCGTCGACAGCGCCGTGATCGAGCCCATCCGTGGCCACCTTCTGCTCTGCGTACGCGAGGCACTGTCAAACGTCGCTCGCCATGCGCACGCAAGCTCCGTGCAGGTGGAAGTCATGGTAAATGCTGGTCAGTTGACGCTGCAGGTCGTCGACGATGGTGTGGGCTATGCGCCGGCGCCGGGGCATGTCTCGAGCGGGCTGGACAACATGCTGGTGCGCGCTGAATCACTCGGCGGACGCTTCTCGATCGCTCGTGGCCAAGATTCGGGCACAGTCACTGTGTGGGCGGTTCCACTCGACGCTCGAACAACCGACGGCACACGAAATGGGTCCCAAGGCCCTAGCTAGGCACCGCGCCGACCACCACATTGGGCTGTGTGCAACTCGAAGCGTCTGCCATCGAACGGTTGGTCGTCGGTCTCGGCGACACCGCCGCCGACGCGGACGTCCTCGCGTGGGCAACACGGGAGGCCGCCGCCAGAGAGTGCTCGTTACAGGTGCTGGCGAACCGCAGTGGCAACCTGAACGACTTCCTCGACGTTGCAGCCGATGCGTCGCTACTGATTGTGGGCACCCCGCTGGTCGCTGGCAGCAGGCGCCGGACGTCCTGCCCGATCGTCGTGGTGCGAGGGGCGCCTCACGACCAACTGCGGCGGATCGTCGTCGCCGTCGACGGCTCGAACGCTTCAGCCACGGCCCTGGACTGGGCTATTGCTGAGGCTGCCCGTCACGGGGCACTGGTCACAGTTGTTCATGCCTGGCACCAGCCGACAGAAGGTAAACGTTCGCTGCGTAGCGGCGACCTTCGCCAGGCCGACGCACAGTGCATCGCCGATCTTGCCGCCGACCAGTACGAGGTGGGTCCCGAACCGCTCATCCAGCGGCGGGCAGTGCATGGGTCGGCCGCCGACGTGTTGATCGCGGCGAGCGCGAATGCCGACCTGCTCGTGGTGGGCTCACGCTGCGCCGGATATCGAACGCTACAGTTCGGTTCGGTTGCTCTGGCGACGATGCAACGTGCCGATTGCCCGGTGGTTGTCGTGCACCCACGTTTACTCAGATCAAGGACTGGGGACCCTAGTGACACAACCCGAGCGCGGAGATCATGAACGTATGAGTGCAACAGTGAACGTCGGTTACAGCGGCAGCGAGACCTCGTCGGAAGCCGTGAAGTGGGCCGCAATTGAAGCTGCAGTGCGCGGCGACGAACTGCGGATCGTCACGTGTGTGGAGATGCCAGTGGTTTCGGGTGAAGCCGCGCTCGGCTGGAACTCGGGTGCCGCCTACGAGGCCATCCGCGAGGCGTCGGTGTCAACGTCCGAGGGGATGGCCACAAAGGTGCGCGCTGAGAATCCGACCTTGGCGGTCACCGCCGAGGTCATCCCGGGCCCGCCCGCCAGCGCACTCCTCACCGATGCCGCAGCAACGGACCTCATCGTTGTGGGCGCAAGCGGTCACGACGGCGCCGCAGCGTTCTGGTTGGGCACGACGCCGCGTCAACTCGTCCACAACAGCCCGTGCCCGGTCGCAGTCATTCGCGGTGCCGCCACTCGCGGCGCTCCCGACCGAATCGTCGTCGGTATCGACGGCTCGGAAACCTCTGATGCTGCCGTCGTCTGGGCCGCCGACGAAGCCGATCGCCACAAGGTCAGCTTGCACCTGGTGCACGGTTGGTCATATGCGTACGCTCCGGTCGACGCCGGCGCCACCCAGGCCCGTGACCTCACAGAGGTCGACGCCGACTGCACGCTGAACCGCTCCATAGAACTCGCCCGCGAGCGCTGCGGTGCAACCGTCACCGGCCAATTGGTGGAGACGAGCGCGGTGACTGCACTGCTCGAAGCGGTCCAGGACGGCGACCTGTTGGTGTTGGGCTCCCACGGTCGCGGCGGCCTCCGCGCTCGCCTGCTGGGTTCGACGGTGAACAGTGTCCTCGACACAGCCGCCGTCCCTGTGGTTGTCGTACGCCCGGCGCCAATCGCCTGATCGTCAGGAAGATCAGAGTCCAGTTCTGGGTGCGTTCAGTTCCGTGAGCCGGAACTCACGACACTCAGTTCACGGTTGTGAGGCGTGCCCAGAGCCGTGGTCACTTCGACAATCGAAGGCCCAGTAGCACCGGCACGACATCGCCATCGTCCACTTCCTCGGCATCACGGACAGCGTCCTTCACCGGAACCAGTTAGCCGCCGTTCTTCGGGAACAGCGAAGTCGTGTATTCGGTCTCGCCGACGCGTGCGGTCACCGGAATCATTCCCCAGCCGTAGCTCGCGAACGTCCACTCCTCCTTGAGAATTCGAACCTCAGTAGCAGGCACCGCAATGAAGTGAAACGGCGACGGGCCACGCCAGTTGAAGATCTCGCCGCTGAACTCAATCTCCATCCGCCGCCTCGTCCACGACCGCCATCACATCGAGGCCGCCCTTTCGGCCGGAGGGGTCGGCGACCTCCACCACCGGGTCGTCCTTGTCGTCGAACTCCAACCGCAGCGCACGGCTCATGACCGCATGCATCATGTACGTCGTGGTGATGTAGGTGAATTCCAGAATCTCCTCGTCGCTGAGGTGCTCGCGCAACGCGTCGAACACGCCGTCTGGCACCCGGCCGTATTGCAGGACCAGGGCATCGGCGTACGCCAACACCGCTCGCTCGACGGGCGACCAGCAGTCCGCAACCGACCACGCGGGGATGGCTGCCACCTGTTCGTCGGTGAAGCCAACATCACGACACGCCTTGCAGTGCTGGCTGAAAACGAACTGGCTGCCCACCGACCAACCGGCGCGGATCTGACCGAGCTCGCGCAGTTTCGGGGAGAGCTTGCGGTTCGGCGATCGGTAGAACTGGAAGCCGCTCGTGGTGTGGTCGAACGCGTCGGGCACCACTGCGAAGACCGTCCACCAGTTGCCCGGCGTGCCGCTGGCCGTGCCCGGCTCGCCCACCGGGTCGCGCTCTCCGAACAGCATCGTGTACACCGCTTGAGCGAACGGGTGGGCATCATCCTTGGAGACTTCACGTAGGCGCGGCATGCGCGAACCGTACCCCTCAGCCGACGAGGGAGACGACGACGAGCTCCGTCGGCGGCTCGTGCTCGGACTGCAGCACCGGAGTCGTCTCGCACCGGCGACCCACCACCTGGACGAGGGCCAAGCCCTGATCCGTCGTGAGGACGATGCCCTTCACGCGCACGATGGCTCCGTCGATCTGGTCCTGCAACTGTTCGAGCCACGTGCGCAGTTCACTCACGGTCAGCCCTGACGGCGCAGCGATCGACCGGACTCGATGCGCATCGAAGAGGGTCGACTCGGGCAACGCCGTGACCCCACCGGGTCGGCGGCCACCGAGGGCCAGGAACCGACCGAGACTTCCGGGTTCGACCGTCCCACGGCTTGCGTCCAGCACTGCTGTGCCTGATGCCAGCTCGCCCAGACGCGCGCGCACTCCAAGTGCTGTGTCTCGGTCGACCAGATCCGTCTTCGTGAGCACCAACAGATCCGCAGCCCCGATTTGCGCAAATAGGTGCGATTCGATCCACGGAGGCAGCGCACCATCAGCGAGTTGGTCGGCGGCAACGACGACCACAAGACCATCGAGAACGAACCCGGCCGACTGCGCCCACGGGAGCATCCGCTCCGGCTCGGCGACCCCGCTCAACTCGACGATCACATGGTCAGGAGGCGCGGCGCGCTCTCGGATTCGATCGAACGCGAGCCCGGCCTCGTCGATCGAGGTGCAGCAGATACAGCCGTTGGTGAGCTCGATCGTGTCGCCGTGACGCCGACGAATGAGTGCCGCGTCCACATTGATTGCACCGACGTCGTTGACCAGCACCACAATCGGTCGATCCGTGGCCCGCAACAATTCGTTGATCGCAGTCGTCTTGCCAGCGCCGAGGTAGCCACCGACGAAAGTGATCGGCACCCGCCGCCCATCCCACGGCAAGTATTCCGGCTCCCGATACGCCAATGCGCCACCTCCTAGACGGGCCATGCTCGCATCCGCCGAACACGATTCCTCGCCGCTGGTTCATGTGCGCTGGGGAGCGTCGGGCGCTACCGAACGCACACAAGCACGCTTCGGGGGTGGCACACCCGCTCGGCGCTATCTTTTCCTTGGTGCGAATGATGCGATGCCCGCGCTGCCGCGAAGTCACTGTCCTTGAATCCCTGGAGTGCTCGGGCTGCGGCCTTGACGTCGGCTTTCACCCGCCGACGTTGGCGATGGCAGAGGCCACCACGAACGGCGTTGACATCGACGGCCACACGTGGCTCCCTTGCTCGAACCGTGATTGGAAATGCAACTGGCTCGTCGCCGACGATGCCGGCACGGCGCAGTGTTTCTCGTTCAGCCTGACTCGCCACCGACCCGACGCGACCGACACCCATCGCGCTCGAGAAGTTGGCCCAGGCCGAGGTGGTGAAGCAACGACTTCTGGTGCAGCTCGCGGAGCTTCGCATACCCGTCGATCCGTTCTACGAACACGAGGGCGGGCTGGCGTTCGACCTGCTCTCGTCCTATTCGGGGAAGGGCCGAATTGCGATCGGCCACGCGAATGGCGTCGTCACCATTGACTTGGTCGAGACCCTCGACGACTACCGCGAAGCGGTGCGCATCCGGCTCGGTGAGGCGTACCGGACGATGCTGGGCCACTTCCGCCACGAGGTCGGCCATTACTACCAGTGGGTGTTGGTGGAGCAGACCGACTGGATCGACGAGTGTCGCGAGCTGTTCGGCGACGAGCGGGCGTCGTACTCGGATGCAATCGAGCGCCACTATACGATCGGCGCTCCAGTCGGCTGGGAAGCGTCGTACATCTCCGAGTACGCCACGATGCATCCGTGGGAAGACTTCGCCGAGTCGTTCGCGCACTACCTCCACATCACCGCCTCGCTGGGCACGGCCGCAGCTGGCGGCCTGGTGCTGCAGGCCTCACGCGTCGACGGAATCATTGCTGACGACGTCGTCCCGCGCGACTCGTATCAGGACGCTTCGATGTCCGAGATGCTGTCCGACTGGCGCTGGCTGTCACTGCTGTTCAATCGTGTCAACCATGCGATGGGCCGAGACGATCTGTAGCCCTTCACGCTCACCGACCCCGTCAAGCGCAAGCTCGACTTCGTTCACCGAGTCGTCCAAGACGTCGCCCGCCAACGCCCGGGCACAGCCATCCTCGCTTGACGCGGTCTCAGCACTGCCAGCGGCTTTGCCAACGGTGGCGGGTGGTACGCGCTAGCTTCGCCGTCGGCTTGTGGGGGTACGTCGACCCGATGGCGTCCAGCATTTCGGCGGCCTCGACGATCGGCATGTTCAATAGTGTCGCCATCAGCACCTCGGGTGTGGTGTCCTCGAACAGGTTGCGGCACGGTTGCAAAATGGCCGCGGGGCCGTCGAGGGTGACGTCGAGAAAGCAGTGGTCGACCCACGGCAGCATGACAGCCTCAAGGCTGGCAATGGCATGCAGCTCATCGTCGGTGGTGGCTTGATCGGACGGCGAAGGAAGGCCGTGCTCGGCCAGCGAGCCGAGTGCATAGCCCGCGTACGCCCCGCCGAGCAGGCGATGCAACTCGGACTCCACCAGAGCGGTAGGGGCGACGTCGAGCAACGTAAAGGCCGCGGAGCGTTGGTGCGCGTTCCGTAGCTCGAAGGGTGCCGAGAGCAGCGCGTCGACCAACTCTCGACATCGGCGGTCGTCACTCCAATCGGGTTGCCAGGCCAACCACGCCGACGCGGCGACGAACGTGGTTGCGTCACCGACCGATGCCAGCAGCGCCTCTGCGCTGAGCGCCGCGAACGAGGGCAGCTCAGGCACAACGAAGCCGAGAGCACGCATGCGGTCGACCATGAACTGCACACCGAAAGGCGTCATCTCGACCCCGTCGGTCTCACCGTTGTAGGTCACGAGGCCGGCCAATGCGACGCGCTGGAGCACCTTACGCAGTGTGTCTTGAACGACTCTGCGCAAGGCGGTTGGAGCGGCCCAGGACGGTAGCGGTAACTGTTCGACGGCACCGAGTGCGAGTGGCATCATGTCCTCCAGCGTCACAGTCTCCCCAAATGCCATCGCAGGGGTGAGCAAGTAAGGCACTCCTTCTGCAAGGTGGCCTCGACCGCATCCAGCCACTGGCTGCCGGTTTCGAAATACAGATCGAGCACCATCTTGGCCAGAGCCGTCGCTGACTCGGTAGGGTCGTTCGACCATCGCTTCACCGACAGCAGTCGACCCTTCACCTTGCGGGTGGCACCTGCGGCCAGAGCCACGTCGAAGATGTACGACAGCTGCGGCAGCTGGTCCATCGACCTTGCCTGGCCGGCCTCGCCGGTATCGAGCAGATCGACCAGCGCCTTGCAGTCGACCAGCTTGAGGTTGCCGGTGGTCGTGAGCGCCACGCCCGTGTCGCCGAGGTAGGAGCGCAGACCCGTTGTCGCATGCTGAAGCCGGCTCAGAGCGGCGCTAGCCCGGAAGGAGTCACCTGACGGAAGGCGGATCGGTGGCACGGCGAACGAGGCAGAGACCGGCGGACCCGCGCCCATGTACGGCTCCGTCAGTGCCTTGCGTTCCTCGAAGGAGAGACCGTTGAAGCGGTCCATCGCGGCCTGCAGCGAGGCGGGGTCCTCGAAGTCGATCATGGCACCGGCCAACGCGGGGCCTATGAACAGCCCTTTGGCCATGCCGAAGTTCGCCGGATCGGCCATCGCGTCAAGAAAGCCGGCTGCTTGATCGCGCACGTGCTGCGCTGTGGCCCGCGCCTGCGAGGGCAGCCCGCGCCACTGGCCAGAGTCGGCGAGATGGTGGAGAAATGCAGCGAGCGAGTCGATGATGCCCTGCACTCCTCTGGAGGAAACGACAGCTTGCGTGGGCAGCAACGCAACAGATACTCGTCGACGTCGCGTCGCTCGAAGTAAGAAAGGGCGCCAGCCGCGTAGTTGACATCCCACTCGAGGAACGTCTCAGCGTTCGCAAGGAGACCGGCAGCGATGTCGGGCGGGTGTGCCACGCCAAGTGCCGCTGCGAACCCGTCGAGCAGTTCCGTACGATAAGCGATCAAACGTCCATGTGCTAGTTCGTCCACGCTTTCCGAGCGTAGCCAACTCTTCATCCATAGTCGGCCAGCTCCCCTACAATCCCGACATGGCCACGAATGACTCGCAGAACAACCGCTCCCCATCGGAGCTGATCGACGGGCGGATCAAAGAGCTCGACGACTGGCGCGGTGAGATGCTCAGCCGGTTGCGCGGCATCATATGCGGCGCCGACCCTGAGATTGTCGAGGAGTGGAAGTGGCGTGGCGTCCCGGTGTGGGAGAACGCCGGCATCATCTGCACCGGCGAGTCCTACAGGAGCGTCGTCAAGCTGACGTTCGCAAGCGGCGCCGCGGTGCCCGACCAAGCAGGGCTGTTCAACTCCAGCTTGGAGGGCAACACGCGCCGTGCCATCGACTTCTCCGAGGGCGCCAAGGTGAACGAGACGGCACTGAAAGCGCTCATCCTCGCCGCCGTGGCGCACAACAAGTCGAAAGTGAAGTCGAAGGCAAAGCCCAAGGCCTAGTCCTTCCTAGTCCTTCGTCGCGTACGCGTCAGGAGCTATGGCAACGCTGCTCGCCCTTCGAAGGTCCAGCCGAAGGGTTTGGGTTCATTCGGGTGCTGATACACGGTCAACGGGTCGATCACGAACCCAGCGGCGGTGATGAGATCGGGGATGTCGCGGGTGAGGTGGCAGCCGCCGCCCAGTGGTTTGGAGATCGGCTCCCAGCGACCCTGCCGGCGGGCGACCTTCGGATCCGGTGAAATGCCGTGCTCCACGAAGTGAAGCGAGCCACCGGGCTTCAACACTCCGTGAATCTCGGCGAGCGCGGCACCGACATCAGTGATGGAACACAGCGTCCAGGTGGAGAGCACCGCGTCGGCACATCCAGCCGGAAGATCGAGGCGCTCGCCCGTGAGGCCGGCGAGATCGACATTGACGTGCGACGCGTCGATGCGCTCGGTCGCCATTGCAAAGGATCGCTCGAGCGGCTCGATTGCATGAACTGAGTGAACGGCCTGCGGGTAGTAGGGCACGTTCAGACCGGACCCGAACCCGATCTCCACGACGGTGCCCCCAGGTCTGCGCACACCCGGGCGCGAATCTCGCGGTTCTCTTCCGAACTCATCGCTGCGTTCATCAGCCGCTGAAGAATTCGGGAGCGATAGAAGCCCATCGCGCAAGTCTTCCAGATCGAGGCTGCGGCCTCCACGGGCGACGATCAGAGCCAGCCAGCGGCCTTGAACCGACGGTAGAGGAACAGACACGCGCCAGCCATCAGCGCGAGCACCGCCGGGTACCCCCACTTGGACCTGAGCTCGGGCATGTGTTCGAAGTTCATGCCGTAGATGCCGGCGATCATGGTGGGTACCGCCGCGATGGCGACCCACGCCGAAATCTTGCGCATGTCTTCGTTCTGGCGGATCGAGACGCGAGTGAGATTGGCGGCAAGGATGTTGGACAGCAGATCGTGCAACGTGTCGACGCGCAGTGCAACGGCCGCGAGGTGGTCATGCGCGTCGCGGAAGTATTGGCGAAGGTCATCGGCCACCACCGCGTACGTGCGGTTGGCCAACAGATCGAGCGGCGTCAGCAGTGGCACGAGAGCGTCCTGCACGAGCAGTACCGAACGCATCAGTCCGTAGATGCGCTCGACCGGGTTCACACCGGTGTGGCGGTTGAAGACCTGGCGTTCCACCTCACGAACGTCCTTCTCGATCTCCGACACGACCGGCTCGTACTGATCGACGACGTGGTCGACGATCGCGTGCAGCACCGCACCGGAACCGAAACGGAGAAACTCGGGGTTCGACTCGAGGGTGGCTCGGACGCCCGTCAGCCTCGAGGGCGCGTTGTGGCGCACGTGAAGCACCGCTTGTGGGGTGACGAAGACTTGGATCTCACCGAAGTCGACGTCCTCGACGTCGGTCCGGTAGTTGGCTGTGCGCAGCACCACGAACAGCGCGTCGCCGTACTGCTCCAGCTTCGGGCGCTGGTGCGCGCTGAGGGCATCCTCGACGACGAGATCGTGCAGATCGATGTGGCGGCGGACCTGCTCGAACTCGGCCTTCGTCGGTTCGAACAGTCCCGTCCAGCTGAACGAGTCGTCTCCAGAGATCGCGTGCCAGTCGGTCGTGTCGAACCTGCCCGGTCGGCGCACACCATCCACGTACAACGCACTGTCGACGATCACGTCGTGATGTTGACACAGCGCTGGGTCCCGGCATCGACGTTTCTGGCGAGGTGCCCCCGTGCGACCATGATCGAATACGAGAGGCATGATGTGGCCGTGAACGCGATCAACGGCTTTGCCGATGCCCAACGAGCCGTCGCCGCCGGCGAGGCACCCGAGGAAGCGGCACGGGAACTGGTGGCTCTGATGACGACCGACGAACGGCTGTGGTGCCTCGACGGCGACTCACCGACGTGGGCCGGCTTGCAATTCCTCACACGCGAGGACGGCTACCACCTGGCACCCTTCCGGGCAGCGGAAGTCGAACGCCTCGGTATTCCGGGCATCGCCTTCGCCGACGGTCCCCGGGGCGCGGTGGTCGGCAACGCGACCTGTTTCCCGGTGTCAATGGCCCGCGGCGCCACCTGGGACCCTGACCTGGAGGAACGCGTCGGTGTGGCCATCGGTCGCGAGCTGCGGGCGCTGGGTGCGACGCTCACCGGTGCGGTGTGCGTCAACGTGTTGCGCCATCCGGCCTGGGGTCGTGCGCAGGAGACCTATGGCGAGGACCCGTACCTCGTCGGCGAATTCGGTGCGGCGCTGACACGCGGGTTGCAGCAGTCGGTGATGGCGTGCGTGAAGCACTTCGCCTGCAACTCGATGGAGAATGCGCGCTTCTCGGTGGACATCGAGGTCGACGAGGTGGCGCTGCACGAGGTGTACCTGCCGCACTTCCGGCGGATCATCGACGAGGGCGTTGCATCGGTGATGTCGGCGTACAACTCGGTCAACGGCGAGTGGGCCGGGCAGAGCCCGGCGCTCTTGAACGACGTACTGCGTGGCGAGTGGGGCTTTGAGGGCTTCGTGATCAGCGACTGGATCTTCGGCCTACGCGATGCAGCCACATCCCTCTCCGGCGGGCTCGACATCGAGATGCCGTATCGGATGGTACGCGCCACCAATCTTCCGGCAGCACTGGAGAGCGGCGAGGCGTCATGGGTCGACGTCGATACCGCAGTCACGCGGGTGCTCGCAACGCTGCTGCGCTTCGACAGAGTGCTCTCGGCCCCCGCACCTCCGCTCGACATCGTCGGCTCTGCTGAGCACCGTGCGCTCGCTCGTGAGGTGGCGGCGCGTTCCACAGTGCTGTTGTGCAACGAGCCCGTCAAGGGCGTACCGACGCTCCCCCTGCGCCCAGATTGTCGCATCGCTGTGTTCGGTCACCTCGCCGCCACGGTGAACCTCGGCGACGGCGGCTCCAGCGATGTCTGGGATCTCGATTGCCACACAGTCCTCGACGGAATTCAAGCAGTCGCGGGTGAAGTCGCATACGCCGATGGCAGCGACACCGTCCGCGCCGCCGGCATCGCTGGAGCGGCTCAAGTTGCGGTCGTGGTCGTGGGTTACACCTACGAGGACGAGGGCGAGTACATCGGCGCGGCCGACCCCGCGCTGAGTGCGCTACTGCCGAAGGCCGACGAGCCGGCCGTGGTCGAGCGGTTCCAGCAAATGGTGGCGGCGCTTCCCTCCACCATCAAGCCCGAGCGCACGGCCAGCCGGCCGCGCGGCTTCAGCACCGGCGGCGACCGATCCTCGCTGCGCCTCGCGGACCGTGACGTCGAACTGATTCGCACGGTCGCTGCGGCGAATCCTCACACGGTGGTGGTCATCCAGGCCGGCAGCGCGGTCGTGATGACCGAGTGGATCGACGGCGTCGCGGCCGTGGTGCAGGCCTGGTACGGCGGAGCGCAGGCTGGCCCCGGCCTGGCCGATGTGCTCTTCGGCGCCGTCAATCCGTCGGCGCGCCTGCCGTTCAGCATCCCCGTCGACGAGGCCGACCTGCCCCCGTTCGACCGCGACGCCACCAGCTTTCGCTACGACCGTTGGCACGGCTGGTGGCACCTCGCCCGCACCGGCGCGGTGCCCGCGTTCTCTTTTGGCTTCGGCCTGTCGTACACCACGTTTGCACTTGGCGCCGTCTCAGTCTCCACTGCCGAGGGTGCCATCACCGTGCACGGCGAGGTGCGCAACACCGGCGATCGCGATGGGGCCGATGTCATCCAAGTCTACGCCGAGCTACCCGACGCCGAGGCTCCGCAGCGACTCGTCGGCTTCGCCCGCGTCGAAGTACCCGCGGGCGGCACCACCGAGTTCGAGATCGTCATCGACACGAAACGACTGGCCACCCGCGATCCCGAACTTCACGCGTGGGCGCCGGCCACCGGTCGGCACCGCCTGACCATTGCCCGCCACGCAGGTGACTCGGAAGGCATCACCACCGAGATCGACCTCTGACGGCACTGCGTCAGTTCACGTCACAAAGGGACGTTCTGCCCCGAACGGTGGTCACCGAAGCGATCCACGGGGCTGCGGCCCGGGTCGTCGACCGGGCCTGTGCGGCGCGCTGGCGACGAGTCGTCGTTGAACGTCCAGTCGGATCGCTTGGACAGGAACGAGTCGTCGATCGCGTCCAGTCCGCCGTCGAGCGACATCAGCTCGGTGATCAGCACTGGTTCGACCGGCGTGTAACCAGACTGTAGGTGAACCCGCACGGCATCGTCGAAGGTGTCGAGGATGCTCCTCACTACGAGTTGGTGCTGCGTGGCCAGGTTGCAACGGGCTCCATCGGCGATCGTGTCGAGGAGCGTGTCGACGGCTATGCGGTCGCCCTCGCTACCACCGATCGCAAGCATCGAGCGCAAGGTCTCGAACACCTTGAGTCCGTCCTGCTTGCAGGCTGTGCACTGGCCGCACGACTCGACAGCAAGAAAGCGGGACACACCGGCGGCAAGGGCGAGCGGATCCGTGCCCTCCTCCACGACGATGAACGAAGCCGAGCCCAACCCGCTGCCTGCACGCTTCATGTCCTCGTACGTGATCGGCGTGTCCAGAGCCGCTGCGGTGAGAACGGCATTGGAGACGCCCATCATCACGGCGATGATCGGGCGCATGGGTGATTCGGAGGTGCCCAGTGCGTACTCGTCGAGCACGTCACGCAATGGCTCGCCGAACGGCACCTCGACCACCGCTGGGCGCCGTCCGCCACCAGAGATGGTGCACACCACAGTTCCCGGCGATTCGTCGGTGCCGAGCGAACGAAACCACGCTGCCCCGTTGGCGAGGATGGCAGGGACGTTGGCCATCGTCTCGACGTTGTTGACCAGCGCCGGCGGGGCGGCGCTGCCCGGCGACTCCGTCGCCATCTGCATCTCGCCAGCGAGTCCGCTCCCCGAACCCAGGTCCGCAGGGTCCAGGACGACTTCCACCAGGCCGCGCCGCCACGGCGGAGCGATCCGCGGGAACGGTGGGCGCCCGTTGAGTACCTCGAGGAGCGCCGTCTCCTCACCGAACAGGTACTCGCTCGGGCCTTCCGCGATCTCGATGACGATCCCGTCACTCCAGCCGGCGAGCTGAACCTCGGTGACGGCCGCGCGCAGCCTCGCAATCTCGACCACGAACCGTTGCTTCACCGCGATGGTGATGCTGCGCGACCCGACGACCCGAGCAGCGATCAACGCGCCCTCGATCACCGCATACGGGTTCGCACGGAGGATTGCTCGGTCTTTGAACGTGCCTGGCTCGCCTTCAGCAGCGTTGACCACGACGGAGGTTCGCAAGACGTCGGAGGCAAACGACGCCATCGTGCGCCACTTGGTCGCAGTCGGAAAGCCTGCGCCGCCGCGACCGCGCAATCCGGAAGCCGCGAGTTCAGCGAGCACGACATCGGAGCTGACAGCGCGCGCGGCCGAAAGCCCCGCGCCGCCACCCGCTGCGATGTATGAGTCGAGTGTGTCGTATGGCTCGAGTGGGAGGACTCGGTGGGCCGTGAGGTCGGCGAACGAGGACATGTTGACTCCGTGACGTGAAGCGCGTTCGGGTCGCGAACACGCTGGTGATGAGCAATCCGGTTCCCTCTTTCGAGAAACTTCAAACCTAACGGCGGCCACCCGACGTAAAGCGATAGGGCGTTTGATTGGTCGCGTTCGGGGGTAAAGGTCAAGCACCGGAAACGAAAGGGACATCCCATGTCGAGCGAAGAATTGCACGCACCGCGAGAACGGCTGAGCAAGGACACGCTGGCGACACACGCCGCGATCGTGTCCCTGATGGAGGAGCTCGAGGCCATGGATTGGTATCGCCAGCGCGCCGATGACACCGACGACGCGGAACTGAAAGCCGTCCTCGTGCACAACATGGAAGATGAGATGGAGCACGCGGCAATGCTCATCGAGTGGCTACGCCGCAACGTGACCGAGTTCGCCGCTCAACTCACCAAGTTCCTGCATCGCGAGGGCTCCATCGTGACCGCGGGCCCGACGTGACCTCTGGCATCACGTGGGCCTACGTTGAAGTCATCCCTGCTCCTCGACATGCCCTACTTCTCGAAAGGAACAAATGAGCGCCGAACGAATCCTCGTAGTTGTCGATGATGTATTTGACGACCCTTCTACAGACGTCCCCAGATGGGCCCAGCAGGCAATCGTGAACGCCACCGAAGTTCACGTGATTGCGCCACTGATGGGTAGCCGTCTCAGCGCCGCCACCGACGACCAGGCAATGTACGATCACGCCCATCAACGCCTCAGCAAGGTACTTGACTACATGCGCTCAGAGGGCGCTGCGCCCACCGGTAGCGTGGTCGCCGCCGGTCCGCTCGCCGCGATCGAGACGTTCCTGCTCGACCATGACATCGACCGAATCGTCGTCGGCGTCACCGCCGATGGCCACTGGCGCGAGAAGGACCTACTCGACAAGCTACGAGAGCAAACGACCACGACGGTCTCCCCGCTGACGGTGCAGCACTCCGAGCCAGGCTGACATCCACTCGTGGCATTCACAACGACTGCTGGGGCGCCGATGAGCCGAGTTCCAGCGTTGGCTGCGAGTTGGTCGACCAGGTTTGTCGACGTCGTCCGCTGGGTACCCGCATCGCGAAGTCCGCCGGGCTTCAGCCAAGGAGGCGCTCATTACACCCGATCACCTCATAGCTGCGGAGGCCTTTCTGACACGGCAGTCGCGCCTCGCTCAGCCAACGCGTCGACCCCGAGCGCTCCGGGAGCCAGGGTGACATCCGACGTCGACTGCGACCTGCACTTCTTGCGTGTGGCCGACGTTGCCAGCGGGCGGGTTCTGGTCGTGCATTGCGGCGTCAACCAGCATCCTGACGGTGACTGGGCAGCTGTGGTCGTGGCCGCCCACCCGGGCGGGTTCGTGCGCTCCACGATCCTCGATGGGGCGGGCGCGGCGGCGGATAGCTTCCTCTTTACCGCCGGTGACGGAGCGTTCTCCGCGGACGAGCACCACGTCCACGTCGCTCCCGGCGACGTGGCGGCGGACATTGATCTGACCCGGCAGATGGGATGGCCACTCGAGCTCGGCGCCCGAGGAATCTTCTCGGCGTTCCCGTTCCTCGGCCAGTACTGGCAACCTCACCACCTCGGCGGTGCCGTGAACGGACGGCCAACATCGCAGGGGAAGATCGGGTCATCCGCGACGCCCAGCTCTACGCGGAGAAGAACTGGGGGGCTGGGTTCCCGGAGCGATGGTGGTGGTGGCAGGCGCGGGGCTTCCAACAACCTGACGTCTGCGTCGCATTCGCCGGCGGACTATTGACCGCCGGCCCGCTCTCGGCAACGGTTGGCAGCGTCATTGCGCGCGTCGGCGACAGGGCGATCCGACTCACACCACCGCGCTCGATCGTACGCAGCACCACCGATGGTCAACGCTGGGAGGCGCGCGGGCGCGGGCACGGCTACCGCTTCCACATCGTGGGCGACGCCGTCGACCTGCCGCACCCGCTGCCGATCCCCGCACATCGCCGCAATGTCGCCACGGACGACGAGCACCTCGCGGGCAGGCTCACGCTCGAGATCACCGGTCACCTGAGCTTTCGAGGCATCAGCGACTGGGCAGCGCTCGAGATCGGTCGCCGACCCACCGATGCCGACCTCGATGCGACTGAACCCGCCCAGACCTCGGCAAGCACATCGCAGGCTGGGTAGGTGTCAGTTGTGGCGGAGCTGATCCTTGGGCCGATGCTGCGTCACGTCACTGCAACGTCGGCGACAATCTGGTTGGAGACGGACAGCAGTTGCCTCGTCGAGGTCCTCGACCACCGAGTTCACACGTTCTCGGTTGCCGGGCACCACTTCGCGCTGTTGGTCATCGACCGGCTGACGGCAGGCACATCCACGGAGTACGACGTCCGGCTCGATGGAACGCTGCGCTGGCCGGCTGCGAACAGTACGTTTCCGCCGAGCCGAATCCGAACCCTGCAAGAGACGATGACACCCCGCATCATGTTCGGTTCCTGCCGCACAGCGGCACCACACGAAGCGCCGTGGTCGCTCGAGTTCGCGGTCCACACCGAGGGGCGCGGCGTCGATGCGGTGTACGCATACGCATTGCGCATGATGCACTGCGACGAGTCCGAATGGCCCGATCTCGCGGTGTTCATCGGCGATCAGATCTATGCCGACGACTCGTCGCCGAAGACGAAAAAGCGGATCGAGGCGAAACGGTACGGAGCGCCGGCGTCCACGTTGCCAGCCGAGCTGGTCGACGGATTCGAGGAGTACTGCTGGCTCTACGAAGAATCCTGGTCGCCGCCCGTCGAGCGTTGGTTCTTCTCAGTCGTGCCGACGGCCATGGTGTTCGACGATCACGACCTGATCGACGACTGGAACATCTCAGAGGCGTGGGTGAACGACATCCGGCGTGAGGACTGGTGGGAACGCCATGTTCTCGAAGGATTGATGACGTACTGGTTGTACCAGCATCTCGGCAACCTCAGCCCGAACGACATCCGCAATGAAGGGATTCTGGAGGCGCTCACAGACGCCGACGACGGTGAACGCGTGTTGCACGACTGGGCATCGGCGACCGAAGAGTTCACCGGAGGAAAGGACCGCTACCGATTCAGCTTCGTACGCGACATCGGCAACGTGCGGCTCGTCGTCATCGACGCCCGGAACAGCCGTACTTTGACACCCGGCAACCGTCGGATCGTTGATCAACGAGAGTGGCAATGGATCGTCGAGTCGTGTCACGCGAAGGTAGACCACTTACTGATCGGTACCTCCCTGCCGGTCTTCACCCCAGGCGGCATTCACGACCTGCAGGTGTGGAACGAAGCAATGACCGACGGTGCGTGGGGCACTTTGCCCGCTCGCCTCGGAGAGTGGATGCGCCGTAAAGCAGACCTCGAAGACTGGCCGGCGTTTGTACGTTCGTTCGACGATCTCGTCGACCTTCTGGCAGACCTAGCGAGCTGCGACCGGGCAGCGCCGCTGCGCAGCATCGCAGTGCTCTCCGGCGACATCCACTTCACCTACTGCTCGGAAGTTCACTTTCCCAGCGAGGATGAGACTGGAGCGCGAGTCTTCCAACTCGTCAACTCCCCGATCCGTAACGCGCTCAGACCGCATGAGCGATGGCTGATGCGCTTCTTCATGTCCCGAGTCGCCCACGGTCTCGGCCGAGTCCTTCGGCGAGCGGTCGGTCGCGAACGCACCAGAGTGCGTTGGGATCTCGATCAGGGGCCAGTGTTCGCAAACTGCATCGGCGTACTCGACTACGACGGGGATTCGGCGAAGTTGCTGGTCGAGCAGGCCACACCGCTCGACGCAGCCGGCGACCCGGCCCTTGCAGAAACATTCCGCGTCAACTTGCTCACTGGCCATGGAGTGCAACTGACCAAACCCAAAGCCTGACACCCCTCGAAAGATTCCAACCCTCAGGCCATCACCTGACCCGCGAAATGGCCATCACCAGCAGCACGAGCCCGGCGAGAACGACCAGGACGTAGACGGATTCGGTGGCTCGCTCGCGGTCACCTCGACGCCCGGTTGGAGTGCTTCGCCACACTCGCGCGGAGAACCGTTGCGAGCGACGAAGGGCGGCCGCCGTCCAACCCTAGGAACCCCAGAACAGGGCGGCGGTGGCAATCGGAGCAACGAGGAGAGCCAGTACGACGATCATGTGCGAAGTCCCTCCGATCCGTGCGATGGCGACGGAAGGCGTTGTTGCTCGCACCGTCGTGATACTTGCGCCCTGCCTCAGTTCGGGGTGGCCGGCAGGTCAGGGTCGATGCTGTCTGCGCGGGCGTTGAGGTCGTCAGCAACTTCGCGCTTCACAGTGGCCGCCTGGAGTTCTCTTTCGGCGTCCGCCTGGTGGCGTCGGGCGGTCACGGCCATCTCGGCGGCCCGCGTCTCCTGCAAAGTTGCTGCGGTCGTGGCGGCCTGGGCGTCGGCGCGGTGATCGGCAGCGTCGGTACGCATCGCGGATGCCTCCATTTTGGCTCGCCGCTGGGCGACCAGCACGATGGTGACTGCGATGGCTACGGCGACGGCGATGAGGACAAGGGCAATGGTCATGACCGACTCCTACCCAATGCAGCGACGCATCAAACACGCCGACTGCGATCCGGCATGCCGTACGGCGGATGAGACACACGCGATGCGCGATGATGGGACAGCAGAGGGTTCCTCATCAACCAACGCAAACGACAGGAGAGCTGTGATGGCCAGCGGCACCGAACAGGATCGTGGGTGTTGAGAACTGCATCGGGAACTGCAGAGTTCACGATGTACCGCGATGATTCGGCCGATCCGCCCGAGCTGGTCTGTCAGGTCGGCTCGACTCGGCTGCGCTACCTGGCCCGCCGTGTTGTCGACGTGCCCGAGATGTTGCGCGTTCGTGGCGACTAGATGGAGCTCGGCGCCGCCGACGAGAACAAGCCGACCAAGGATGGCACCCTCGAAGACTGGGCACGATCGCCCGAAAACCCGGCAGGTGGCTGGTACGGACTTCGGAAGGGCTACCGGGGTCGCTTCGCGATGTACGTGCCGCCGTTGCTCGAGCACCTCGGCCTGGTCGAGCTGGAACACAACCCACGTAACAACCGCGTCCGCGCTCGCTGACGATTCCGTCTTCCAACGCAGCCCTCGCCTTGGGCGTTCATCTCGAGATGCGCGTCATCGGGACTCTGCGCTGTCGAGGAGTTGGCTGGTGGTTCGGCGCCAGACAGAGGCCGCAGTGCCACTCGGTTTCATGTGGTGCAGCATCCGGAGCCTCCCGGCACGGCCGTGGACGAACCGGCAGCCCGTGGACACCCACACGTCGTCATGATGACTGATGAGGTCGAGGCTCGTGGCCACAGGATGGGCGAGATCGCGCAACGCTCCCACCTGATACACGCACACGTTCCAGATCGCATGCGTACCGGCTGACCACGCAGCGCCGGCGGCGACATCGGCCCACTCTCGCTCGAAGTCGATGAGAGGCGTCGGGTCATCGAGCGAAGCCATCACCTCAGATGTGTCGGCGAACACCAACCCGATTGTCTCCTCGGGCTTCTCAGCGCACAGGGCAGCCAGTTCGCGATTCAGCGCCGCCGCGATGGCCGTGGGGTCGTAGCCGCTAGAGCCGTCGCGGCGAAGGTGGATCGACCGATGGGGTCGACGAGTCGCTCTGTGACGGGAGGCGCTGGAACCCGCCAACACCCACTGGGTCGAGCCCGCTGTGTGGCCGGCGACGGTGTCAAGCGGTGAACCCACCGACCCGTCGATGACGAGCAGCACGTGAGCACCTCGCCGGCGCAGAGCGCATCGCAGCAGAGCCTCCGGCTCGATGCGCAATGCAGCCGCGAGCCTCGCAGTGACATCGATCGTCGGTGTTGGCCCGGGCGCGGCTCCGGGCGTCCGCGCACGACGGGTTTCCGCCAGTCCCGGTTGATCTGATTCTGGGACAGTGCGTCGTAGTTCGCCCGGAGCCGAAATCCTGACGGAGGGCCGAATGGGTCAAGAAGTGGTCCACGGGTTCACGATGTCGACTCCGACGTCGGCGAAGTCGTCGACGTTTCTGGTCGCAACCGTCGCACCGTGACTCCGACA
>JBBQMG010000041.1:0-25744 GCA_038328705.1 Acidimicrobiales bacterium | reverse complement strand
GTTGATGACGCCCATCGGGGGCACCAACGGCGGCACCGAGACCATCTGCTTGGCGTTGTACACCAATGGTTCGATGGCATCTTTCGGCCCCAGCTGATCGAGGCGGGCGTGGTCGCCGCGGCCCAGCACACTGCGGCCGAGCGAACGGCCCTTCGCCTGCGGGTCGATCCAGGCAACGCTGTAGCGGTAGCCATCGTCGCCCTCGGTCATCGCCGCCAAGAGGGTGTCGAGGTCCGGGATACGCGTGGTGTCCACCGTCATCCGGCTGGTCTCGATCGGGATCAAACGAATCGTTGCATCGAGGATGACTCCGGTCAGCCCCATGCCACCCACGGTCGCCCAGAAGAACTCAGGCCGCAGCTGTGGTCCGACGACCACCTGCGACCCGTCGGCCAGCAGCATCGTCAGCGACTCGACGTGGTTGCCGAACGAGCCCTCGCCGTGGTGATTTTTGCCGTGGATGTCACTGGCAATTGCGCCACCAATGGTGACGAAACGAGTACCGGGCGAGACCGGCACGAAGAAGCCACGCGGCACGATGACGCGCAGCAGTTCGTCGATGCTGACGCCGGCCGGCACCGTGACGGTGCCCTGCGCGGGGTCCAGCACCGCCTGGTGGGCTGCGCCGAGAAGACGCAGCACCAGCCCGCCCGCGTTCTGGGCAGCGTCGCCGTAACTTCTGCCCAGCCCGCGCACCAGTGCTCCGCGATCACCGACTTCCTTCAGGGCTGCCGGCACTTCGTGGTTCGGCACCTCCAGGACGTCTGCAACCGTGGGGTTGGTGAGACCCCAACCAGTCAGCGAACGACGCTGCGAAGTCATCAGTACGGCCATTCCGGGTCGCGTCCGGTGATCTTCTTGAGCACGCCGCCGAGCTTGAGGGTGAGCAGCACCTTGATCAGCAGGTTCTTCACGAACCACGGCAACTGCAACAGCTGACTGCCGGCGTTACCCACGCGACTGCGCCACGTGCCATCGAGATCGGCACGGTATTCGGTCAGCGAACGAGCACGGCCGATGTAGCGCCAGCGACTTGCGAACAACAGCTCACGCACGATCGCCAGCGTGACGCCGACGGACGAGAACGAGTCGTGAATCAACAGGGTGCCACCGGGGGCCACCCGTGTGCCCCACTCACGAATGTCGCTGCGCGCCGGCGCATAGCGGTGTGCGCCGTCCACGTACAGCACGGCCACTTCGCCGACCACCTCGTCGTGGGCAACGTCGCTGAACGACCGAATATGGCGCACCCGTTCGGTCACTCCGGCGGCAGCGAGGTTGGCGTTGAACACGTCGTGGTCGGTTGCGGCCGCCGCTTCGAAACCGTCGATCTCCTGTGGCCCGCGGTCGTTGCCCGCGTGCGGGTCGATGGCGACGATCTGCACACCTACCGGCGCCGCACTGGCGAGCACGATGGTACTGCGACCGCGGAAGCTGCCGATCTCGACAATCGTCTCGCCGTGATGAGTGGCGGCAGCAGCGTTGTAGAGCCGCAGCGCTTGGTCCGGGCTCATCCACCCGTCCACCTGCTCCACCGCTTCCAACGCCTCGTCGAACGATCGCATGCTGCTCACCCTACGTACACCCCAAGTCCGAAAACGATCGCCCACACGACACCCAGAATCTGCAACGTCCGGTCCGCCGCGAAGATCTCCTCCGGCGCAGCGCCATGCCCCTGCTCGAGGATCAGGGTGTAACGCAACAGCGCCGTCAGCATCGGCACGATCGACAGCTCGTAGAACGGCCAGGTACTGCCGGAGATCTCGCGCACCTCGAACGCCCAGATGCAATACGTCACCAGGGTTGCGCCGACGCTGACCGACAGCACGGTCTGCAGGAACGGCAGCGTGTACTCGTCGAGCGTGGCACGGGTGCCGCCACCATCGCCGAATTCGCGCAGCTCGGCGAACCGCTTCCCGGTGACGATGAACAACGAGCCGAACGAGGTGCACAGCACGAACCAGGTGCTCATGCGTACGTCGGTGACGACAGCACCGGCGATGGCGCGCAGCACGAAGCCCGCAGCGACGGCCACCAGGTCGACGACGGCAACGTGTTTCAGCACGGTGCTGTAGGTGGTGGTGAGCACCACGTACCCGCTGATCACTACGCCCAGCTTCCAGTTCAGCGCAAACGCGAGGCCGACACCACCGACCAGCAGCAGCGTCCCGACCACGCGCGCAACGCCCAAGGGCAACGCACCGCTTGCGATCGGGCGATTGCGTTTCTTCGGGTGCTGGCGGTCGGCGGCCACATCGTGAATGTCATTCCAGTAGTACGTGCCGCTGCTGGCCAGGCAGAAGGCCACGAATGCCAGCAGGGTCTTCCACAGCGACGACCAGTTGTCCAACACGCCCGCTGCGCCCGGAGCGGCGAACACCAGCACGTTCTTGGTCCACTGCTTGGGCCGGGCTTCGCGGACGATTGCCTTCAGCACGACTCGAACCCCGCTGGCACGGCGGAGACAAGCGCGCGTTTGACGAGCAATGGATGGTCGGCGCGCTCCAATAGTTCCCGGTCGCCCGAGCTGTTCCCGTAGGCCCACACCGTTGCGTCTTCCCACCGGCGGTCGGCCAGCCAGGCATCGAGCCGACGAACCTTCTCCTGGGCGCGACAGTTCGCTCCGTCCAGGCCATCGGCGAACTCATCACCCACCCGCAATGGTTCCGCGCACAGCACATCGTCCACGCCCAAGCGGCGGCCCAGCGGGCGCAGGTACGGCCCCAGCGAGGCAGAGACGAGCACGATCCGGTGCCCTGCGCGCTGATGCCAACGAAGACGTTCGAGTGTGTCGGCGCGCAGCCAGTCGGCCTCGACGCGCCGTGCAAACTCCTCGCCCAGAGCCTCCACGTACGCCACCTTTCGGCCGCGCAGCACCCCGCCCACCACCAGTTCTTTGAGGCGGTCGCGGTCGCGCCGCACACCTGCGCCAAGTGCCGTGACGGGCTGACGCAGCAGGGCCCGCGTCATTCCCGGCCAGCCACCCACGCGCAGAAGGAAGGGCCCAACGCAGTCACGAATGGTCAGCGTGCCGTCGACGTCGAAGGCCGCCACGTCGACCGAGCCGCGTTCGGTCATCGCAGGCTCTCGATCATCGTCCAGAAGTCTGGCCAGCTCTTGCTGACCACATCGGGATCCTCGATGATGATGCCGCTGGCACCCAGCCCGAGCAGCGCGAATGCCATGGCCAGTCGATGGTCGTGATGGGTGCCCAGTGTTGCCGTGTGAGCGATGCTCGGCTGCACGATCAGACCATCCCGATTGTCGACCGCGTCGATACCGGCAACGCGCAGTTCATCGCACAGGTCGGTGAGACGATCACTCTCCTTGTTGCGGATGAAGGCAACACCATGAATGTCGGTCTTGCTGTTCGCGAACGCGGCGACCACAGCAAGCGTG
Organism: Acidimicrobiales bacterium; assembly: GCA_038328705.1. GTDB lineage: Bacteria > Actinomycetota > Acidimicrobiia > Acidimicrobiales > Ilumatobacteraceae > UBA668. The sequence goes on along the minus strand of JBBQMG010000041.1, from coordinate 22,345 downwards.
GGCACCAGATCCGAAAGGTCGACCATGTTGATGGCAATGCCGTTCAGCTCACCAACCCGGCTGACGGTTGTCCCCGTCTCGTCCTGCACCACATCGCATCCCATCCGCGCCAGGACATGACAGAACGCCGAGTCGCCCTGCAGCGAATTGCGCGTGAGGCCGGGCACCCGTACCCTTCCACCGCAGATGGCAGCCGCGGCAAGGGGGTAGCTGGCAGAGCTGGCATCGGGCTCGATGACAAACTCTCGAGCTCGGTAGCGACCGGCTGGGACCGTGATGATTCGGTCACCCAGCTCCACACCATCCACTCCGAATGCTGCCATCACCGCAGCCGTGACGCGAATGTACGGCCGCGACACGAGCGGCGTGGTGAGCATGAACCGCAGCCCGTTGGGGAAGTACGGCGCAATCAGCATCAGAGCCGACAGGTACTGACTGCTGACATCGCCGCGCAGCGAGACTTCGTCGAGCGTCACATCCACCGGGCCCTGCACGGTGACCGGCAAGTGTCCCCAGCTCTCCGAGGGCCGCACCTGCACACCCATCGAGATGAGTGCGTCGTGCAGCGGCGCCATTGGCCGCGTGCGCAGGGGCGGCAACCCGTCGATCGTGTACGGCCCAGGCCCCAGGGCTGCCAGCGCGGTCACGAAGCGCGAGGTGGCGCCCGCCAACCTGGCGGGCAGCGTGACCGGGCCGCGCTTGAACAGCGCAACTCCGCCGGCCACACGCACGTCGTCACCCGCTCGTTGCGCCTCCAGCCCGAGCGCCCGCAGGCAATCGAGCATGGCTTCGGTGTCGTCGCCGTCCGGTACCCCGCGCAGCACTGTCTCACCACTGGCCAGCGCCGCGCACACCAGCGCACGGTTTGCAACGCTCTTCGAGCCGGGCACTTCGATCACTGCATCGATGGGGGCGCTGAGCGGCGCCACGCGGTAGACGTCCATGTGCCCCTCAGCTCAGCCGCTGCACTGCGGGCCGGTAGCCGCGGGCCAGCAGACCACCGCGATACATGTCGGCCAAGGTCGAATCCACCAGTACGACGGCGACGCCGCGGTTGCCTTCGGCGCTGTGCACCACTTCGAAGCTGTAAAGATTGACCCCCAGTTCGGCGGCCAGCGTGAACACCTCGGCGGCGGCCCCCGGACGGTCAGGGATGGGAATGCGCATCTCGGCGAACTCGCCGGGCTGGTTGGCACGGCTGGGCAGGTTGGCGCGGGCGTCGCGGGCCTTGGTGAGGCGGTCGTGCAGGCCGACGCGATCGTCGGTCTCGACCGCGCCGCGCATGCCCTGCAGCCCCTCGATCAGCCCGTCGAGCGCCGAGAGAATGGCCGTGCGGTTCTCGGCGCAGATGTCCAGCCAGATAGCCGGGTGGCCGCTGGCAATGCGGGTCATGTCGCGGAACCCACCGGCGGCCAGCCGCAGCAGCGCAGCGTGCTCCTCGCCACGATCGCTGGCCAGCCCCATCAGGGTGGCGGCGGCAAGGTGTGGCACGTGACTGATCACTGCCACCACCTGGTCGTGGCGGTCGGCGGGCAACGCCAGCACGTCGGCGCCGAGGTCGGCAATGATGGACGCGACCGCGCTGAACGTGCTGTCGGCGGTGGCGGCGGTGGGCGTCAGTACCCAGACAGCACCCTCGAACATGCTGCCGTCGGCGCCGTCGAGACCTTCCAGCTCGCTGCCGGCCATTGGGTGGCCGCCGACGAAACGGGCGTCGTCAATGCTTGCCGCGATTGCGCCTTTGACGCTGCCGACATCAGTGACCAGGCCGTTCGTCTCGGCGAGGGCCCGTTTGACCTGGTCGACAAGGGTCAATACCGGGGTAGCAACGAAGGTGATTTCGGCGTCGGCATCCAGGCCGATTGCACTGACCGCACCTATCTCCAACGCACGCGCGCAGCGCTCGGGGTCGTGGTCGTCACCGGTCACGTTCCAGCCGCGTTCGGTGAGGGCGCGGGCAATGGAACCACCGATGAGGCCGAGACCTGCGATGTTTGCCCGTCGAGCCGCTGACACGACCACTTAGCGTATCGGCCGGGTGTCGCCCGCCGCCGACTCCACCAGGCTGCGCACCTCGGCCTGGGTCAGCTCGCGCCACTCGCCCGGCCTCAGCCCGGGGTCGCGCAGCGGGCCGATACGTACGCGTACGAGCCGGTTCACCGGATGGCCAACGGCCTCACACATCCGCCGGATCTGGCGGTTGCGACCTTCGTGGATGGTCAGCCGCAAGACGCCCGGGCTGGGCTGGGACACTTTGGCAGGTGCGGTCATACCGTCTTCCAGCTCCACGCCGTCACGTAGGCGGCGCAGCGCTCCCCCGCCGGGCGCACCACTCACCTCCGCCAGGTACTCCTTCTCGACTCCATGGCTCGGATGCGCCAGCCGGTGGGCCAGGTCGCCGTCGTTGGTCAGCAGCAGCAGGCCCTCGGTCGCAAAGTCCAGCCGGCCTACCGGGTACACCCGCGGTTCGGCGGGGACCATTTCCACCACCGTCGGCCGGCCCTGCGGATCGTGCGCCGTGGTCACCACGCCCTCGGGCTTGTTGAGCAGGTAGTACACCAGTCCGGGCTTGACGCCGATCGGCACGCCATCGACCTCGACCATGTCGTGGTCGGTGTCCACGCGACGGCCGAGCACGGCCACCACCCCATTCACCGTGACGCGACCGTCGGAGATCATGTCCTCGCAGACGCGTCGGCTTCCCCAACCGCGAGCCGCCAGCACTTTCTGCAGCCGCTCACCCTGGGGCAGTTCTGCCGACTGTGCTGCCATCTGCTCCCACAGCGGCGGCTCGACAGCCCGGTTCGGGTCGCGAGCAGTCCGATTCAGCTGAAAATCGTCATCGTCATCATCGTCGATGTCGTCGATGTCGTCGATGTCGTCGAGGTCGTCGATGTCGTCGTCGATGTCGTCGAGGTCGTCGTCGAGGTCGTCGTCGAGGTCGTCGTCGAGGTCGTCGTCGAGGTCGTCGTCGAATCCGTCCTCGAATTCAGCGTCGAGGTCGTCGTCGCGGTCGGCCGGATCAGCCACGGGCATCGGTCGCAGGGTCGATGCGCAAGCCATGCTCGAGAGCTTCCACTACCTCGGCACCGGGGACGAACTCCACAATTGGCGGCAGGTCGGCCAGAGAGTTGACGCCCAGCTTCTCCAGGAACGAGGCGGTGGTGCCGAACAGAATGGCCTGGCCGGGCCCGCTGTCGCGACCGACCTCGGTGACGTAGCCACGAGCCTGCAGTGTGCGGATGACCCCATCAGGGTCAACACCGCGGATGCTGGCAACCTGTGCACGTGACAGCGGCTGCTTGTACGCAATGATCGCCAATGTCTCCAGCGCAGCACCGCTCATGCGGGCCCGCTGCCCATCCAAAAGGAAGCGCTCGACGTACGGCGACAGGTCAGGGTGGGTCTGGTAGCGGTAGCCGCCGGCCACCTTCGTCAGCTGGAAGCCATGCCCAGCCTCGGCGTAGGCGTCGGCCAGCTCGGCGCACAGCCGGTCGATGACGACGGTCGGCTGCTCCAGCAACTGTGCCAGCAGCTCGGTGGGCACAGGTTCGACGGCGACCATGATGATCGCCTCGATCGCGCGCACGGTCTCGGCGTCGAGTGGGTTGGGCTGGTCGGTCACGATCGGTCGTTCATCCCTCATAGTCGTCGATGGCGAGGTCATCGAGCAGGCCTTCGCCGCCGGTCCAGACCACTTCGATGTCGCCGAAGCGCTCGCTCTGGTCCAGCTCGACGAGCCCCTGTTTGAACAGTTCCAGCAGGGCCAGGAAACGCACGATGACTTCCAGCCGCTCGACCAAACCGCTGGTCAGGCGGCGGAACGACATGCGCCCCACGCGTGGCAACTCGTCGACCAGTTCAGCCAACGCATCAGACACGCTGGCGCGAATGGGCGCCACGTGGAAGAGGTCGATGCGCGGCACCACCCTGGGGGTGACGGCCTTCATGTACGCCCGATGCAGGCGCACCGGGGTGACGCCTTCCATCAGGTCTGGCATCAGCTCGGCGAAACGCTCGTCGGCGCCCACGGCCCGCGAGAACGAGTGGTCAGCGTCGTCGGCCAGCTTGCTGAACACGCTGGCAACGTCCTTGAACGTCTTGCACTCCAGCAGGCGAGCCAGCAGCAGGTCGCGCTCCTCCCACAGCGCCAGCTCGTCGTCGATGTCGATGTCGTCGCGGCCAGGCAGCAGCCGACGAGCCTTCAGTTCGACCAGCGTGGAGGCGATGAGCAGGAACTCGGTGGCCAGGTCGAGGTCGAGGTGCTGCAGCCGCTCGATCTCGTGCAGGTAGGCATCCACGATGTGGCTGAGGTTGACCTCGTAGATGTCCACCTGCTCCTTGAGGATCAGGTGCAACAGCAGGTCGAACGGCCCCTCGTACACAGAGGTAGAGACGTCAACAGCCATGAGGTCAGATCGTACCTGTTGCCCACCGCCGCAACATGCCGCCTTGGTTCACCGGGTCCACCGGTACGGTGCAGGGATTGTCGACAGTTGCGGCGTTGGCGTAGTACTCGTATGTCGCCTGATTTCCTGCGGGCAACATGCGAGATGTTCGCCGCCGGTAGCCGCCGGTCTCGTAGCCGGTGGTCGTTGTCAGCCCGCGTGGGGAAACGGTGACTGGCAGTCCGAACACGGGGTCGAGGCCAGCCGCTGTGTAGGTGGTCGTGGTGGTCGGCGACAGGGTTGCGCCGCCCGAATCGTCGGTGGTGCTGCTGGTCACGAGCCCGTAGCGGGGCTTCAACGCGCTGACGGGAACCGCGACGGTGCCTGCGATTGCTGGCCCGGCCCAGGTCAACGACATGCTGGCATATCCGGTGTACTCGGCGTAGTCCATGCGGATTCGTCGGGTCAGTGCGGAGCCTGGGGCAGGTAAAAGGAACCCGAGATTGCCGAGCAGCAGCCGGCTGCGACGACCAGCTGGTCGTCGATGTAGACGTTCAAGAGGTCATCGGGGGTGCCGGTGAACGTGAATGTGCCAGTGGTCGAAAACACCATGGAGCCAGTGAGGCGCACCGAAAAGTTGTCGGCAACCTGTGTTCCGGTTGTGGTGGTTGCTTCGACAGGTCCGCTCAACCCCCACGAGTACGAGAGTGCGGCCGATCCGGTGAGGCCGGTTGTCATGTTCGAGGGAGGGCCGCTGAAGTTGTTGGTCGGCCACACGGTGACGGCCAGGCCGCTGAGCCCACCATTGCGAACTGTCGACGAGTGCGGCACAGCTGGTGTCGTGCATGAGCCGTTGGGCATTTTCGTCACCGCGTCGAAGCAGGCTGCGTTGGCGGGGCCGTAGCTGTCAGTCACCCATCCTTCGTCGGAGTAGACGATGCGCGTGATCTGGTTGCTGGCCTTTGACCACAACAGGCGGTCAGATGTCGAGTTGGTGTCCCACCCGTGTTCCGAGATCACGGTTTGGGTGGAGGTGGCGTCGAGGGCCTGGTACTCGCGTGTGGTACGGGCGGTCGCGTCGAACTCAACCTTGCGGTCCCAGTCGGTCGACGACAGGGGGTCGTCGAGCCCCAGCACCCGAAGTCGGGTCTCGTTGAAGGTGACCCTATGACGCACGATGAGTTCCCCTCCAGGGAGTCGGTCCATGCCCCACACCCAGCGCCCCCGCCGACACGGATCGTAGACCCCCGCGCGAAAGCAACGATCTTCTTCGTTGCGTCGATCCCGCGCCACACGCAGGCAAGAACGGCTGGAGAAGAGGTGGCCGAGCGACCCGCCGACACGGATGGTGCCTCGCTGGCTAAATTGGCAGCCATGCGTACGTCGTCCACCATGCCCGCGATCGCCGCCTTCGCTGCGCTGCTGTGGATTTCGAGCTGCGCTGCGGGCAGCAGCGACTCGACCGCTGCCTCCAACAGCGCCGCCGGTTCGAACATCACCACCAACACCGCAGGGAGCGCACCCGTGACCGGCAACATCGACCCTGGTTTGCAGCCCTACATCGACATCGCGGTCAGCGATCTGGCCCAGCGACTGTCCGCCGACGCCGCGGGCATCACCGTCACTTCCGCCACCCTTGTCGTGTGGCCGGATTCGTCGCTGGGCTGCCCGGCTCCCGGCCAGGAGTACGCACAGGTCACCACCGACGGTGCGCTCATCCTGCTACAGGCAGCAGGAACCGAGTACCCGTACCACGCAGGCGGTTCACGTGAACCGTTCCTCTGCGAAAAGCCAGGAAAGTCGCTGACCGGGACCATCTCCACCGATCTTTGAAAGGGTTCTTCCAACTGATGGAAACTTTGGCTTGTTCCGTCCAACCAGTCCCACTATGTTGCCGCCTGTGGGGGTTTGAGTCTGGGAGGGCCACTCCGTACCACGAAGCATGCCGTTGATGTCCGCTCTCCGAGCGCCGACACGAGAGGAACCATTTTCGTGAACAGAGGATTCAGAGCATTGATCGGTGGGGCCACGTTGGCACTCACCGTCGTGGTGCCCATTCAGCCAGTCGGCGCCGATGAGGTGGTCGCCAACGATGCGGGCGGTTCGCAGCCCGTCGTCGAGAGCGAGACCGGTAGCTACATCGTCGTCATGAAGGCCGACCCTTTGGTCGCCAGCATCGCCCCCGACAACCTCGACTCCCCTGCCGCACAGGCGCAAGGCGACGTGCTGGTCGAAACCCACGACGCAGTTCTCAGCGACGCCGGCGTCAGCTCCGACGCCAAGGTGCAGGACTACACCAATGCGGTCAATGGTTTCTCCGCTGTCATCGGCTACGATCAGGCGCTCGAAATCGCGAAGGACCCGAAGGTCGCAGTGGTGCTACCTGACGAGCTTCGCCAGCTCACCAGCACCGACAGCGCCAAAGGCGGCGATGGTGGCCGCACTCAAGACGACCTGGGCAACTTCCTGGGCCTCACCGGTCGCGGTCGCGCATGGGCCAGCGGGCTCACCGGCGAAGGCGTCATCGTCGGCGTCATCGACACCGGCATCTGGCCCGAGCACCCCAGCTTTGCCGACGACGGCACCTACCCGGTGCACGCTGCGCTCGACGACAGCCGCCCGAACTGTGAGTTCGGCAACACGGCAAAGAACCCCGCTGATGCTGCATTCACTTGCAACAACAAGCTGATCGGCGCTCGCCAGATGCTGGACACCTACCGGTCGCTCACGGGCGGCTTCGAGGCCGACGAGTTCGACTCGGCTCGCGACGACGACGGCCACGGCACGCACACCGCCTCCACGGCCGCAGGCGACGCCAACGTGCAGGCCGTCATCTCCGGTCGCAAGATTGCCAAGGTCTCGGGCATTGCGCCACGAGCACAGATCATTGCGTACAAGGCATTGGGCAACAACGGCGGTTACAGCTCCGACCTTGCTGCGGCCATCGACCAGGCCGTGGCTGACGGCGTCGACGTCATCAACTACTCCGTCGGTGGTGGCCCCAACCTGCTCAACGTCGACGCAATCGCGTACCTGTTCGCAGCCGACGCCGGCGTGTTCGTCGCCGTCTCGGCCGGCAACAGCGGCCCCGGCCCGGAAACCATCGGCGGCCCGTCCGACGCACCGTGGGTCACCGCAGTCGGTGCCAACACTCAGCGCCGCCTCTTCCAAGGAACCATCCGCCTCGACAACGGACGCAGCTTCAAGGGCGCCTCGATCACCCGCGGCACCAGTGAACTGACCCTCGTCGATGCGGCAACCGCCGGTACCAGCGATCTCTGCCTGGCCAACACACTTGACCCGGCCAAGGTGCAGGGCAAGATCGTGCTGTGCCGCCGCGGTGGTAACGGGCGAGTGGCGAAGAGCCAGGAAGTGCTCCGTGCCGGCGGCAAGGGCATGATCCTCTACAACACGAGCGATACCGACAACCTGTTCTCCGACAACTTCTTCGTGCCGACCGTGCACGTCGACAACAGCGTCGGCGTCAAGATCAAGCAGTACACCGCCACCGCCCGCCGCCCGCGTGCCGAGCTCGATGACACCGCGGAGATCTCGAAGATCAACTACGCACCGTCGATGACGATCTTCTCGTCCCGTGGGCCCAACCCGACCTCGGCCGACATCATCAAGCCCGACATCACGGCTCCCGGTCTGCAGATCCTGGCCGGGGCTTCGCCCATCGTCGGAGCCGACGAAGTGCAGGGTGAACTGTTCCAGGCCATCGCCGGCACCTCCATGTCCAGCCCGGTCGTGGCCGGTATGTACGCATTGCTCAAGCAGGCTCACCCCGACTGGACGCCGGCAATGGCGAAGTCGGCATTGATGGTCACGGCCAACACGCGGGTGACGGACAATGACCGGGTCACTCAGGCCGGCCCGTTCGCGATGGGGTCAGGGCAGGTGAACCCCGGCGTCGTCGGCGCAGCAGGCTCGATGTTCAACCCCGGCCTTGTCTACGACGCAGGTTTCTACGACTACCTCGGCTTCCTCTGCGAAGCCGCACCGGGCATCTTCGGCAACCCAGCCGGCACCTGCGCGAATCTCGCAGCGAGCGGCATCCCCACCACTGCGCAGAACCTCAACTACCCGTCGATCGCAGTGCAGGACATCGCCGGCGTCGAGACCATCACCCGCACCGTCACCAGCGTTGCGGCCAAAACCGTCACCTTCCGAGCGGCCGTCAACGCGCCGCCCGGATACACCGCGGTGGTGTCGCCCGCCACGCTGACGCTCGCCCCCGGGGACAGCGCCAGCTACACGGTTACTTTCACCAACGTGTCGGCAACCACCGGCGAATGGCGTTTCGGCGACCTCACCTGGAAGGGCCACGGCTATCAAGTTCGTAGCCCGATCGCCGTCAAGGGCGTGCAGTTGGCAGCGCCACCGGAGGTCTCAGGCATTGGCGCCGACGGGTCAGTGGCCTTCGACGTCAAGTTCGGCTACACCGGCGCCTACACCGCCGCTGCACACGGGCTCGTCGCGGCGACAGCGAACGACGGACTCGTCTTCCAAGACCCCGACCAGGTCCCGTTCACGGAGGATGACGGCCAGGGTTTGATAGCGATCCCCTTCACCGTCACCGACACCGCGGTCGCTCGCTGGGCGCTGTCCATCCCGCTGACCGACGACGACCTCGACATATACCTGTTGAACTCGGCGGGCGATCTCGTGGCCCAGAGCACCAATGGCGGCACCGATGAGTCGATCGAGCTGCAACTCCCTGCCAACGACACCTACACGCTGTATGTCCATGGCTGGGCGGTCTCCAACCTCGCGGGGCTTGCGTTCTCCGTGCAGAGCTGGATGGTGCCGTTGGCAACAGGTGGCAGCCTGTCCGTCACCGCTCCCGCTGCAGCAGTGTCGGGGCAGACAGCATCTGTCACGGCATCATGGGCCGGGCTCACACCCGGCAGCTACCTCGGGGCCGTCTCGCACAGCGATGCGAGCGGCATCCTCGGTCTGACATTGGTCGCCGTCGAGGTCTCGTAACAGACGCGCGAGTTCGTGTGCCGACCGAAACCACTTCGGTCGGCACACGACACAGCGGTAGTCTCCACGCCGTGACACGCGTGCTTTCCTGCATCCAGCCCACGGGCGACGTACATCTCGGTAACTACCTGGGTGCGCTGCGCAACTGGGTGTCGGGGCAGCACGAATCCGATGCGTTCCACGGCATTGTCGACCTCCACGCACTCATCGCCACCGAAGCCCCCGACACGCTGGGCGCGGCCACATTGCAGCTGGCGGCGATGCTCTTCGCCGTCGGACTCGACCCCGAGGTGGCCACGGTGTTCGTGCAGAGCCATGTCACAGAGCACAGCCAGTTGGGCTGGATGATGGAATGCACCGTCAGCTTCGGCGAACTCAGCCGGATGACCCAGTTCAAGGAGAAGTCGGAGAAGCGCGACTTCATCTCCGCCGGCCTGTTCACCTACCCCGCGCTGCAGGCCGCCGACATCTTGCTCTACGACACCGACGAGGTACCGGTCGGCGACGATCAGCGCCAGCACATCGAGATCACCCGCGACATCGCCATTCGCTTCAATCATCGCTTCGGTGAGACGTTCGTGCTTCCCAAAGCAGTCACGCCAAAGGCCGGAGCGCGAGTGATGGACCTGCAGGACCCCACCTCGAAGATGAGTAAGTCGTCCACCACCGACAGCGGGCTGGTCTACCTGCTCGACGAACCAGCTGCGGTTCTGAAGAAGTTCAAGCGAGCCGTCACCGACAGCGAGAACGAAGTGCGCTTCGATCGGGCCGAGAAGCCAGGCATCAGCAACCTGCTCGAGATTCTGGCCGCGTGCACCGGCGAGACCCCCGACGCGCTGGCCAGTGGGTACACCCAGTACGGAACATTGAAGACTGCCGCCGGCGAAGCCGTCATCGAACTGCTCGCCCCGATCCAGTCTTCCTATCACGAGCTGATGGCCGACAGCGGCGAACTGCAGTCGTTGCTGCGTAAAGGCGCGGGCAAAGCCCGCGAGGTTGCCTCGGTCACGCTGGCGCGGGCCCAGGCCTCCGTCGGCATGCTCCCCAGCTGACCCGTCCCCAAGTCGCCACGCCGCCCCTAAATCTCAGCGCCCCGGCACCACCCGCCAGCCATCGTCACCACCTTCAACCCGTCGCGTGTCCCAAGACCACTCTTGGAGGTCACAGCCGCGACAAGTTGGCGAAAGCACTGCCAAGCCCGGCATTCGACTCCACCAACCCGTCGCGTGTCCCAAGACCATTCTTGGAGGTCACAGCCGCGACAGGTTGGCGAAAGCGAGCTAGATGCCGTCGGCTCGGCGCAGTTCGGCTGCGCGGGCGCCGACGCCTTGCACGAGCTCGATGGTGACCGACGGCGAGCCTGCCGCGACCAGCATTTCGGCACCCAGCCGCTCGTGGTCGTGATACTCGCGGTACCGATCAGTACGCGGCCCCACCAACGTCGCGAGCACACGGCTGAACGTGCCCAGCCCGCTCGCCAACTTGCCGACGTCGTGCAGCAGCGATCCTGCCACTTCAGCCCGTTCCGCACTCGTTGCGAACTCGACGAACCGTCCTGCCACCAGAATCGAGTGCCGCCGGTCCTGTACGGACATCCGTTGCCACAGCTCGGCCTCGGCAGGCAGCAACTGGCTCAGCGCCCAGGCCGTGTCGTTAGCCGGCGGCGGCCGGCGCGACAAGGAGGTGCGAAAGCGCCGCGCCAGGTGCACCACCGACGTCATCGCTGCTCAGCTCGCGGATGCGCCTGGCGGTACACCTGCCACAGGCGTTCCTGACTGACCTTCGTGTACACCTGCGTCGTCGAGATCGAGGCGTGGCCCAACATCTCCTGCACGACACGAAGGTCGGCCCCATGGTCCAGCAGATGGGTGGCGCACGAATGCCTCAGCACGTGCGGCGAGAGCTTGTCGGCCAACCCAACTTGCTCGCCGTACTTTTTCACGATCGCCCACGCCGCCTGCCGCGACAGGCGCGACCCGCGAGTGTTCAGGAACACCGCCTCCTGGTCGCTGCGCCGCGCCCAACGGGTGGGCTCGAGGTGCTCGCGGCCAGACATCAGCCACTCGTCCATCGAGGCCGCCGCAGCACGGCCGAAAGGAACGATCCGCTCCTTGGCGCCCTTCCCGAACAGCCGCACCAGCCGATTGTCGCGATCGAGGTCCCCCAATGACAGGTCGCACGCCTCGCTGATGCGAGCGCCCGTTGCGTACAAGAACTCCAGAAGGGCACGGTCCCTCAGCGAAGCGGGATCAGTGGCCACAACGGCTGCCAGCAGTGTCGCAACCTCCGCCTCAGTCAACGGGTGAGGAATACCGGCGGGCACGCGAACTCCCTCGACGTCCGCCGAAGGGTTGTCGAGCCGAACGCCCTCCTCGGCCATGAACCGATGCAACATTCGAATTGCCGCGAGCTGCCGAGCAACGCTCGACGGTGCCGAGCCTGCAGCGCGCCGAGCCTGCACGAACTGGTCCAGCTGCGAGCGATCAACCGTCAGCAACGTGGCGTGTTGGACCGCCAGCCATTCGCAGTACCCGGTCAGGTCACGTCGATAAGCAGCCAGCGTGTTGCGCGACCGGCCACGCTCGCTGGCCATCCACGAAAGAAACTCCTCCACCTCGATGGGGAGGAGCGCAATCACCCTTGCCCACGAGTCCGCAGCCGGCGCTCCACCAGCAGCAGACCGATGACGGTCTTCGCATCGTGGATCTCACCGCGGACCACCATTTCGACCGCCTCTGCGAGCGGAAGCTCGAGCACCTCCATGTGGGCCTCCTCGGGGCCATGCGTTTCGCGCGGCACTTCGCTGAGCTCAGTGGCGAGGTAGAGCGTGAGGATCGAGTCGGTCATGCCCGCAGACGGATACATGTCGATCAGGTGCTCCAGGTTGCCCGGCCGCAGCCCGACCTCTTCGACCAGCTCGCGCTCCGCAGTCACTTCGGTGGCCTCACCCGGAATGTCACGCATCCCTGCGGGCACCTCGAGGACATAGTCGTCGAACGGCGGCCGGTATTGGCTCACCAGCACGACACGCGCGACGCCGTCAGGTCCGATACGTAGCGGCACGGCTGCAACCGCGCCTGGAGAGCGAACGATGTCGCGCTGGAACGAGTCGCCATCGGGCGATTCGAAGTCCGCAACCGCAACGTGCCAGATGTACCCCTGGTGCACCAGCCGGTCGCCGAGATGGCGAAAGCCTGCCATCGGCTCAGGCCACCGACTGATCGTCGATCACTCGCAGCGAGGGGGCGCCGACCGCGTGGCGAGCCAATGCGTGCGCGACCAACTCGCGAAACAGCGGATGCGGGCGGTCGGGTCTGCTCTTGAATTCAGGGTGCGCTTGCGTTGCAACCCAGAACGGATGGTCCGACATCTCGATGAACTCGACCAGCCGACGGTCGGGCGACAAGCCGGTGCATCTCAGACCGGCAGCCTCCAGGCGCGGCTTCCACTGCGCGTTCAGCTCGTAGCGATGACGGTGGCGTTCGCTGACGACGGGCTCGCCGTAGGCCCTGTGGACGCGACTGTCAGGCTCGAGGATGGCGTAGTAGGCGCCCAGGCGCTGCGTGCCGCCCTTGTCGCTGACGTCGCGCTGGTCGTGCATCAGATCGATGATCGGGAAGGCGGTGTCGGGGTTCATCTCCGTACTGTTCGCATCGGTGAGCCCCATCACATTGCGGGCGTAGTCGATGGTCATCGCCTGGAGGCCCAGGCACAGCCCGAGGCACGGAATGTCGTGCTCGCGGGCGTAGCCGGCAGCAGCGATCTTGCCCTCGAATCCGCGATCACCGAAGCCACCGGGAATGACAATGCCGTCGAGATCCGCGAGGCGGCCGGCAACGAGGAGACCTTCGACTTCCTCGGCCTGGATCCAATCGATCTCAACGTTCGCTCCGTGGTGGAAGCCCGCGTGTTTCAGGCTCTCGACCACCGACAGGTAGGCGTCGTGATAGTCGACGTACTTGCCGATCAAACCGATCTTCACCGGCTTGGTGGCCGCCTCCACCCTGGCAACCATGTCGTGCCAGGGAGTGAGGTCGATCGGCGCGTCGAGCCGCAACCGTTCGAGGACGACAGTGTCCAATCCCTCGTCGTGCAGAATCAGCGGCAACTCATAGATGTTGCGGGCATCGGCCGCATTGACGACGGCCCGATCGTCCACGTTGCACAGGTTGGAGATCTTGTGCTTGAGGTTGTCGCTGAGCGGCGCCTCACTGCGACACACGATGATGTCGGGCTGGATGCCCCGACTGCGCAACTCGGTGACCGAGTGCTGCGTTGGCTTGGTCTTCTGTTCGCCTGACGGGCCGATGAACGGCACCAGCGTGACGTGGATGTAGCAGATGTTGTCGCGACCGACATCGGTACGGAACTGGCGCAAGGCTTCCAGGAACGGAAGAATCTCGATGTCGCCGACGGTGCCACCGACCTCGGTGATCACCACATCGACGTCGTCGGTGGCCAAACGTGTGATGCGCTTCTTGATCTCATCTGTAATGTGCGGGATGACCTGCACGGTCTTGCCCAAATAGTCGCCACGGCGCTCGGCGGCCAGCACCGCCTGGTAGATGCTGCCAGTGGTCGCATTCGAGTTGCGCGTCAGCGACTCGTCGATGAAACGCTCATAGTGACCCAGATCGAGGTCGGTTTCCCCACCGTCGTCGGTCACGAAAACCTCGCCGTGCTCGAACGGGTTCATGGTTCCCGGATCAACGTTGATGTACGGATCCAGTTTCTGCATGGTGACCCGCAGGCCACGCATTTTGAGCAGACGACCCAGCGATGAAGCGGTGAGACCCTTACCGAGGGAGCTGGCAACGCCTCCGGTCACGAAAATGTGCTTCGGCATTGCTGACGACCTCCGTCTCAGTGAACTGACAACGGGAGAGCAGCGTACCGCGTCCGAGGCGACACGCGCGGATGCTGGCTCAGACTCCCACAACTATTCGAGCTGCGGCGTCCACTCCGTTGTCGGCACCGGGCGCCAATGCGGGCAGCAACAGCACTCGCAGTCCAGCTGCCACCGCTCCTGAATCGGCTCGGGCGTCGTCGCCCACCATCAGACAATCGGTCGCCGGCACACCCAGTTCGGCGCACGCGGCGTCGAACATCGCGGTCGCAGGCTTCACGGCGCCGATCTCGTACGACAGCACGTAGGCGCTCACCAACTGATCGAGGTGGTGCGCCACGAACACGGAGCGCACGTCCCACCCAGTATTGGAGACGATGGCGATCGGCGCACCCGAAGCGTGGATACGCCCCAGCGTTGCGGCAGTAGTCGCATACGGACGCCACTGCATCGGATCGTGCATTGCCTCGTAGATCGCAGCTCCAAGCCCGGGCACCTCGTCGTCAGCCAGCCCGTACAGCACATGCCACCGCGAATACCAGACATCGGAGTCGAGGTCTCGAGGGTGACGCAGTTCCTCGGCTGTGTGCGCTGCGGACTCCACCCGCCGGGCAAAGGCAGCCGCCCAGCGATCAGTGCGCGGCTCACCCAGCTCGGCGCACGCGACCTCGATCGTCTCGGCGAGCGAGGCGTGAGCAAACAGCGTGTTACCGAAGTCGAAGAGCACCCCTCGGACATCAGGCATTCCCGAAGAGTATGCGCGTCGGCCGGTGGCGACAGACCCTGCGGGTTAGCCTCGTCGCCCGTGACGCGCATTGGGCAACGAATCATCGAGCGGCCCTATGCGTGGGTCGTGTCGCTAGCCATCGTGCTGCGGCTGCCGACACTCGTGACGCGATTGTTCGACGCCGACGAAGCAGCAATCGGCGTGCAAGGACTGGTCGTACGTTCCGGCGGCACTCTCTATCGCGACATCTTCGACCGCAAGCCTCCCCTGCCTCCGCTTGCTTATGCAGCGTCATTCTCCTTGACCGACAGCACCGATGTACGCCCCACGCGCGTCCTGGTCACCATTCTTCTGGCGCTCGGCGGTCTGCTGATGGCGCACGAGGCCAAACGTCGGTGGGGCACCAACGCCCATGCCGCATGGGCTGGCACTCTTTTCGTCGCGGGTGCGATGGCGTTCTTCCCCGCCGACGCGGGCGCCGCCAACTTCGCCCACTTCGCGCTGCTCCCCGGCGCCGCGGCGCTGCTGTGGAGCCGGCGTCCGCAATGGTTCTGGGGTCTCGCCGCTGGCATCGCCTTCGGTCTTGCGCTCCTCACCCGCCAAAGTTGGGTACTGGCACTCCCCGCAGCACTCTTCGGCGCTTGGCACGCCGGCCACTGGCGCAACCTGGGGCTGCTCGCCGTCGGCACTACAGCCACCGTCGCCACCGTCGCCCTCTATGCACCGTTCGGCGCCTACTGGGAGTGGAACTTCACCAACAGCCCTGGGTTCGTGCTGGCCGCCGCTGGCGTCGGAATCTCGCTCTTACGGGGTTTGGCTTCCAGCGCTGCGTTCATCGGTTTCCACATCACCATGGCGGTGTGCCTATGGATCACATTGCGCACGCGCAACCCGCTGAAGGCGGCTGGTCGCGACGATCGCGACCTGTGGCTGTGGCTGCTGTCCGGCCTCGCCGCTGTCGCTGCCGGTTTCCGCCTCTTCGGCCACTATTGGCTGCAGGTGCTCCCGCCGCTGGTCGTTCTTGCGACGCCCGTCGCCGTATCGTTCACCGGTAGGGCCCGTCGGCTGGCGGTCGTTGGGGTGGCGGTTCCGACAGCTGTCGCCTTTGCGCTGCTCTTCGTCCCCGGCTCGTTTCACCATCGCCCCGACCCGGCTGACCTGGCTGCGTACGTGCACGACCACACAGCTGCTGACCAGAGCGTCTTCATCTGGGGTTCGTTTCCTGAAGTACTCGTGAAGGCCGAACGCCTTCCAGCCGGCGCTCTTGTGCACACCGACTTCGTGACAGGAAGGTCAGGTGGCCGCGAAGACCCAGCGGAAACCCTTGCGCTCGCCACACCAGGCGCGCTGCAGATCATGATGGACGACCTGCGCGCTCGTCCCCCCGCACTCGTACTGGACACCTCCACGACCACCGACCTCGGCTACGCCAACTATCCGCTGACGCTCTTCCCGGAAGTTGCCGCGTTCGTGCGTGACAACTATGAGCAGGTCGCCGACGTCGGCGGTGTCACGGTCTGGCAACTCGTGACCGACATCTGAGGCGGCAGCCTCTAGAATCGCCGGGATGGAGACGTGCGCCGACCGTGATGCTGACGCGCCGCCGCACGCCGCGCCGCACCCACGACGACACCTCCACGCGAAACCCGCCAAGCACGCATGGCTTCGCGAAGTCGGCATCGTCCTAGGCTTCTACTACGTCTACCAGACCATTCGCAGCCTGGCCAACGTCGCCGGTGTGAAGAACCGAGCCCACAGCAACGCCAACTTCTTGGTCTCGGCGGAGAAGACCATCTTCATCTACCACGAGCAAGCGATTCAACAGGCGTTCCTTGGGGCCACGTGGTTCATCAAGGCACTGAACGTCTATTACGGCACGCTGCACTTCATCATCACGGCGGGTTTGTTGATCTGGCTCTACGTCAAGCGCCACGACGCCTACCGCCGGTTGCGCAATCTGTTGGGGGCCACCACGTTCCTCGCACTGGTCGGGTACTGGGCGTTCCCGCTCGCGCCCCCGCGCCTGTACCTCCAGTGCGGCGGCGAGATACCCGCAATCGGCCCTGGCGGGGGTTTGGAGAAGCCCAATTGCTTCGTCGACACACTCGACAAGATCGGCGGGCTCTGGAACTACCAGAGCAGCGCTGCCAAGGCCATTGCCAATGCCTATGCGGCCATGCCCAGCCTGCACTTCGGGTGGGCACTGTGGTGCGCAATCGTCATCTGGCAAGAGGTCGGCGGCCGTCGCGGTCGCGTGTTGGCCGTTCTGTACCCGGCGCTCACCCTCCTGGCCATCGTTGTCACCGCCAACCACTTCTTCCTCGACGCCGTGGGCGGCGTACTCATCCTGCTCGGCGGCCTTCAGGTCGTGAAGTCGCTCGAACGGCGCCGTTCAGCCAAGTTGTCGGCGGCGTCCGCTCAGCAGCTCGCGACTGCGGAATAGCCCCATCGCGGCGGCGAACACGGCCACGCCGACTGTGCCGCCCAGCAAGAATGCAACCAGCGCCTGGCGGCGTGTTGGGTCGAAGCTACTGACCAGCCACACCATGACGGCAACCGATGCCGCCGCTGACAACAGTGACTCGGTTGCGAGGCGAGCGACACGATGGGTTGCCATCGCCCCGGTCAGACGGTTCACCCGAATCGTGAGCAGCACAGCCGTAACGGTCTGCGCCGCTCCATAACCGATGGCGAGAGCAGTCGCCCTCGAGGTCGGTTCCATCCACGCCGAGGCCAGCACCATCGTCACCACACCGACGATTGCTCCGGCAACCATCAAGATTGATGCTCTGCGCACATCGCCGAGGGCGAACAGCACCCTGGTCATGATGAATGCGAGACCGTAGCCGACGAGGCCTGGGCCAAACGCTGCCAATGTGAGGGCGATGGGCGCCAACCCTTGGCTTGCTGTCTGGCCCACGCCTGCCACCAGCCGGGTGAGCGGCCAGGCGAGCGCAACCATCCCGGCTCCCGCCAGCACCAGCAGTGGCACCGTTATGCGCATCGCATTGTCAATCGCAGCGCGAACCTCAGCGAGCCGCCCCGCCTGCCAACCATCGGCCACCCGCGGTCCGAGCGTGGTGGCAATCGTCAGCGCAATCAGAGCATGCGGCAGCACGTAGAAGGCAAACGCGTAGACGAAGACCGCCACGCCGCCCGGCGCTCCGTTGCCAAGCGCGAACGCCGCCGCGGTGGGCACGAGGGTGCCAACTATCGACAGCGTCGCCCAGCCAAACGAGCGGCGCATCGACTGCACGGCCGGGTGTTCGGGCCGCCAGCGAGGCACCCATTGCACACCGACACGGCGCAGCGCAATCGCCGGCGTCAGGCTGGCAGCCACCACACCCAGTGTCGTGCCACCAGCGATGAGGACGAACTGCCAGACGGTCAGGTCGAGGTCGGCCACCTCGCCCTCGAGCGTTGCACGAAACGCGATACACGCCACGATGACGATCACGTTGTTGACCGCGGGGGCCAACGCCGCCGCCACGAAACGACCCTTCGCGTTCAGGGCGGCACTGGTGACAGTAGCCACGCCGTAACACACCAGCTGGGGAACGAACACGAGCACCATCGGAACCATCAAGTTCTGCTTGCGATCGGCGAGCGACGCGGACGGTTCCGCCAGCAGCAACAAGCGTGCGAGGAGCGGCGCGAGGGCTGCCCCGGCGACCGCAACCATCGACAGCCCGACCACGATGACGGCGGCCGTTGCCTGCGTAGCATCGCTCAGCGCGGCATTGCCGCCCTCGCGTCGAGCCGCCACGAACGACGGAACGAGCACCGCCTGCAGCACTCCTCCAGCGACCAACTCGAACAACAGGTTTGGAATCATGTTGGCTGTTGGATACACGTCGCCCAACACGCCGACGCCCAACACAGCAGCGGTCGCAACAACTCGACCGAAGCCCGTCGCGCGTGACAGCAGGGTGCACCACGTGACCAGGATCGTGTCTCGTCGAATTCCGGAACTCACCCCCCGGTCGAGTGCCTCGTATGTCATCGGATGCGTCGAGTCAACATCGTCGGTGCGCCGCTGCGCCGCGTGACACCCGTTGCCTCATTTCGATCGGCGCCTGACACGGTCCCCCAACAGGTCTGCGGCATGTCGACGGGCGGAGTCGGCAGCTTCGTCGCCGGAGAGCATGCGCGCCACCTCGTCGATGCGATCCTGGCCCTCGACTCGGGTCGCCGTGGTCAGGGTCTGGGCAGCCTCCACGCGTTTGCTGACCACGACGTGCGTGGTGGCAAGTGCCGCTACTTGCGCAAGGTGCGTGACGACGAGCACTTGATGCCGTTCCCCAAGGGCGGCCAGGTTCCGACCGACAGCCACGGCTGCTGACCCACCGATTCCCGCGTCCACCTCATCGAAGACCAGCGTGTCGGGTGCCTCTGTCAGCACAAGACGCAGCGCCAGCATCGTCCGGGCCAGTTCACCGCCGCTGGCAACTCGGGCCAGCGGCAATAGCGGCGACCCTGGGTTCGCTGACAGCAGGAACGACACCTCGTCGCCTGGATCATGGTCGCCGACGGTGACCGTGACAGCCGCATGCGGCATGGCCAACTGGCGCAGATGCTCCTGCACTTCCTCGCCCAGTGCCTGCGCACCGCTGCGCCGTGTGGCAGCGACGCCGGCCGCCGCGGCGCGTTCGTCGCGCTCTGCAGCCAGTCGCTCGCTCTCCAACGAGGCAACGCGACCCTCGTAGCCTTCCAGCTCGGCAAGCCGCGCCTCGACTTCCTCGTGAAATGCGATCACCTCCGCCAACGTGTCGCCGTACTTGCGGCGCAGATCGCGCAGCAGCTGCATTCGTTCACGCACGGCCGCCAGACGTTGCGGGTCTTCTTCAATGCCGTCGGCCCGCGAGCGAATGTCTGCTGCGACGTCGGTGATCTCGACGCTCAAGCCGCGGAGTCGAACCTCCAGCTCGGCGAACGGCGCCTTGCCTGCGATTGCCCGCAGTGCCGCCCCGATGGAATCGCCTGAACCAGCATCGTCGGTCAGCGCAGCAACGGCCAGTCCCCCGAGCTCGCGATAGTCGACAGCACCCGCAAGCTCGTCGTGCTCGATCTCCAGCACGGCGCCTTCGGCGTCGCCGACAATCGCAGCGGCACGAAGCTCGGCGGCCTGATAGCGGAGCAGATCGAGCTCTCGTGCTCGTGACTTGCTGTCGCCGCCCAGCGCAGCAAGCGATGCATCCAGCTCGGTGAGACTCGCCCGCGCCGCCCTGAGCGGCACAAGGTCGGTGTGGCAGTAGCGGTCGAGCGCGTCGCGCTGCTCACTGGCCGACAACAGGCTCTGGTGCGAGTGCTGCCCATGAAGATCAACGACGCGCTCACCCAGCTCCGTCAAGTTGCCGACCGTGGCGAGCCGACCGTTGATGTACGCCCGCGACCGACCATCGGCGGGAATCACACGGGCGACCACGTATTCGTCATCACCGATGACGAATCGTCCTTCAACCCTCGCCTCGGCAGCACCTGGCCGCACCATCATCGCGTCGGCGCGACCGCCTACGAGAAGGCTGATCGCCTCGACGAGCATCGTCTTGCCCGCGCCAGTTTCACCCGTCAGCGCAGTCAGTCCAGCGCCGAGTACGAGGTCGAGCTCCTCGATCACACCCAGCGATTCAATGTGGAGTTCGTGCAGCATCTACCGGTCCGTCAACCCGAACTTTGCCTTCAAGATCTGATGGAAGCGACGGTCGCCGAAGCGAACGAAGCGAGCTACCTGCTCCGACGGAGCAACCGAAACCCTATCCCCCTCGGCCAGCGTCGCTACGGGCTGACCATCGATCGACAACGTGGCCGAACGATGCCCGATCACCTCGACTTCAACCAGTTCCGAAGGATCGAGCACCAGCGAACGATCGAACAGCATGTGTGGCGAGACCGGGGTCAGCAGCACAGCGTGCAGCCGTGGCGAGAGCACAGGACCGCGAGCCGAGAGCGAGTAGGCGGTGGAACCGGTGGGCGTTGCCAGAATTAGCCCGTCGGCGGCGTAGGAGGTGAATGCCGCTCCGTCAATCCACACCTGCAGGCGGATGGTGTGGCCTGCCTCTTGTTTCTCCACCACGCCCTCGTTCAGCGCAGTCCAGGTCTGGGTGGCGGCCGAGCCGACCCGATGCAACGAGACAGCTAGCAGCATGCGCTCGTCAATGTTCCACTCGCCGTCACTGGGGCCGGCGAACCAGCGCTCGAGTGCGTGATGCATTGCGTCGGGTTCGACCTCGGTGAGGTACCCCAGTAGCCCCACGTTGACGCCGATGATCGGAACATTGGCCACACCGACCAACTTGACGGTGCGCAGCATGGTGCCGTCGCCGCCAAGGCTGATGGCGAGATCGGCCTGCGCCGGCGGACGGTCGGACTGCAGTTCGTGAAGTCCCAACGGAACCGCGTCGTCGGCCGACATCCACACATCGTGACCATGCTCACGTAGCCACTCAGCCGCTACTCGCGCAAGTACCCCTGCCTCGAGGCGATCGTGATGGCCGACGAGTAGCACTGCGCTCACGCGAGAGATCCTGACTGGTTGGTAGTGGCATGTACAAGGAATTCCCGATTGCCGTCGCCACCGTAGATCGGCGAATCGATCCAGCCGTGTACCGCACAGCCGCTGTCGATCAACGCCGTGTTCACTTCGTCACGAACACGATCATGAATTGCTGGATCAGTGATCACGCCGTGCCCCCTGGAGACCTCGACTTTTCCAGCCTCGAACTGCGGTTTCACCAACAACACCAGGTCGCCACCCGGAACGCACACGCCGGTCAGCGAAGCCAGAACCCGCCTCACCGAAATGAACGAGAGGTCTGCGGTGACCATTTGCACTGCGCCGCCGATTGCCGCGGTAGTGGCCTCACGAATGTGAAACCGCTCGAGCACGGTGACTCGCGTGTCGTCGCGGATGCGAGGGTGCAACTGCCCATGGCCGACGTCGAGCGCGACGACATGGCCAGCCCCGCGCTGCAAGAGACAGTCTGTGAACCCACCGGTGCTCGCGCCCGCATCCAGGACTCGAAGCGCAGTGACGTCCAGGGAGAACGCGTCAAGGGCCGCGTCCAGTTTCTCACCACCGCGACTGACGAATCTGGCGGGCGGTCCTGAAATCACCAACGCGTCGCCAGCGTGGACCTGCCGTGAAGCCTTGTCGGCGATCGCGCCGTTGACGAGCACCCGACCGGCGAGAATGGCTCGGCCCGCGTCGGTACGACTTTCAACCAATTGCCGACGAACCAGTTCCGCGTCGAGACGCTGACGCCTCGCCACGATCAGGCCTTCTTGACGGCAGCCTTCTTCACGGGTGCAGCCTTCTTCACCGGCGCAGCCTTCTTCACCGGCGCAGCCTTCTTCACCGGCGCAGCCTTCTTCACCGGCGCAGCCGTCTTCACCGGC
>JBBQMG010000040.1:0-25991 GCA_038328705.1 Acidimicrobiales bacterium | reverse complement strand
ACGGTGGCAACCACGATGGCAGGGAAAGTGGTGCCGCTGGAGAAGCGCACCTTCTTGCCTTTGCCCCGCGATGCGAGTTTGGCGACTTTGCGAGCGGACGATGACGTAGCCACGAGGGTGCGAGGTTATCTGCTGGCGACGCCAAAAGTTGCTCAGCGGCGCCCCGAAGCAAGAGACCTGATGAGCTGCTCGTATGCAACCGCCACTGCGTGCGGCGACGCCGCGTCCAGCACCCAGGCCCGACCAGCCGCTCCCATGGCTCGTGCGGCCGCCGGATCCGCCAACAACTGGCGCAGGCCTGCGCCGAAGGCCACCGGGTCGTCGGGAGCAACCGCGATACCTCCACCGCTTGCCGCCAGCATGCGGGGTACCTCCGTGCCAGGGTCGATGGCGGCGAGAACTGGACGACCTGCAGCCAGGATGGAATACGTCTTGCTGGGCACGCTGACCCGACCAAGGCCGGCTTTCAGCGGTACAAGGTGGACATCGCCGGTGGCCAACACCTCCGGCACCCGCTCCTTTGGTTGGTAGCCGCTGAACCGAACGTTGGGCAGGCCAGCGGCTCGCGCCTCCAGCACGGCTCGGGCGCCGCCGTCACCGTTGATGAGGAACGTCGCCTGCGGAAACTCACGAGCCGAGTCGATGACCATCTCCAGCGACTGTGAGAAGCCGACGTTGCCCGCGTACAAGACCACCTGCTCCTCGCCGATGTTCAGCTCGCTGCGCAGTGGCGTCATCCGATCGGCAGGTTGGATGAATTTGGTGTCGACGAAGTTCGGAATCACATGGACACGACCGCGATGGCTGGCCCTCACCTTCGCTGCGACGTTGTCGCGCAGATCCTCACTGAGCACGGTGATTGCCGCGGCACGGTGATAGCTGACCCGTTCCAACCAGCGGGCGAACGCAATGAGGCGGCGATTGGTGATCGCTCCGGTCTCGACCGCTGCGTCCGGGAAGACGTCTTGGATGTTGAACACCAGCGGGCCGCGTCGCACGAGGTGGGTGCCCCACCCGGTCAGTCCCATGGTCAGCGGCGGGGACATCGCGAGGACTGCGTCGACGCGACCACCGCGCAGCGATGCCATTCCGGCGAGGGCACTAAACCCCGCAAAGCCCATGGCACGACGAAGCAGGTTGCGCTTGTCGTCGCCAGGAAAGGGGTTCACACGAAGGATCGAGCCCCAATCGGTCTGCTCGCGGCGGAGCAACTTGGCGTCCCACCCGGCCTCGATGCGATGTTCGCGATACCAGGGCAAAGCCGTGATCACATGAAGTTCGTGGCCCAGCGCAGCCAACTCGGTGACGATGCGCGTGATGACCTCGCCGGTAGGTGCGGTGTCGGGGGCGAAGTGCGGGCAAAGCACCGCGATCTTCAGCGGCCGATCGTTCAGCGGCCGATCGTTCATGGTCCGATCGTTCATGGTCCGGTTGTTCATGGTCCGGTCGTTCCTGGTCCGGTCGTTCCTGGTCCGGTCGTTCACAGGTGCAGCGCCTTCCCGTAAACGGCCGCCAGCGCGGCACCGCTTGTTGCTGACGTGAAGTCCTGCGCACGCAGATGACCAGCCGCAACCAGCTCGGTTCGGCGCCGGCGCACCTCGTCCAGCGCGCCCGCCCACGCTTCGGGAAGCAACGGCAGGACGAGGCCAGCGTCACCTACGATCTGTGGCATGCAGGTGGCGTCGCCGCACACCACCGGTGCGCCGAGGGCCATCGCCTCGATCAGCGGCGCGCCGAACCCTTCGTATTGGCTGGGAAACACCATTGCATCGGCCATCGCCAGCAGTCCATTGCGGTCGGCCGCGGGCACCCGGCCCACACGGCGAACTCGCGGGTCGGTGCACGCTGCCACTTCGGCCTCGGCCAGGCCCGTGCCACCCGTCAGCACCAACCGTAGGTCAGGGTCCTTCCAGTGGTCGCGCATCAATTGCAGAAGGAACCGGTGGCTCTTGTGTGGGTGCGTGACCGCTGGATACACAATGATTGGACCGTCGCCCAACTCGTATCGCTGACGCAACTCGGGCGCCGGGGTCACCTCGCTCGCCAGCCCAGGTTCGACGCCGTGCGGCACCACTGCGATGCGATCGGCGTGAACCCCGTAGGCAGCAACGACCGAGTCACGCACGTACTCGCTGGGCACCGCCACCATCGCTGCCCGGCGCGCCGACGGCGGAACAACAGCTGCCAGGTACGCCCTCTTGCGCCGCGAGAAGTACTGAGGGTAGGTGCGGAACTGAAGATCGTGGATGGTCAGCACATAGGGCCGGCGCGCACCAATGGGTGCGGTGCCGCCACCGTGATGAACCAGCGCAGCCTCGACGCTGTTGCGCCGCAGCCAGGTCGCCTCACCGGCGATACGACGGACACGATTGCCGCTGTCGAAATCCGGTTCGATCAACGTCGCCACCGCTGCCAGCTGGGGGTGCGCCGTGAGCAGCCCGCGAGCGGCGGCCACCGTCGGATGCCAGCGGGGTTCGGGCAGCTCACCGAGACCCAGGAGCTGGCGGACGAGGTATTCCTCCGAGCCGCCGACGCGGCCGGGTACGCACCACAGCATGTTGACCAGCACATTCGGCAGGCTCAACCGGCCAGCTCCCGGTACGCGGCGGCGGTCAAGGTGGCCGTCATCGCCCAACTACGCCGTTGAACGCGCGCGAGGCCCTTCGCTGACAGCTCTGACCGGCGGCGGTCCGCCTCATCGATGCCACGAGCGATGTCGGCCGGGCTCATCGGATCAACCAGGACCGCAGCGTTGCCCGCGGTCTCTTCGGTCGCGGTGCCGCGACTGGTCACCACCGGGGTTCCCTGCGCCATCGCCTCGAGCACCGGGAGACCATACCCCTCGCGTTCACTTGGGTAGCAGAAGACCTTCGCGCCGCCGTAAAGACCGGACAGGTCGTCACTGGGTACAAACCCCAAGAAGCGGACCTGCGCGCTCTGGCTGACACCGCTGTCGCCCCACCCGTCGGCCCCGGCAACAACCAGGAGTGGCGGCCGTGGTAGATGCGCGAGTGCCGCTACCAGACCCTTCAGGTTCTTGCGCGGCTCGACTGTGCCGACGAACAACAGGTACTCCTCCGGCAGCCGGTACAGCTGACGAACGCGCGCAACCTCCAGTACGTCGGCGCGCTCAGTCTCCACACCCAAGGGCACCAGACGCAGCCGATCGGTATCCAAGCCTGCGGCAACGCAGTCGTCCATCGTTGCTTCGCTGCAGCACAGCACCAGATCCGCCCGACGCTTGGTCATTTCCAGGCTGCGCCGAAAAACCCGCGCACCGTGGCGCGTGAACTGACTGGCATCGTGAAGAAAGGCGAGGTCGTGCAGTGTGACGACGAGCTTTGCGTCGGTCGGGCACGGAATCAGCGTGGTCGCGTGAGCGATGTCGACCTTGCCCGTGGCGACCTCCACCTTCGGCCAATTGCCGTACAGCCACGTCTCGTACAGCCACGGTGCAGCCAGGGGCAGGTGCGCAACTGGAATTGGGGGTACCCACGGTTCGGGCGGGAGGTGACGGTGACGTCCGGCAACACCGACCAGCCGCACATCGTTGTGTGGTCCCAACGCCTCGGCAATGCGCAACGCTGCAACCCCGGTGCCGCCGGGAACGCGATGCCAACATTGCTCGAGGGTGTAGGCGACTCGCACGCACCCCATCATGCCCCGGCGCGTCGTAGCATCGTGGTCATGACAGGTTTTTGGAGTGGCCGTCGAGTCGTCGTCACCGGAGGCGCAGGTTTCCTCGGTCGAGTGGTCGTCGCGAAGTTGCAGGCGCTCGGCGCGCAGGTTGCGGTGCCGCGCAGCGCCGACTACGACCTCACCCAGGCTGGCGTCGCCGAGCGGCTGTTGGCGGACACTGAGCCGACGCACATCGTTCACTTGGCAGCACGGGTGGGTGGCATTGGCTACAACCAGGTGGCGCCCGCGCCGCTGTACCTGGACAATCTGATGATGGGTACGAACATCATCGAGGCCGCACGAATGGCGCCTTCCGTCGAAAAGACGGTACTGCTCGGCACGGTCTGCTCGTACCCGAAGTTCACCCCGGTGCCCTTCCGCGAGGAAAGCCTGTGGGACGGGTATCCGGAGGAGACCAATGCGCCGTACGGCATCGCCAAGAAGGCGCAGCTGATCCACGCGCAGGTCAACAATCAGCAGTACGGCCAGCGTTTCGCCTATCTGATTCCTACGAATCTCTACGGCCCCGGCGACAAGTTCCATCCGTCGGTGAGCCACGTCATTCCGGCTCGCATCAAGCGCTGCGTCGAGGCCGTCGAGCAAGGCGAACAGAAGTTGGAGGTTTGGGGCACGGGCACGGCCAGCCGTGAGTACCTGTACGTGGACGACGCAGCCGAGGCTATTGTCATTGCCGCCGAACAGTACGACGGGGTGGAGCCGGTCAATCTCGGCACCAACCGCGAGATCACCATCCGCGAGACGGTGGAGATGATCGCGGCGATGGTCGGTTACGGCGGGGAACTGGTGTGGGACCCCACAAAGCCCGATGGTCAGCCGCGCCGGCGCGTTGACCCGGGTCGCGCCGAAGAACTTTTCGGCTGGCGCGCGCAGATGCCCTTCGAGGAAGGCCTCCGGCGCACCATCGACTGGTACCTCGCCAATCGTGCGGAAGCGGAACGCGAACCGTGACGGTGCCGCCGATTGATGTCACGTCGGCAACCGAATACCCCTCTGACCAAGAAGCGTCCGACCAAGAAGCGTCTGGTCAAGAAGCGGCCGCCTCCGAACTGGAACGTCGCCGCAATCTCGACGGGAGTCGCCGCTCGCAGATCACATACGTGACCGGCACAGCCCTCGTTGCCCTGCTGTTCCTGATGGTGATCGCCCGCCGCTCACTGGCCATCGACTTCTACTTCGATGAGATGTGGCGCTACGACATGGTTCGCGACGCCAGCCCGCGGGCGCGCGCGCTGCTTCATGACACACCGATCCCACCGGGTTGGTTGTACGCCATGCACTACCTGTTGGCCCCCTTGCCGGCCAGTCGGTCACTCGCCCGCGCAGCAACGCTGATCCCCGCCGCAGTCGGGCTCGCCTTCCTCGCCGACTCCCTGCGGATGATCGCCCAACGTTCGGGCGTCCTACGCGGTCACGCCAGGTTGATCGCGGCCTTGAGCGTCTGGGCGGCGTGCTGCATTCCCGCCATCGCCGCTGTCAGCGTGTATTTCAACAACTACGGGGTCGAGCTGCTCGGCGGCGCACTTCTGATCTGGGCAGCGGCGCGAGTGCAGCTTCGTGGAGCACGGCCGACCGCGTTGCTGACTGTGGCGGTGGTGCTTCCCCTGTTCACCCAGGGCGCACTCCTGATGACGCCGGCGATCATCCTGCTGTGGCGCCGGGGGCACCTCCCGATCAGCCGGCGCACCGCAGCTGTTGCGCTGGCCGCACTAGTCGCCACGGTCGGCGTCGTCTGGGTCTTCTTCTACCGCCCGCTGACGTCAGGCAACCTCGTCAACTACTGGAGTGACGAGCGGTTCGGGGTCGGTGGTGCCTGGTCATTCATCACGCACTTCGCGAGTCAGTTCAACAGCGCGTTCGCCGCGTCTCGCGACCAGTCGGTCGGCGCACTTGCCGTCGCCGCGACCGTTGTTGCGTTGACAGTCGGGGCCGTTGTCGTCGCGAGAGGATGCTGGTCCTTTCTCGCGTTCGTTGTGGCCGGACAACTCGGCGCGATTGTCGCCAGCGTGGTGGTCGCATGGCCGTCGACACCTGTGCGTGTCAATCTCGCCTTCATCGCGCCGATCGCCACGCTGATTCCATTCGGGGCGCTGATGCTGGTCTGGCGCGCGTTGCACGATCGCGCCGGCAACAGGTTCGTGGCTCCCATCGCGTCACTCGCCCTGACAGCAGCGATGGTCCCGCTCATGTGGCCCACCAGCATCATCGGCAACGCCACCGCCTCGACAACCTTCGCTCGCGGCCTCACCGAGGATCTACGGGTTGTTGCCAACCTCAGCGGTTCCCGCGTGATCGTGGTGGGGTACCACCCGATGACCCACTGGTATGTCGACGATGTCTTCCGACACGATCCGCCACACCCGATGGACGTCACCGTCCTTCGCGAGACCGTCGACGGGCTTTTGTACACCCACCTCGATCAGCTGGTCGGCGACGTGTTGTTGCCCGGCACCGAAGTCTGGTGCGTCGTCCCATATGAGGTGGGGCCGGACGCGACCGCACGCGCCTGCGATCTGAAGCTCCCGACACTGACGGAGTTCTACCGGGAGCGGATGGGGCGTGCGCTCATCATCGGCTTGCGTTCAGAGCCGTAGGTCGCGGCCGCCCAAGCCACCGTTGGCCAAGGAACTGAACTATCGTTTTCACATGCGCACACAGTTGCCTCCCGACTCACTTGCTCGTGATGCCCGCTTCCACCGAATCACGACTGCAGAGCGTTTCGCCGACGAACGGATGAACGGCGCCGGCGAGGAACGGCGAATGAACCCGGCGTCCAACGATGTGGCGGACCGTGCGCGTCGGCAGATGCACGGCATCTTCGTCGGCGAGATTCAGGCAATGGAGGGCGCCGGCCGTACCGCGTTCGACTACGCAACCGATGAAACCCCGTTCGCAATGAAGCTGGACATGGCCCGCCAGTGTTGGGACGAAGCTCGCCACGTGGAGATCAGTCTGCTGCTGGGCGACCACATGGGCACCGACATCGGTGAGTACAGCGAAGCCGTCACCCTCTTCGAGACCGCTTGCCACCCGGACCCGGTGTTTCGTCTCGCGGGCGTCAACCGCGGGCTGGAGGGCCTGGCCATCGACGTGTTCACCACCATGCGCAACTTCGCCGAAGAGATGAACGACCCTGTGCTGCACTTCTGCGAGGACTGGATGTTGGCCGACGAGGTCACCCACGTGAAGATGGGCAGTACGTGGCTGCGCGAACTCACCAAGGACGACAAGGAGCGTCAGACGCGTGCGCTCGAGTTCCAACGCACTGTCGATGGGCTGTTCAACTTTCGCGGGCTGCGCGGCGAGTCCCGCGATGCTGCCATTCAGCTGGCCCGCAAGTTCCGAGAGATGGCCGGGTTCGACACGGACGAGATCGACGACATCGCCGCCATGGCCCAAGAGGAACGCGACCAGTACGTCACCGCCTACTGATCAATTGCGGCGCCACCAGTCGACGGCGTGCGCAACACTTGTTGAATGACGCACCCGGTCTGGCCGCTCTTCGATCTCCGTGTTCGCACCCCGCGCCTCGAACTGCGCTACGTCGACGACGAGATGGCGGCCGAGCTGGCGCTGCTGGCCACCAAAGGCATCCACGACCCTGACTTCATGCCGTTCGCAATGCCGTGGTCGACCGAGCCATCGCCGGTCCTCGAGCGCAATACCATGCAGTTCTATTGGCGGTGCCGAGCAGAGATGACGCCCACGAACTGGAACGTCAACCTCGCCACCATCGTCGGTGGCAAGGTCGTCGGCACCGCCGCGCTCATCGCCAAGGACTTTCCGATTCTTCGCGAGTTCGAGACCGGCTCATGGTTGGGCAGGGAATTTCAAGGACAGGGCATCGGCAAGGAGATGCGCGTCGCCACGTTGCATCTGGGCTTCCTCGGTCTCGGTGGCGAGACGGCGACCACGAGCGCGTGGGAGGACAACGGTCCATCGCTGGGGGTGACCAACAGCCTCGGCTACTCGATCGCCAGCAAGCGCCGCGGTGTCCGTCAAGCCCGCGCGGCGACCATGCAGAAGTTCGAGATGTCACGTGCCGACTTCACCACGCGCATGCAGCGGTCTGACGTCGAGCTGCGAGGCGTCGACGACTGCCTGAACCTGCTCAGCCTCGACACCCCCTCGGAGTAAGTGCACAAACGCTGTGTGTTCGGGGGGAAAATCCGGGTCAGTAGTACGGCAGGTACTCGGCGAGCTCCCAGTCGGTGACTTCCTCGACCGACCATGTGTTGCCGGTGGCTTCCCAGCGGGCGATCTCGTCGCGCCGCAGTGCAAGGTACGCGCGAGTCAGGTCGGCGCCCATCGCCTCACACAAGACCGAGTCGGCCTCGAACGCGTCGACGGCATCGGGCAGCGTGTGTGGCGTGTGACGGTCGGTGTTCGGTTCGGTGTCGCCGTCGCCCGCCTGCGGTGCGCCGCAATCCAGCCCGTCGACCACACCGAGCAGTGCCGCGTTCAACATCACCGCGGCGGCGAGGTACGGGCTGGCGGTGCCGCATGGCATCCGGTTCTCGATGCGGGTGGCGGCGCCACGCTCGCACGGCACGCGGTAGGTGCTCATCCGGTTGTCGAGACCCCAGTTGGCCCAGTAGCCGGCGATGATGCCGGGGATCAGCCGCTTGTAGCTGTTGACCGTGGGTGCCGACATGACGCCCATCGCCTCGTGGTGAGCGATGAGCCCACCCAGGCATTGGCGAGCTAGCGACGAGATGCCGTGCTCCGCGTGCGGGTCGTCGAACGCATTACTGCCGCCCTCCTTGGGAACGAGCGAGAAGTTGATGTGTAGGCCGCTACCCACCATCAGCGGGTGCGGGCGGCCCATGTAGGTGGCCCGGTACCCCTTGGCGGCAGCCAGTTCACGGGTCAGTTCCTTGCAGATGAAGGCACGATCGGCACTGTCCAGCGCAGGGCCGTACTTCATGTTGATCTCGAACTGGCCCGGACTGAACTCGGCCATGATGCCTTCGAGGTCGAGGCCGCTGGTCTCCACCGCGTCGAAGTAGTCGAACGTGAGGCCGGTGACGTCGCCGCCGATACCCACCCCGTACACCCGGTGGCCGGGGATCTGCAGCGGCGAGAAACCACCAGGCGCGTCGGCATCCGGCTGCATGACGTAGAACTCCATCTCGTAGCCCAACATCGGCTCGTAACCGAGTGCGAGCCATGCCTCGACCGCTCGCTGCAGCGCGGCCCGTGGCGAGATTGCGAGTGGAGCGCCGTTGAACTCGAGATCGGCGATCGCGACGTCGGTGTCGACTTCCCACCCGGTGCGCCGGGTCTCGCGCAGCGGCACCGTGGACAGATCGGGGAAACCGACATCCATCGCGTACCCGTCGACGGGCAGGATGTCGCCCTTGATGTTCATCGTCAGCGTGGTGACAGCGTGGTGACCGTGCTCCCCCAGGCGCCGCTCGGGCACGTAGCGGCCGTGCGACAGCCCGTTGAGATCGCTCCACATGACTCGTACCCGTCGGTTCCCCATAGAGCGACGACGTTAGCAATTGGTCGACCGACGCGCGCCGATCGTTCGTTTCCTAACTACTTCGTGCGGTACCATCTCGACGATCACTCACCGCAGCATCAGGCGGCACATTCCAGGGGGAAGTCCATGAGGAAGCGAATCATTCCGGCAGTGCTCATGTCATTGAGCATCGTGGCTGCAGCGTGCAGCGACGACAGCACGACTGCCAGTACCGCAGCACCCGCCGAAAGCACAGCGGCCGCAGAAACAACGGCCCCCGCAAATACCACCACTGGCGGCGACACCACCGTTGCGACCGATGGCGCCGCGTGCGTGCTCGATTCGCCGCTGAAGATCGGCTTCGCCGCCGACCTCGGCGAGCTCGGAGCCTTCTCCGATCAGCCGGGTTCGGAAGCCGCGAAGGTCATGGTCGACAAGATCAACGAGGCCGGCGGTGTTGGTGGCCTGCCGGTCGAGTACTCGGTCAAGGACATCCAGGGCGACCCTGCAGCTACCCAGCGCGCTGGGCAGGAACTGCTCGACAGCGGTGTCAACGCAATCATCGGGCCGCCGTTCGCCAGCACTGGCGCACCGCTGCTCGACGCAATCGATGGCAAAGCCCCCATCATCTACATGGCGTCCACCGACCCTGCCCTGGCAGACCCGTCGCGTGGAGCGTTCCTCGCCAGCTTCAGTGACCCGGTGCAGTCATCGGCAATAGCCCAGTGGGCGCTGTCGAACGACCACACCACTGCGGTGACGCTGAGCAGCAGCGACGACGTGTACTTCTCTGGCAACCCGGAGTACTTCACCAAGGTCTTCGAGGACGGCGGCGGAACCGTGCTGGGCGACTACGCCTACAGCCTGGCCGACGCCGACTTCTCCACCCAGGTCAACGAGATCGCCGCACTCCCCGAGCCGCCGGCGATTCTGTTCACCGCCATGGTGATGCCCCAGACCCAGGTGCTGCTGGCGCAGCTCCGCGCAGCGGGCCTCAAGGATGTCATCGTCACCGGGGTTGACGGGTTCGACGCCACGGTCGTGTGGAGCGCCGGCGACGTCGCCAACGGTGTCGTCTTCGCCGCCAACACCTTCCCGCAGACCAGCAATGGTGTCCAGCAGTTCCTCGACGATGCCGCCGCTGCTGGCGCCAACATCGAGACCATCAGCTTTGGCGCACTTGCGGCTGACGCCGTGCAGATCCTTGCCGCGGCGGCAACGGAAGCCTGCTCGGTCGACCCTGCCGTGCTCATCACGACCATCAACGGCTTGGTCAACGTGCCGGTCACCACTGGCACGGTCACCTATGCAGGCACCGAAGGCGTGCCGGAGAAGGACGTGGTCATCCTCGAAGTCAAGGATGACAAGCCGACCTTCCTCGAGGCCATTCGCCCCACCAACATTCCCGGCTGACCCAGCCACCCAGCGGCCGGTCCCACCAACGCCATGCTCGAGGTCGACTCGATCACAACGCGCTACGGCGCCATCACTGCCTTGCACGACGCCTCGCTCGAGGTGCACCAAGGTGAGCTGGTGGCACTGGTGGGGCCCAACGGTGCCGGCAAGACAACGCTGCTCAATACCGTGGCCGGGCTCCTACGCCCGGCCACGGGCAGCGTCCGCTTCGACGGCAACGACATCACCGGTAGCGATCCCGCGCGGCTGGTCCGGGCCGGCTTGGCCCTGGTGCCAGAGCATCGCCGCATCTTCAAGGACCTGACCGTCGAAGAGAACCTCCGGTTGGGCGGCAGTACCGCATCTCCCGGCGACCGGCGTGCCCGGTTGGACGAGGCAGCTGAGCTCTTCCCCGTGCTGCGTTCGAAGTGGACCACGTCGGCTGGGTTCCTGTCGGGCGGCGAGGCACAGCAGCTCGCAGTCGCCCGGGCACTGATGAGCAACCCTCGATTGCTGCTGCTCGACGAGCCCACCCTTGGCCTGGCGCCGACGATGGTCGACGTCGTGTTCGACCTGCTGCAGCGGCTACGCGAGCAGGGGCGCACGCTGCTCGTCGTCGAGCAGAACGCAACTCGCGCGTTGGGGCTTGCCGACCGCGGCTACCTGCTGCGTACCGGCCGTATCATCGCCACCGGCACCGGCGCCGAACTGGCCGCTGACACCAGCCTGTTCGAGTCCTTCATCGGGGGCGAAGCGTGACCAAGCTGATCCAGACCATCGTCGACGGCTTGGGCGTCGGTAGTACATATGCGCTGCTCGCACTCGGCATCTCGCTGATCTTCGGCGTGATGCACCTGGTCAACTTCGCGCACGGCGAGCTGATCACTGTCGGCGCGTACACGTCCTACTTCTTCTTTCTGCATGGCGGCAGCTGGTGGTGGATGCCGCTGGTAATCATCGGCAGCGCCGTCCTGGCATCGGTGGCCACCGAATTGATTGCATTTCGTTGGGTCCGCAACTCCAGCCCATTCACGCTGCTGCTGACGTCATTCGCTCTGGAACGCCTGTCGCACGCGGTCTGGCAGATCGCGGTGTCGCCGAAGCAGCGAGCATTCCCGAAGCCGGCGTGGGTGTTCAACCAGTTCAAGATTGCGAGCGTCAGTTTCGAAGTCATGGACGTCGTGACGATCGCGGTCACCGCACTCACCCTGGCGCTCACCGCGGTGGTCTTCAAGCGCACCCTCTTCGGTATCAGCGTGCGCGGCGCGGCGGAAGACTTCGACGCCGCTCGTCTGATGGGTGTTCGTGCCAACCGGGTGATTTCTGGTGCCTTCGCGTTCGCCGGCTTCCTCGCCGGCGTCGCGGCTACGTTGATCCTGATGCGCTCGCCCGCAGCCGAGCCCAGCATGGGTTCGGACTGGCTCCTGAAGGCGGTCATCGCCGCTGTGATCGGCGGTCTGGGCAGCTTTTCCGGAGCGGTTGTGGGCGGCTTGGTCCTCGGCCTTCTGGAAACGCTCACCCGCGCCTACCTGCCCGAGGTGGCCGTTGGCTGGGACAAGTACTCCACCGCCATCGTGTTCGTGCTGATCGCCATCTTCTTCGTGGTCCGACCCGATGGCATCTTCAAGGTGTCGCACGCGGAGCGCGTGTGATGGGCGGCTTCAACGCAGGCCTCCTCCGATTCACGCGCAGCACCCTGGCGAGCGCTGCGTTGGTGGCGATCGTGGCCGCCCTCGCGATGGCGTACACCAGCGGCGGTGGCGCCAGCCGCGACTCGTTGATCGCCGAGATGCTCAGCAACTTCATTCTCGTACTGGGTTTGCAGGTTTTTATCGGCAACACCGGTGTTCTCAGCTTCGGCCACATGGCCTTCGCACAGATTGCGGCGTATGCCACCGCGGTGGTCGGCATTCCTTTGGCAGCAAAGGCGAAGTCACTGCCCGACATTCCGTTCGGTCTGGAGAGCATCCACTACGGCCCATTGGGTGCGACGCTCTTCGCCGTCCTGGTGACGGTGATCATCGGCGGCATCTTCGGCATCGCGGTCAGTCGGGCCAGCGGGTTGGCGCCGACAATGATCACGCTGGCGGCGCTGTATGTGGTCGAGCAGCTGGTGAAGAACTGGAAGGAGCTCACCCGTGGCGCCGGCGGGCTGTCGGGCATTCCCCGCCTGGAGGGCAACGGATGGCTCTGGGCGAGCGCCTTTCTCGCTCTTGTGATTGCGCATTTCTTCCAAGAGACTCGCATCGGCCGCTTCGCTATCGCGACTCGCGAGGACGAGCTGGCCGCACCCGCACTCGGCATTCGTCTGTTCAGCTCGCGCTGGGCCGCGTGGACCGTGAGCATGGGCCTGATTGCACTCGGGGGCTCGCTCCGTGCGCAGTCGCTGGGCAGCGTCAACCCGAAGCAATTCACCCTCGACTCGGGAATCCTCATCCTGGTCATGCTGGTGGTGGGTGGCATGCGCTCCATCTCCGGCGCAGTGCTGGGCACTGTGCTGATCACCGCCGGTAACGAACTGTTCCGGCAGCTGGGCGATCCGCAGCGACTGAATATCGAACGCTTCCCCGACCTCTTCCTGGGCGGCACGATGCTGCTGGTCATGCTGTTGCGGCCCGGAGGCTTGCTGGGCGACCGCGACCTCGCCGGCTGGTTGCGACGACGGATGTATCGTCGGCCGCCGCCGTCAGGCGAGACGCCGCAACAGGGTGTCAACACCCTGATTGCCACCGACATCGAAGTGCGGTTCGGTGGCTTCGTCGCTCTCGATGGCGCCGGACTCACCGTGCGACCCGGCGAAGTGGTCGGCCTCATCGGCCCCAATGGTGCCGGCAAGACCACGCTGTTCAACGTGATCACCGGCATCGTGCACGAGCAGGTTGGCCGTGTCACCCTGGGTGAACACGATCTCTCCGATACGAAGCCGGTGGAGATCGCTCGTACGGGATTGGCTCGTACGTTCCAGAACCTGCGGCTGTTCAAGAACCTCAGCGTGCGCGAAAACGTCGCACTCACGGCGCTGGTCGCCGCCCGCCATCGTCCGAATCGAGTGCGCCCCGATGCCGACACTCTCCTCGACGACGCCGGTCTCACCGAATGGGCCGACCGCCAGGCAGGCACGTTGGACTACGGCAACCAGCGTCGGCTCGAACTTGCACGCGCCGCGGCGCTGGCACCCGACTTCCTGCTCCTCGACGAGCCCACGTCCGGCATGAGCGACCAGGAGAGCTTGGCCATGGTGGAATCCGTTCGATCGGTCGCTGCGCGCGTGGGTGCGGGCGTCTTGGTGATCGACCACGACCTCGGTTTCATCACACGTATCAGCGATCACATCGTGGTGCTCAACGAGGGCCGAGTCCTGGCGGAGGGCACGCCTGGCGAGGTTCGCTCCAACCCGCTGGTCGCGGCGGCATACCTCGGCTCCTCTGCCTGATGTCACGCCCAGATTCGCTGCCGCATCTCGACATTCTCAGCCATGACGTCTACGAGCGTGGCCTGCCGCAGGCTGCCTACGACGAGTTCCGCAGCACTGCGCCTGTGGCATGGGTGAACGAGACCTCAGCGAATGGCCACGAGGGCGCGGGCTTCTGGTCGCTCACCGCCCACGAGCACATCGTGGCCGTCCACAAGGACTGGCGAACATTCTCCAGCGAAGTCGGCGGCACCGAGATCGAGGAACTTCAGGACGACCCAGAGGCGCTGGCCGCACGCCGAACGATGCTGGAGACCGACCCGCCGCGACACACGAAGCTGCGCCAGTTGGTGAACCCGACCTTCAGCAAACTGGCGGTGGAAACGTACGCCGCTCACGCGACGCAGCTGGTGGACGAGGTGCTGGACGATGCGCTCGCCGCCAGCCGCACTGCTGGTCGGCTCGACGCAGTGCATGCTGTCGCTCGCGAACTTCCGATCCGGATGCTCACCGGCCTGCTCGGCGTGCCCGATGACGATGCACCGAAGCTCTTCCACTGGGCCGATCAGATCGTCTACAACGCCGACCCGGACTACTCCCCCGCAGTCAGCGACCGTACCGACACCGACCCATACAGACTGCTGCCTTTCCGCAGCCCAGTTTCGCTGAAGGTGTTCGAGTACGTCCAGCGGCTGGCGGCGGCGCGGCGTGGCGTCGAGAGCGGCGACGTGTTGAGCGTGCTCACCAATGCGATTGTCGATGGTGAACCGCTGAGCGATCGCGAGCAGGGCACGTTCTTTCTGCTGCTACTCATCGCGGGTAACGAAACCACTCGCCATGCACTCGCTCAGGGTCTGTTGGTGCTGGCGCAGAACCCGGACGCGCTACAGCAGCTACGCACCGAGCCGGCGTTACTCGACTCTGCAACGGAGGAGGTCCTGCGCTGGACCTGCCCGCAGTTGCACTTCCGACGCACCGCCACCGTCGACACCGAACTTGGCGGAGTGCCCATCGCCGCGGGCGACAAAGTGGTCACTTGGTACACCGCAGCCAACTTCGACCCGGCAGTGTTCGACCAGGCCAATCGCTTCGACATCGCACGCACGCCGAATCGTCACGTCACGTTCGGCGGTGGTGGCCCGCACCTCTGCATCGGACAATGGATGGCGCGACTGGAAGTCCGGACATTTCTGGCTGCGCTCACGACACGAGTCGACCGCATCGAACTGGTGGGCGAACCCAAGCGGGTGCGCAGCAACTTCATCAACGGACTGAAGGAGCTGCCACTGCGACTGGTACCGCTCTCGTATCCGAGCCGCTATCAACCCAAGGGCTAGTGTGCCGCTATGAGCCGTACCGCCGTCGGCATGTGCTTCGACCGCACCTACCCTCCGCTCGCAATCGTCGAGTTCGCCGAGCGATTGGAAGCGGGCGGGGTCGACCAACTGTGGGTCATCGAGGATTGCTTCTACACCGCCGGCATTTCGCTGGCAGCCGCGGCACTTGCCCGCACGCAGCGGCTGCACGTGGGCATCGGCATCTTGCCGGCGGTGGCCCGCAACCCGGCGATCACTGCCATGGAAGTCGCGACCCTCGCCAACCTGGCGCCGGGGAGGGTGATCGCGGGCATCGGCCACGGCGTGCAGAGCTGGATGGAACAGATGGGTGCACGCACGCCCAGCCCGCTCACCACGTTGGAGGAAACGATCACCGTGGTGCGCCAATTACTGCGCGGTGAGTGTGTCACTTTCACCGGTCGACAGGTGCGCCTCACCGACGTGCAGTTCGACCAACCGCCCACCGTTGTCCCCCCGGTAGTGGCTGGGGTGCGCGGGCCTCAGTCGTTGGCCCTAGCCGGCCGCGTCGCCGATGGGGTGGTGCTGGCAGAGGCCGCGGGTGCCGCCTATGTGCGCAGGGCGGTACAACAGACGAACGCCTCGGACAGCTTTCGGGTGAGTGTATTCAGTTCACTCTGCGTGGAGGCCGACCGGCGAACGGCCTACCGATGGATGGCACCGGTGGTCGCCGGCTGGTTGTCATCGCCGAACCCGGCCATCGATGCCCACCCACACGCCGACGAGCTACGCGAGCGGTTCGCTGTTGGCGGCAACGATGCTCTGGTGGACATGCCCCGTGACTGGTGGCTTGAGCTGGGCGCCATCGGCACCTTTGAGGACGCATTGGAACACCTCACGCTGCTGGGCGATGCAGGCGCCCACGACGTGGCCCTGTTCCCTGCTCCTGAACTGGAAGTTGGCCGCCACCAGGTGGACGACGTCGTCGCGCTGGCAGCGACGCTGCACTGACGCGGTTGTCGCCGGACGACCGTCAGCCAGCTACCGCGGCGATGTAACGGTCGGGGCGCACCAAGACGGCGCGCTCGCCGTAAGTCGCACGGGGTTCAATCACTACAGGATTGCCGTCGGGAGAGTCGAAGGTTCCGTCCGCGGCGACCCATGCCCAGCCGAGCGGAAGTCGGTCATCGAGACGGTCGGGTTGCGGCAGCAGATGACCGACCGGAAACTCGGCGTCGAGATCGAGCCCGGGGATACGCGACCATCGGTGTGGGTCGGGTTGGGAGGGCTGGGGAACATCATTCGGATCGGCGGCGAGCCGGGCGAGGGTACAGCCGGCCTCGACCGACATCTCGATGACTGTTTCGGTGTGCCCCGCCCGCTCGTTTTCATACGTGTCGAGCAACTCGTCGGACGACTGACCCTTGACCACCTCGGCGAGTTTCCAGGCCAGGTTGGCGGCGTCGCGGACTCCGCTGCACATGCCCTGTCCCATGAAGGGTGGCATCATGTGCGCCGCGTCGCCAGCCAGCAGCACTCGGCCGTCGGGGCCACCGCGCCAGCGCTCGGCAACAAGCGCGTGGAATCGGTAGGGCACGGCACGAATCAGATCGCCATGATCCGGTGTCACGCCCCACGACGCCAGCAGCCGCCACGGGTCGGGCTGCTCACCGGCTTGCACCTGGAACTCCCAGCGGCGGTGGGCGCCGTGGGAGGGAACGAAGGTCGCCAGCCGCGCCGGGTCGCACACCTGCTGGATGATCGTGGGGAGCGGCGGCGATGGTTCGCGGCGAATCATCACGTCGACCACCAACCACGGCTCGTCATAGCCCAGGTCGCGTAGGCCGATCCCCAGTTCCTCACGCAGCTGGCTGCCGCCACCATCGCACGCCACGATGTACGTCGCCTGCTCCAGCAGTTCGCTCAGGGCCGGTGCCGGGTGCCCTTGGCGAATCTCCACGTGACGAAATGCGGAGAGGCGTCGGCGCAGCGCTCCTTCCAGCTCGGGCTGCAGGAAGACGTAGTCCTCCTCCCACCCCAGCAGCGGTTCGCGCTCGAAACCCTCGAACGTGAACAGTCGTTGGCCGGAGCGATCGACGTACTCCATGCCCGCCGACACGGTCAGTACGTCATCAAGCTCGGTCACCATTCCGCACTGCTGAAAGACACGGGCGATCTCTGCGTCCAGATGGCACGCCCGCGGTTGCGAGTAGGGCGCCGTCGATCGTTCGTACACGATGGTGCGCAGGCCGTACAGTCCGCACAGGTTGGCCAGCGTGGCGCCCGTCGGCCCCATGCCGACGATGGCGACGTCGTACGCCATCGCGCCGTTGACCGTCACACCTTCTGACGTCAAAGCGGTGCCTCGGTCTCCCACTGGGTCGTTCCCCAAGTGACGGCCAGCAGCGTGGAGTCGTTGCCAGCCGCGGCGCCGTGCCAGTGGCGCTCGTTGGGCGGGCACACCACCAGCGAGCCCTGCGGAAGCCGGACTTCACCATCGGCCACGGTGCCGACCCGCGCCTCACCGATCACCACGTACAGCTGCTGCCCACCTGGGTGGTGGTGCCAGAACGTGACCGCCCCGTCCTTGAAGTGCACGAGCGCGGTGTCGGGCTCGTCGTCGATCGGCGTGGCATGCAACATCTCCAGCTCCACGATGCCGGTGAACCGGCCGCCGTAGCTCACGCTCTTGTCGCCTTCGCGTACAACCTTCATCGCAGCCGCGCCTAGCGCTCAACGACTGGATTGCGCATGATGCCCACGCCCTCGAGCTCAGTCTCCACCACGTCGCCGTCGCGGAGGAACCGCCCGCGGGCTTCGCCGACGCCACCAGGTGTACCCGTCCAGAGCAGGTCGCCGGCGTTGAAGGTGATGTAGCGGCTGAGCCAGACAACGAGCGCAGGAACGTCGAAGATGAGGTCGTTGGTGTTGGTGCGTTGCATCTCTTCCCCGCTGACACGACCCACCAGATCCAGCGAATCCGGGTTGGCCAACTCGTCGGCGGTGACCAGGTACGGCCCGATGGGGCCGAACGTGTCGTATGTCTTTGCGATCGTGAACTGCTTCACCGGCGGGCGGAACTGCTCGGCCCGATCGGAGATGTCCTGGCCCGCAGTGACGCCGGCGAGGTAGCCCCATGCGTCCTCGCGTGTTGCGTTCTTGCAAGTGCGGCCGAACACGATGACCAGTTCGGCCTCGTAGTCGATGTGCGTCAGCCCCGCCGGAATCACGATCTCGTCGAAGGGACCGCACACGCAGTTGTCGGTCTTGCCGAACAGGTGCGGCTCGGTGGGCATATCGCGCCCGCTCTCCTGTGCGTGCTGGCGGTAGTTCAGCGCGACCCCGAAACCCTTCGGCGGCCGTGGCACTGGCGCTCCCAGCAGTTCCTCATCCAGCAATGGCCACTCGATAGGGGTGACAGCGGCAGCGATGGCTCGCAGCGCGTCATGGTTGGCCAGATCGGTCAACAACATTGGGTCGCAGCCCAGTTGTTCACCACTGGCCTGCTCGACGTCGATGGCATGCCCGTCGAGCACGATGGTCGCGCGGCCTGCGTAGTTCGCCAATCGCATCTGAACGCTCCTATGTAAGTAGAGGGGGGAACTAGTTCGCTGGGAACCAGAGATGAATCTGCCCGGTTCCTGCAGCGTTTTCATAGTCGCTGTAGGGCAAGCCTGGCGATTTCCACGCCGCACCGCCCGAGGCGGCAGCCATGATCACGTAGTGGGCGAAGCGGCCCTCGGGCGTGAACTTGCGGAATTCGTCATAGTTCGCGAGCACGGATGCATGGTCGCCGGCTTCCAGCAACTCGATGACTTGTTCGTCGGCGGCACGATGCGCAGGGCTGAACAGATCGTTCGGGTCTGCCCCCTCGTGTTGGCGAAGTTGGTTGAGCGGCCAGAACTTGTGCGACAGTGCGCCGCTGGCCAGGATCACCGCCCGTCGGTCCGAGCGGCGAATGGCCTCGCCCAACACCTCACCAAAAATCATCATGTCGTTGTACTCGGCGGTCTGACAGGTGCTGACCGTCATCCACTTCTCGTTCGCCTGCAGGAACGGCGTCAGGTACACGGTTGCGTAGTGAATGGGCAGGTACGGGTCGTTGCTGGCGTGCACCCACGTGTCGTTGCGTTCGGCCGCCACCTCTGCCACCAGGAAGGCCAGCTCGGGGTCGCCCATGAAGTCGTACGGCATCTGCGGGTTGCCCCGGGGAAGTTCTTCACTGGTGAACTTCCCCGCTCGGCGGTCGTGCGCCGAGACGACCCACTCGAAGGTGGTGTACCAGTGAGTGTCCAGCACGATGAGCGTGTCGGCGTCCAACGGGTCGATGCACTCACGGCGCATGCGATGCAGGCCATCGACAATCGAAAAATCCTTGCCGTGGTTCAGCTCCAATCGAACGTCTTCAGGAAGCACCAGTGGTGGCACATGTGCAACCAGCGCCGAGCCGACGATCTCACCCATTGATGAACCCCTCACCGAATTACGAAATACTTAGGACCCGAACAATCTACACTATGAAGATGGTCGTTGCCCTCGCCCTGGTCGCGGCCTTCATCTCCGGCTCAGCGGACTACCTGGGCGGGCGAGCGTCGGTCCGCCACGACTCGCTACACGTGGGTTTCGTGTCCCAGCTGACCAACTTGGTACTCCTGCCGATCTTCGCGATTGCGATTGGTTGGCAACACCTCCACGGCGTCGATGTGTTGCTGGGCCTTCTCGGTGGCACCGCTGCTGGCGCTGCGTACATCGTGTTCTTCCGAGCACTCGCGGGTGGGCGAATGAGCGTGGTTGCCCCCATCGCGGCGCTCACCACCGCACTCGTGCCGGTCATCGTCGACCTCCTCACGGGTGTCTCTCTGTCGGGCGGCCGGTGGGCAGGAATTGCGTTGGCGCTGCTCGCCATTCCTGCGTTGGCCTTTCGTCGCGACGATGGCGTTGGCTCCCTGACGCTGCGTGGCGAAGTCATGTCGGCAGTGGTCTCAGGTGCCGGCTTCGCCATCTTCTTCATGGCCGTCGGGCACACCAGTAGCGACAGCGGCCAGTGGCCGGTTGTGTTCGCTGCAGTCGGTGGCACCGTGACGGTGGGCGGGCTGTGCGCCGTCCGTCATGTTCCCGTCATCACCCGACCACCGCGCCTGGCCGTAGTCACAGGTGCATTGATGGCCGCGTCGGCCCTCGCGATCAACCACGCATTGCAGCTCGGGCCCATCGCTGTCGCGACCGTCCTGGGCTCGCTCTATCCGTTGGCGACCACCGCACTGGCCAATCGGTTCGATCACGAACCGGTCAGCCGCATCAACATCGGCGGCATCCTCCTTGCCGTCGCAGGCGCCGCGCTGATCGCCGTTTCCGGCTAGCTGGCGGCGCCGTCCATCAACGCAGCCACCGTCTCGCGTAGGGGTTCGCGGAAGTCGCGTAGCGGGGCGAAGCCGGCCATGCGCAGGACAGCGTTGTCGAGCACGCTGTTGGCGGGGCGCGGCGCCGGACGGGCTGGCTGCAGGTCGGCGGTGGCGATTGGTTGCACCATCGCTGGGTCCTTGCCCATTGCAGCAACGACCTCGCCGGCGAACTGATACCACGAGCACGCTGTCTGATTGGTGGCGTGTACCACGCCACTCAGCCGATCGAGTGCGAGCCGGCGCAGTACGAGCGCGAGGTCCTGCGTGAAGGTCGGATGACCAATCTGGTCGTCCACGAACGAGAGTTGCGGGTGCGCGTCGGCCAAGCGCATGACGGTCTTGACCATGTTGCTGCCATTGCGCCCGCAGACCCACGAGGTGCGCACGACAGTCGCCGAGGGGCCGAGCGCCAATGCTTCGCGTTCACCGATCAGCTTGGTCAACCCATACACGCTCTGCGGGTCGGTCTCGTCCCACTCGTGGTACGGACGATCGAGTGTGCCGTCGAAGACGTAGTCGGTGCTGAGCTGCACCAGGTGCGCGCCAACGCGATGCGACGCCTCGGCCAGCCAGCGCACGGCCGTTCCATTGAGAGCCAGCGCACGGTCCGGGTCGCCCTCACAGGCGTCGACAGCCGTCCAGGCAGCGCAGTTGATGACGGCGTCGGGACGCAGCGAGGTGATCGCGTTGTGCGCTGCCGAGCGCGACCCAATGTCCAGCTCGGTGCGGTCGAACGCGAAGACCTCGTCGCGGGCGGCGATGCACGTGGCCACCAGATCGATGCCCAACTGACCGCCAGCGCCGGTGATCAGTACTCGCACCTAGAGGCCCGCCTTGGCCTTCAACGGTTCCCACCACCAACGGTTGTCGCGGTACCAGGCCACCGTGTCGGCCAAGCCCTGCTCGAACGAGTTCTCCAGC
The DNA here is from genome assembly GCA_038328705.1 of Acidimicrobiales bacterium. Classification (GTDB taxonomy): domain Bacteria; phylum Actinomycetota; class Acidimicrobiia; order Acidimicrobiales; family Ilumatobacteraceae; genus UBA668. The sequence goes on along the minus strand of JBBQMG010000040.1, from coordinate 4,403 downwards.
TTCCAGCCCAGTGCGGCGATCTTGTCGATGTTGACCGAGTAGCGCCGATCGTGGCCCAGACGGTCGGCCACCGGCTCGATGAAGCTCTCGTCGCGACCGCACAGTTCGAGCAGCTTGTAGGTGAGCTCACGGTTGGTGAACTCCTCGTGAGCGCCGATGTTGTAGATCTCGCCCAGCTCGCCGTGCTGCAGCACGAGGTGCGCGGCACGGTTGTGATCTTCGACGTGGATCCAGTCGCGCACGTTGCCGCCGTCGCCGTAGAGCGGCACCTTGCGGCCATCGAGCAGGTTGCTGGTGAACAACGGGATGACCTTCTCCGGGAACTGGAACGGGCCGTAGTTGTTGCTGCAACGCGTGAGCACCACCGGCAGGTCGTGAGTGTTGAAGTAGCTGAGCGCGATGAGATCGCTGCCGGCCTTGGAGGCGCTGTAGGGCGAGCGCGGCGTGAGCACGTCGGTCTCTCTGAAGGACCCTTCGTCGATCGTTCCGTAGACCTCGTCCGTGCTGATGTGCAGGAACTTCTGCACGCTGACACGGCGGGCCACGTCGCACATCACATTGGTACCGAAGCAGTTGGTACGCACGAACGCGTACGGGTCTTTGATGCTGCGATCCACGTGGCTCTCGGCGGCGAAGTGCACCACGACGTCGTGGCCGTCCATGCTCCTCACGACCGCGTCTTCGTCGCAGATGTCACCGTGCACGAACGTGGTGCGCTTGTCGTCGAGCACGTCGCGAATGCTCTCCATGTTGCCCGCGTAGGTCAGCGCATCGAAGATGGTGATCTCGTCGTCGCTGTTGGCCAGCAGCCAGCGGACATAGTTCGAACCGATGAAGCCCGCGGCGCCAGTGATGAACAGTTTCATGATCAGGTTCTCATTTCCCAGTAGGGGCGACGGCCCTCGGCCAGATCCGCACGCAGCGGGTTGGCCTCATCACGAGCGGACATGATCGGCTCCGTGACGCCCCAGTCGGCACCGATCACCGGGTCGTTCCACTTCACACCCAGCTCATCGGCCGGGTTGTAGTAGTTGTCGACGAGGTACGTCATCACGACGTCGGTCAGCGCGGCGAAACCGTGGGCCACGCCCGGCGGGATGTAGACGCCGAGGTGGTTCTCTCCGGAGATGTCGAACGCCATCGTGCCGCCGTAGGTAGGGCCGCCATCGCGCAGGTCGTGAAGGACAACGCGGATGGTGCCGACGGCGCAGTACCAGTAGTCGGCCTGATGCAAGTGGTAGTGCAAACCAACAACAGCGTTCTGCTGCTTGTTGGAGCGGTTGCCCTGCAACATCTCGCGTCCATTCGGGAACCATTCGCGACGGTAGGTCTCGATGAACAATCCGCGCTGGTCGCCGTGGAGCCTGGGCTCCACGGTGTACACGCCCGCGATTGCGTCGCTCTCTTTGACGATGGACATTCGGACAGTATGGCGGACAGACCTAGGCGGCGGGCGCCGGTGCGGGTCCCTCGCCGCGGAAGTAGGCCAGCACGGTCTCGGCGCCATCGCCCAGCAGGAGCACGGCGTTGCCGTCGATCGTCTTGCCGACAACCGGCAGCGAGTAGGTCAGCAGGCCGTCGCCGACAGCGGTGCGCAACGAGGCCCCGGCCCCGATCGGGTCCAATTCGTCATCGATCCGGATGGCCGACCCCATCGAGTTCACCAGTTCACCGATGGAGAAGGGATTGGTCTTCACCTGCGCCAGCGCGGTCTGCAGTACGGCGTTGACAAATTCTCGCTGACGAGTTGAACGCCCCATGTCCGAGGTGGGGTCCTCGTGCCATTCGCCGTCGCGCAGCTCTTCGTAGTGACGGCTGCGAGCGTAGGCGAGGCCCTGGGTGCCATCGAGGAGGTAGCAGCCGCCCTCAGGGATGTCGAGACCGGTGTTGAAGTCGCGCGTCGGGTACCAGAAGCACACCTGGACGCCGCCCAGCGCGTCGACCAACGTCTTGAAACCGAAGAAATCGATCTCCACGTAGTGATGAATCGGTATGCGCAGCTCGCCGCCTTGCACGGTCTGCACGAGCGCGGCAGGTCCGTCGTTGTAAGCCGAATTGATGCGGCCCTTGCTGTCGTGGCCGAAGCGGTCGACATAGAGGTCACGAGGGATGGAAAGGAGGCTGGCGGTGCCTGTCTTGGAGTCGACCCGCATGACCATGATGGTGTCACTGCGGTTGCCTGTGACGTCGCCGGTCTGTCCGGTGTTCGGGTCGCCCAACGCGCGGCTGTCGCTGCCGACGAGCAGGTAGTTCTCGACATTGCCGGAGCTGGCACTGAGTACCTCGGACACTCCAGCGACTCTCGGCACGTCGTTGACCACCCGCCGGGCCGCGATCAGTGTGCCCGCGCCCGCGACCACCGTGATGAGTAGTGCGATCACAAGAAACGTCGGCAGACGGCGCTTGCGCGGCAGCGGAGTGGTGTCCTGAGCAAGCACGATGGTCAGGGTACTTCCCCCGCACTTTCCACCGCAGTCAGGTCGTTTCACGTCGCACGTGTCACTGCCCCGGCGGATCACACCGAGGTCAGGCTGTGACACGTGCGATTGTGAACCGAAGATTTGCCGATTCCGAGATCTCACCATGCCCAGTGGAGGCATGAGGAACGAGATCGCTTTGATCGAGTGGGCATCCGCTCATGACGACATCCTGACCAATGCTGGCCGTCGCAAGGTGGGAGTCTCGGACTGGGCGTGGGAGCGAGCACAGGATGACGGATTGTGGATACAGATCGCGCCGGACCATTTTCGTCATGCGGCGACACCACTGACGTTTGAGATGATGGTGCGGTCAGGCGCTTCATGGCTCGGAGATCGCGGAGCACTTTATGGCACCACATCGCTTCGGTGGCTGGGTGTTGAAGTGGCGGAGCCAGTTCACGCTGAGTTTCTTGTACCGAGGGGCCGACGGTCGATTCCTAACTGGGCAACGATTCACACAACGACCAGGTGGGACCGAGGCGACGTCATCAACCACAACGGAGTTCGGACAACTACCGCCACTCGCGCTCTTCTCGACTACGCGACACAGCGACCATCAGCCGCCGAGTTGGAGAACGTAATCGACAGCGCGATTCGGATGCGACGCACAGCCCTCAACAAAGTCATCGCACGGCTCGCGAGCTTGCGTGGTACCGGTCGAGCCGGCACAGGCTTTCTCAGCGAGCTGCTGCTGGACTCTGGAGGCGAGTCTCATCTGGAGCGACGATTCCTTCGACTCATGCGCCCGGCTGGTCTCCCTCGGCCAGAGTGCCAGGTCATCTTTCGTCGCAATGGCGAACGAGTTGCGCGCGTCGACTTCACCTTTCCCACGACGAGAACCATCATCGAGGTCAGCGGCCGACTGGGGCACACGTCGGATAGAGATCGTCAACGCGATGCCCGCCGCCGAAACCACCTCCAACAGCTCGGGAACCACGTGATCGAGTTCACGACCGCCGACGTCATCGATGACCCGGACTATGTGCTGACGACTCTCCGCGAGGAGTTCAAAAGTGCACGTGTCGCGGCGTCAGCGAATCACACCGAGGTCAGAGGGTGACACGTGCGATTGTGAACGTCAACGCAGGTGGATGACATCGCCGACGGCGAAGCGGTGGGTGATGCCGCACTCGTCCACCACTACGAGGCGGCCGTCAGATTCGACGTCAAGGGCGCGGCCCTCGACCATACCGTCGGGTACCTCGACGCGGACACTACGACCGAGTGTGCCCAAATGCTGGCGGTATTGCATCCACACATCGGCGGGCAGCTGGTCATAGGCCTGCAGCAGCGCAGCCAATACATCCAACGGGTCGACGGCGGCGCCCAGACGCGCTGAACCTTCCGGCGCCCAGCCGACGTTGACACCAATCCCGACGACGACCGCCGGCTGCGCACCCAATCGGGCCTGGGCCAAGATGCCGGCCAGCTTCGCGCCGTTCAGTAGCAAATCGTTGGGCCATTTCAATGTCGCTTTCACGCCGGCAATGCGCTCGCAGGCGGCGAGCGCAGCGAGGCCGACCCGTTGCGTCAGCACATGCGGGCTCTCGGGAATCTCACGGAACAGCAACGACACCAGCAGGTTCACACCCGGTTGCGCCTCCCACCGACGGTCCAGTCGACCGCGGCCAGCGGTCTGGTGTCGCGCCACCAATACGGTGCGGTCAGGGGCGCCATTGGCAGCGGCGGCAAGGAGGTCGGCGTTGGTGCTGCCAGTCTCCTCGACCACCGAAACATGCCAGCCGGAAGACCAGACGCGGGGCACGATGGATGACGGCTGAGTCGGCGGTGTGGCGCCGGGGGTGTCCATTCCGACAGTATTGCGTCCTGTGCTGAAAAAGATCCTGATCGCCAACCGTGGAGAGATCGCCGTTCGAGTCATCCGGGCTGCCCGTGAGCTCGGCATCAAGACCGTCGCGGTCT
>JBBQMG010000039.1:0-26554 GCA_038328705.1 Acidimicrobiales bacterium | reverse complement strand
GTGACGTTGGCCGACTTTTCACCGTAACCAACCGGTGTGCCGAGTGGCCCCTTGAGCACGACGCGGGTCCGGTTGATCGACTCGATCGTGTCCTCCGGAACCCCCGACGCGACGCCCCCTTCGAAGATCCGCTCACCTGCGTGGCGCTCCTCCCAGTCGATATCGACGCCAACCGCGTTGACGATGTCGATTGCTGCGTTGACACATTCGGGACCGATTCCGTCACCGGGGATCACGGTCACGGTTCGAGGAGTAGAGGCGGTCATGAGGGCACAAGATCCTTGTTCGGGAAGTGAGTCGACTGGTGCTCGACGCTGACGATGTTGAATTCACGGTCGATCCGATGCTGCAGCTCGATCACGCTTCGATAGCCAACCGCGAGGTCCGGCCGGACCAGACCGAAGAAGCAGCTGTGGCGCCCGGATCCGACGGCCTCGACCGAAGACACCGTGAATGGCCCCCCGGACGTGAGCAACCTGAGCAAGGCAGCGACATCATCGCTGCCAGCCTCCGATTCGATCTCGATACATGCTTGCTGAACCAACACGGGTTCTCCTGTTTGTTAAACCATGTTGAGTAGAACATGGTTTGAACCACACGTCAAGCCAAACGTCACACGGCACACCCGTGACGCTGTCGATGGTGGTCGGCTGACAGCGACCAGAGTGAAACCCGTCTTGACGGGTCGGCCTCTTGTCGCCGACAACGCCAGCACCGGCACGAAGTCACCTTCGGCGATCTCTCGGAGTGCGTGGCGAACGACCACTTCGAGGTCGACCAGCGATATCGGGTTGCTGGCCGCTGCGGTCTGGCGTGCGAGGTCGACGAAGTCCATCATCGACTGGTAGGGCGCTATCGGAGAGACCGCCATGGTTGCAAGTGCCGGGCGGGCGCTCGGGTGACCGACGCGTGCAAGCAGAGCTGTTGCGTAGGACAGGGGGATCAGATCGACGAAGCTCCGCCGAGCGGATGAGGCATCGAGCTGGTCGAGAAGCCCTCGATCGGCGACGCTCGGGTCGCGCTGTGCCAGGAGCCGCGGCGCGCTGCCTGGCAGCGTGAGGCGAGTCAGCGGTGGCACGTTCGAGATGTCCTCGAGCGCCTGGCGAACGAGGTTGAGGGAAGATTGGGGGGATCGGCTGGCGAATTCCCACGCGGCAGCTAGTGCCGTGACCGGCAACGTTGGTGGGTCGCGTCCACCACTCGCGGTTCGTGGTCGCGCAGACTTGGGTGATGGCTGAACGTGTGCAGGTTCGTGACCTCATTCCGGTGGAGGGCAACAAGCTTTTCGGGATGGTGAGGCGTGGTTCGGGGTCGGTGGTCAGCTGGCGGCGAGCGCAGATCGTGTCGTGGTCGGCGCAGGCGATGGACGTGCCGGCGATCGCCCGGATCGCGTTCACGTCGCAGGATCGTGTCCGCGAGGTGATCTACAACTTCAACTCCAACAGCTTCGAATCGTTGGACCCGAAGTACGCGGTGGTCGGCCACCGAAGTTCACGTTGCCGCAGCGTCAGCAGATCAAGAAGGTCGCTCTGTCTCGTCCGCAGGATCATCGCCTGCCGTTCTCCACCTGGTCGGTGTCGAAGTTGGCAGAGTTCGTGGTGGCTGAGGGGGTGGTCGACGACATCAGCCATGAGGGCCTACGCACTCTTCTCCGAGAGGAGGGCGTGTCGTTTCAAGTGATCAAAACGTTCAAACAATCCAACCACCCCGACCAGGCAGCAAAGAAGAACCGGATCCTCGATCTCTACGCGATCGCTGACGGCAAAGCAAAGCCAGGCAAGCACGATCCGACCGTGATCATCTGCATGGACGAGTTCGGGCCGCTGAATCTGCAGCCGCATCCGGGCAAGCAACGGGCACCGGTCGCGTCCGAAAGAGGTGACCCCACAGCTCCGCGGCGGCGTCGCCGGCGGGCGACCTACACCCGCCCCCACGGGGTGCGGCATCTGATGGCCGGCTACGACTTTTCGACCGATCGTCTCTACGGCCACGTCGTCACCCACAAAGGCCGCACCCAGTTCCAAGCACTGCGCTACTTCGCCCTCGATGGCACCGACCACCCATCACATCGTTAGCAAGCCGGGTCCTGCCGACTCCCGCCGGACCGGTGATCACGACTCCGCCGATGTCGCCTTCCCCATGGGCGCGACCGAGTTGCCCGAAGATCCTCCAGCGCGCTGTCATCGGCCAGACAGTGGTCACGCAGACAGTTTCGCGTGGCTCTACTTGGAGTCCTCACGAGTTCCGATTCGGCGGTGAAGAGCGCTAGGCGGCAGACCTCAACTCGGGGGCCAACACGCCTTCGTGAACAACGACGCGGTCGTCCAGCGTGATGGTGCACAGGCGCATGGGCAAGTCGAAGTGGCCGGCGGTGTAACGACCTGCCAACTCGTTGGCGCCCGTGGAGTACACGAAGTTGCCCGCGTACACACGTCCCTCGGTGCCCCACGTTTCGCGGCGGTCATAAAGCTGCGACGAGTCCCAGCGGGCCAGCTCGTTCATCCCCCAACCGACGTGACTGGTGGCGTAGCTCTCCCTGTCGCCGAAGGCACTGAGGTAACTGCGAAACAGGATCGCGTCGGTGCCGTCGCCTTCGATCGTGTCGATGTGGTCGTCGACGATGCGCAGCGTGATCGGCGACTGGATGAGCGTGTTGAACGTCAGGTTCGTATCGCCTGGTGCGAGCACGATGGTGCCGTCGACCGAGTGCGCCGCAGGAAACGCGGCCACCAACCCGCCGGGCCAATGCGCAATCGAACCGGGGCCCGAGGTCAGGCCGGTCGACGCAGCGGACGACGCGCCGACGAGTTTCACCGTCAGATCGGTGCCCGCCGCGCTCGTCACCCGCATGACCGATGCTGCACACAGCCAGTCGTGACCCAGCTCGACGCGGCGGGGCATGTCGTCGTCCCAACCGATTCGCTCCAGGATCTCCGGGTGTTCGTTGGAGATCATCAGGACCCGTGCGCCGCCGCCGAGGATGGCCCCCAGCTCCGGTGCGTGCAGCAGGCCTTCGACGGTGCAGTCGATCACCAACGCACTGCTGGCGAGCGCGGCGATGACGGAAGGGTGCCCGGCGAGTGCTTGCGAGGCGCCGGTGGAGCGGATGGGAACCGCGTGTGCGGACGGGGGAGTGGGAACGACAACATCGAAGGCGCGCCCACCCAACGACTGCGCGGCAAGTCGTGCCGTATCCACCAGCACGGCGCGGCTCTGCGACTCGCTGAGCACCGCCACCGTCTCACCCTCCACCAACCCGCACCGGGCGAGATGGGCGGCGAACGCCTTGATGTAGCGCCATTCGGTGGTCACGGTGCCTCCACGGCGGTGAAGTGCTCAGCGAGCAGTCGGTTGACCTGGTCAGGTGCCTCGGCATTCAACAGATGGCCTACTCCGGGCACGACTTCCAGCCGTGCGTTGGGCAGGTGATCGACCAGGTACTGCGAGTAGAGAAGCGGCGTCTCTTTGTCGAGTTCGCCCACCATCACCAGCGTCGGCGCCGTGATCGTTGGGAGCAGCGCAGTCGCGTCGTGCGTGACGAGGCAGTCGATCGACCGGCGAAGCGCACGCCCGGTGACGCGGGCCATCGCCGCGCGTTGGCTTTCGTACGCGGCGCTCGTGATGTTCGGGCCGCCGATGCCGCGCAACACGCGCTCGGCAAACTCGACCGGCTCCCAGCCGGCGTCCAGAGGAGCGAGGCGACCTGCCCTCCAGCTCTTAGCGGTCGTGCCGTCCATTCCGAACTTCGGGCTGGATGACAGCAGCGCCAGCGAGCGCACACGCTCGGGGTGCCAGGCAGCCAGGTACTGGGCAACCATGCCGCCCATCGAGATGCCGACCACATGCACACACCCGGCACCGAGCGTTCTGATCCACCCTGCGGCGGTATCGGCGAGTGCGGGAAAGGTCAGTGGCTCGTCGGGCAGGGGGGCGGCTGCGCCATACCCGGGCATGTCCCAGGCGGCCACTCGCCAGTGAGCGCTCAATGATGCGATCTGCGCGTCCCACGCGATGCGGCTACCGCCGAGACCGTGCAGCAAAACCACTGTTTCGCCCTCACCGCACTCGCGCCATGCGTAGCCGCCCACTTCGAGGTCCCGCGCGTCAGCGGTCGCAGCCACATTCATGTCCGGAAGTATGTCAGACGGAACCAGTTTGTCAACAGTGTTGACAAACAAACGATGTCGTGGTGAAGTGCCTCCCATGACACGTGACGAGATGGTCGCCCTGGTGGCGGCGATGGGGCCGACGATGAAGGAACGGGCCGTGAAGTACGACCTGGAAGCCAGCTTCCCGTTCGAGAACTTCGCCGACTTCCGTGCCAATGGGTTGATGGGTGTGTGCGTGCCGACGAGCCACGGCGGGCTGGGTGCGAGCTATGCCGACTACGTGCGCGTGAGCGAGGAGATCGGCCGCCACTGTGGTGCCAGCGGCCTGACGTTCAACATGCACAACGCCACCATGCTGTGGTGCGGCGAAGTCAGTGACCTGCTCGACATGACGCCCGAGCAGCGCGAGCGCCACGAAGCGGTCCGCGCCGAGATGTTCCGCGGCGTGATCGAGCGCGGCGACATCCACAGTCAGCCGTTCTCCGAAGGCCTTGCCCCAGGCGCGACCACCGGCGTCGCCACCAAAGCTGTGCCGGTCGATGGCGGGTGGCTGGTCACCGGCCGCAAGATCTTCGCCTCGCTGTCCGGCGCGGCCACCTTCTACAACGTCACCTGTCAGGTGCCCGGTGAGGACGAGATCCGCCTGCTGGGGGTCCCCAGCAACGGTGAAGGCGTGCAGATCGTCGACGACTGGGATCCGCTGGGCATGCGCGGCACCGTCTCACGCACACTACTGATGAAGGACGTGTTCGTGCCGCACGCCAACGAATGGATGCCTGCGGGCATGTACAACCAGGCGGCGTTGCGCTACCCGTGGCTGTTCCTCTCGCTGTGCCCCAGTTACCTCGGCCTCACCGGTGGTGTGATCGACGCAACCAGGTTCTACCTGCGCGGTGAGCTGCCGGGGATGGCACCCGGAGCGCGGCGCGATCACCCGATCAAGCAGGTTGGGTGGGCACAGATGCAGCTGAAGCATCAGCAGTCGCGAGCGATGCTCTACCGCGCGATCGACGAAGCCGTGATCGACCCCACCGAGGACGAGTTGGTCCGCGGTTGGGCGGCGGCCGTGACGGTCATGGAGCACGCTGCCGAAGTCGCCAGCACTGCGATTCGGGTGTGCGGCGGCCAGTCGATGACAAAGGCGCTGCCGCTGGAACGCATGTACCGCGACTCGCGGTTGGGCAGCTTGATGCTGCCATGGAGCGCCGAGGTGTGCACCGAACGCCTGGCCCGCGCCGGCCTCTACGACTGATGGGCCGTCACGAGATGGGCCGTCACGAGATGGGCCGTCACGAGATGCGCCGGCGCAGTGAAAGTTGGATGAAGCTCAGTTCGGCGTCGGTTGGGCGCGAAAGCCAGACACTAGTTGGGCGCGAAAGCCAGACACTATTGGCGTTCTCAGCACGCACGGGCGCGAAACCCAGACAGAGTGGTCGTGGTTTCGCGCCCAGTCGACGAGGCATGCGTGTCGCCTCATATGAACGAGGACGAGCAGCAATTGGGGATGGCGGCAACGCCGAACTTGCGACATGACCCAGGTTCATCCAACTTCCGAGCGGGGGCACTAGTTGGGTCGGCCGCCGGCGCTGAGCCGAGCGCGCATCGTGAATGGCGCTGCCACATTGATTGGCGAGCACGGTGCCGACGCGTTGTCCGCTCGACGACTGGGCGAGGCTTTGGGCTGTGACCCTTCGGCTCTGTACCGACACTTCTCCGACATGGGTGAGCTGCAGCGTGAGGTGGGTGACCACTTGCTGGCCGCCGTTCGCGTCGACGAACGCGATAGTGAGTCGTGGGAGACGGCGGTGCGGCGGATATGCATCGAACTGCGTACCGTGCAACTTCGCCGACCACGTCTGGCCGCGCTGGTTCGGGCCGCGCCCACTCGGCTGACCAACGAGCTGCGCATCACGGAAGCGCTTCTGCGCGAACTGTCACGTGGCGGCTTCACCGCAGCTGCGGCTGCGGCCGTCTACCACTCGCTGATCGAGCTGACCGTCGGCTCCGCCGCCATCGACGCCGAACTCGCCGCACAGCCAGCAGCCGTTCGCCGCAGCACGTATCGAGAGTGGCAAGAGCTGTACGCCGCACTGGACCCCGCTGAGTTCCCGCACGCTGTGGCCATCGCCGACCACCTCTACGAAGGCACTGCCGACGACCGCTTCCGAACAGCCCTCGACACCCTCCTCGCCGGGCTTTCCTCGCACGAACGTCCCATGATTCAGTAGTGTCGGACGGGTTCGCAGATCGAGGAGGGGCAATGCCGCAGAAGGTTCGTGGAGTGGTGGCGCGCAGCAAGGGTGCGCCGGTGACCATCGAGACAATCGTGATTCCAGACCCCGGCCCAGGTGAGGCAGTGGTCGCAGTGCAGGCCTGCGGCGTGTGCCACACCGACCTTCACTATCGCGAGGGCGGCATCAACGACGAGTTCCCGTTCCTGCTCGGCCATGAGGCCGCGGGCGTGGTCGAGGCCGTTGGCGAAGGTGTCACCAACGTCAAGCCCGGCGACTTCGTCATCCTCAACTGGCGCGCCGTCTGCGGCAACTGCCGCAGCTGCCTGCGTGGCCGCCCGTGGCTGTGCTTCAGCACGTTCAACGCGACGCAGAAGATGACGCTGGAAGACGGCACCGTGCTTTCGCCTGCCCTCGGCATCGGCGCCTTCGCCGACAAGACACTGGTTGCCGCCGGCCAGTGCACCAAGGTCGACCCGTCCGTGCCGGCCACCACCGCCGGCCTGTTGGGCTGCGGCGTGATGGCCGGCATCGGTGCCGCCATCAACACTGGCAATGTCGGCCGTGGTGATTCGGTTGCCGTCTTCGGCTGCGGGGGCGTGGGCGATGCAGCCATCGCCGGTGCGCTGCTGGCCGGCGCGAAAACGATCATCGCGGTCGACATCGACGATCGCAAGCTGGAGTGGGCGAAGCAGTTCGGCGCCACGCACACGTGCAACTCGACGACCACCGACCCCGTGGAGTACATCAAGTCGGTCACCGACGGCAACGGTGCCGACGTGTGCATCGAGGCCATCGGCCATCCGTCGGTGTACAAGCAGGCGTTCGAGGCCCGCGATCTGGCCGGCACCGTTGTGCTGGTCGGTGTGCCCCGCCCCGACATGGTGCTCGAGCTGCCGTTCATCGAGGTGTTCGGCCGCGGCGGTCAGCTGAAGTCGTCGTGGTACGGCGACTGCCTGCCGTCTCGTGACTTCCCGATGCTGGTCGCACTGCATCAACAGGGTCGTCTGCCGCTTGACAAGTTCGTCACCGAGACCATTGCGCTCGACGCGGTCGAAGAGGCGTTTCACAAGATGGAGCGCGGCGAAGTGCTCCGCTCTGTCGTGGTGCTGTGAGCGTGATGCTGTGACGATCGAGCTGGTGACTACTGATGGCATCTTCGCCCTCGACGGCGAGGAGTGGGATGTCACCAACAACATCTGGCTCGTCGGCGACGACCATGAGGTCGTGGTGTTCGACGCCGCGCACGACGCGGCGAAGATCATGGCCGCCGTCAACGGCCGGCGCGTGAAGGCAATCGTGCTCACCCATGGCCACAACGACCACATCAACGCCGCTGTGCCGCTGCGTGAAGCGGTCGACGCGCCCATCTTGCTGCACGACGCCGACCACATGCTGTGGGACGTCGTGTGGCCGAGCGAGACTCCGGATGCGGCTCTCGAACCGGGCGGGTTGCTCAAGGTCGCCGGTCACGAGCTGGGCATCCTGCACACCCCGGGTCATTCGCCCGGCTGCTGCTGCTTCTACGACGTCGCCAACGGGGTAGTGCTCAGCGGCGACACGCTGTTCTGCGGTGGCCCCGGCGCGACCGGGCGTAGTTTCAGCGACGAGCCCACCATTCTGCGCAGCATCCGCGACAGCCTGCTCACCCTGCCGGACCACACCATCGTGCACACCGGCCATGGCGATAGCACCACCATCGGCGCCGAACGCGATCGAGTGCTTGCAAGAGCCGCCGAACTCGACGTCGAATAGCCGCTGCCGGTCATGGCATCCCGATTCGTCTCACGTGTGGCGTTGCTGGTGGTGTGGCCGGCGGCAGTGATGGCCTGTGTTGCCTGGCTGGGCAGCGTCGTGGTTCCTGAACCGAGCCTTCCTGATCCCGACTACATGTGGCGGCCCCTGGGGATCACTGACGGTGCGAAAGTGGGTCTCGGTCTGGTTGCGACGGCGGCGACGGTCGGCGCATGTCTGTTGTTGCGGCGATGGTTCAACGAGGGTGTGCTGTCTCGCCCCTGGCTTGCGGTGTTCATCGCGGCCGGTGCCATTGGCGCATACGGCGGCATTGCCTACGAGGTAGCCACAGCCCCGGTCATTGGTGCGAACATCGGCGGCGGGATGGTGGTGCTCTTCGCAGGGCCCTTCATCGTGGGGACGGCGATCGGCACAGCCGTGTGGGTGCACAGTGGGCGGCGGACACCGCCTGCATAAGGCCCACACGATCCACCGAGTGCCACGCCGCCGATACGAGTGTCACACGGGCATGCGAGTGCCTACTCGCACCCCGGTATGCGAGTACCCACTCGGATACCGGCTTTCTACTCGGACAGGCACCGTGGCACTCGCACCCGCACAGGTCAGGTGGGCTTGGGCTTCTTGGCTCGGCTGGGGGCCACTCGTGGGGGTTCACCGGGCATCTTCGGGTAGACGGGCGGCCACGGCGCGTCCAACAGGCCCGCCGCCTGGTCGGCGATCACCATGTCCATAAACGGCTGCATGGGCTGCGGCGCATCGTTCATCGATTCCCACGCGTCGCCGTGCATGTCGACCCACGCGGGCACGGTGGCAATCGTCATGTCGTGCGGCTGGAGTGCGTCCAGCAGCTCCCACGGGAACGGGAACGACACCGGCGCATGATCGAGTGCACGAACGGACCATGGCGCGAACACAGTTTTGTGTGGAGCGTTCTGGTTGAAGTCGATGAAGATGCGTTCGCCGCGCTCCTCCTTCCACCACGCCGCAGTGATCAGGTCAGGGCGACGACGCTCCAGTTCACGAGCCAGCGCCACCGCTGCACTCCGCACCGAGATGCTGTCGTGTGTCGGCTCCAGTCGCACATACACGTGTAGGCCACGGTTGCCCGAGGTCTTGATGAAACTGACGATGCCCAAGTCGTCGAGCAGTCGCTTCGTCTCGTGTGCGGTCTCCACCGCCATCGAGTAGGTGGTGCCTGGCCCGGGGTCGAGATCGATGCGCAGTTCGTCGCAATGGTCCTGGTCGGCTGCCCGTACCGGCCATGAATGGAACCCGAGGCAGCCAAGATTCACCGCCCAGATGATGTGTGCGATGTCGTCGACAACCAGCGCCCTCGACGGCGTACCGTTCGGTGTCAGCACCGTCGTGGTGTGCAGCCACTCGGGCGCTCCCTCGGGGATGCGCTTCTGGAAGAAATTGCCGCCGTGCGCGCCATTTGGAAAGCGCTGCAACAGCACCGGTCGGTCGTACATCTGGCGCATGACCCCGTCACCCACCGACAAGTAGTACTCGATCAGGTTCAGCTTCGTGTGGCCACGGGCCTGGAAGAACACCTTGTCGGGGCTGGTGACCGTCACCGTGTGCCCGGCGATCTGCAAGTCAACGCCCTCGCTCATACCCCAACCGTAGACGCGTGCCACGACCCACCCACGTCCCGTGTTTGTGCACTTTCGACCGCATGGCGAACGAGAGTGCACAAACGGTAGGTGGCTGGCCGAACCGAGCGAACGTACGCGCAGGGGCTACCGTCACGCAGATGGGGGACGCCAGCATGAACGGCTCGATCGACATCACGGCGCCGATGCAGGGGACGATCGTCACGATCGACGTGGCTGTCGGGCAGGAGGTGCGGCGTGGGCAACAGTTGATGTTGATCGAGTCGATGAAGATGCACCACGCCATCGAGTCGACTGCGGACGGTGCTATAGACACCCTCGCTGTCGCGGTCGGCGAGACCGTGATGGAGCATGCAGTCGTCGCACGAGTGTCGCCCGGCGAGGTCGCCATCGCCGCAGTCGTGGAGGCCGCGATCGAGGACCCCGCACATATTCGTGCCGACCTTGCCGAGGTGATCGCCCGTCACGACATCGGACTCGACGCGGCGCGCCCCGATGCCGTGGAACGACGTCGAGCCCTCAGCCGGCGGACAGCGCGCGAGAACGTCGCCGACCTCGTCGATGAAGGATCGTTCGTCGAGTACGGCCCGGTGGTGATCGCACCGCAGCGTCGCCGTCGCTCACTCGAAGACCTGATCGCGCGCACGCCCGCGGACGGGATGATCGGCGGCCTCGGCAAGGTGAACGGGCAGTCGATCGTCGCCATGTCGTACGACTACACGGTGCTGGCCGGTACGCAGGGCGGGCAGAACCATCGCAAGAAGGACCGTCTGTTCGAGCTGGCCGAATCGATGCGCCTGCCAGTGGTGTTCCTCACCGAGGGCGGCGGCGGGCGCCCGGGCGACACCGACATGATGGGCGTCAGCGGCCTCGACTGCCTCGCCTTTCTCTACTTCGCCGAACTCAGCGGGCTGGTGCCGCTCGTCGGCATCACCGCCGGCTACTGCTTCGCTGGTAACGCCGCCATGCTCGGCTGTTGCGACGTGGTGATTGCCACCACTGACAGCAACATCGGGATGGGCGGCCCGGCCATGATCGAGGGCGGCGGCCTTGGAGTTTTCGACCCGCACGAGATCGGGCCCATCGAGGTGCAGTCAGCAAATGGCGTGGTCGACATCGTCGTCCCGGACGAGGCAGCCGCCATCGCAGTAGCGAAGAAGTATCTCGGCTACTTCCAAGGCCCGACCGCGGACTGGACATGCATCGACCAACGCGAGCTACGCCACGTCATTCCCTCGGACCGCAAGCACGGGTACGACGTGCACACAGTGATCCACGGGTTGTTCGATGTTGACAGCGTGCTCGAACTGCGCCGCGACTTCGGACTGGGCATGGCTACCGCATTCGCCAGGGTTGAGGGCCGCCCCGTCGGCGTCGTCGCCAACAACCCAGGCCACCTCGCGGGCGCCATCGACAGCGATGGCTCGGACAAGGCCGCTCGCTTCCTGCAGCTGTGCGACGCATTCGACATACCGGTTGTCACCCTTGTCGACACGCCCGGGATGATGGTCGGCCCCGAGGTCGAGAGGACCGCGCTCGTCCGTCATTGCAGCCGGCTGTTCGTCACCGGCGCCAACGTCACCGTTCCACTGATCAGCGTCGTGCTGCGCAAGAGCTACGGGCTGGGTGCGCAGGCAATGATGGGCGGCAGCACCAAGGCCCCGCACGCCACCATCGCCTGGCCCACCGGCGAGTTCGGCGGGATGGGCCTGGAGGGCGCGGTGCGGCTCGGCTATCGCAAGGAACTGGCCGCCATCGACGACCTCGACGAACGGGAGAGCGCGTTTCAAGGCATGGTCGACCGCATGTACGTGGTCGGCAAAGCGGTCAACGTCGCCAGCCATTTCGAGATCGACGACGTCATCGACCCTGCCGATACTCGTCGCTGGATCAGCGCGATCCTGGAAGCCGCCCCGCCCGTACCTCGGCGCGATGGCAAGAAGCGGTCCAACATCGACACGTGGTAGCTACGTCCTGCTAGAACGGCAGCTATGCGTATCGACGAAGTAGAGCTCCGGGTCGTTCAGCTGCCGTATGTTTCGCCGTTTCGCACCTCGTTCGGCGAGGAAGCCGGCAAGCATGCGCTGATCGTCACGGTCCGCTCCGAAGGCGTGGAGGGGTACGGCGAGGGCGTCATGGACCCCTTCCCGCACTACCGCGAAGAGTGTCTCGCAGGTGCCATGCACCTGCTGCGCAACGCGTTCGCCCCCGAGTTGATGTCGAAGGATGTCTGGCATCCGTCAGAGGTGACCGCCCGCTGGGTGGAGTGGCGGGGCAACCCGATGGCCAAGACGGCGCTCGAGCTGGCCGTGTGGGACTGCTGGGCGCGCCAGCAGGACGTACCCCTGCGCACGCTCCTCGGCGGCGAGCGCACGGAGATTCCCGTCGGTGCCAGCTTGGGGATGAACCCGATTCCACAGACGGTGGAGAGCGTTGCTCGCCACGTGACGCAGGGCTACAAGCGGGTCAAGCTGAAGATCGAGCCCGGCTGGGATGTCGAGATGCTTGCCGCCGTCCGCGCCGAGTTCCCCGACATCGAACTGACCGTCGACGCCAACTCCGCGTACACGTTGGAGATGATGGACCTGCTCAGCCAGATCGATGACTTCGGCCTGCACTACATCGAGCAGCCGCTGCACTGGGACGACATGGTCGACCACGCACATCTTGCGACGTCATTGAGGACCGAGCTCTGCCTCGACGAGACGCTCACCTCGCCGGCACGCGTCAGGGCCGCGCTGGACCTGAAGGCGTGCACCGTGGTCAACGTGAAGGTGGGTCGCGTCGGTGGCCTGCAGAGTGTACGCGAGATCCACGACCTGTGCGTTGCTCGCAACGTTCCGATGTGGTGCGGCGGGATGCTGGAAACCGGCATCGGCCGCGCCCACAATATCCACCTCGCCACCATGCCTGGCTTCGTGTTTCCTGGCGATACCGCTTCGGCCAGCCGCACGTACGCACGCGACATCACCGAGCAGCAGCTGGAAGCCACCGATGGCGTGATGCCCGTCCCCGAGGGAGCGGGCATCGGTGTCACTCTAGATCGCGCGTTTGTCGACCAAGTGACCGACAGCGTCGAAGTCATCAAGCGGTGAGCGTCGAGTTTCGCGTGCTGCGGAGCGCGGACGAGTTGGCCGCGCTGCCCAAGTTCGAGGCGAAGATCTGGGGCGGTGACGACGAACGGGTCTCGGTCAATATGCTGGTTGCCTGCATCGAGGAAGGTGGCATGGCCATCGGCGCGTTCGAGGGCGATCGCATCGTCGGATCGGTGTTCGGGTTTCGCACCTTCGAGGCTCGGGTACTCCATTCGCACTACATGGCTGTCGACACCGACTTTCGCCGCACCGGCTTGGGCGAGCAACTGAAGCGGCGGCAGGCGGAGTGGTGCCTCGACAATGAGGTGACCGCCATGCGCTGGACCTTCGACCCGCTGCAGCTCACCAACGCACACCTCAACCTCAACAAGCTTGGTGCGTTCGGCGTTCAGTACCACATCAACCACTACGGCTCGCTGGGCGGCATCAATGGTTCGCTGCCCAGCGACAGGCTGACGGTGCAGTGGGAGCTGGCCCGGCCGAGGCCCGTCTTCGGCGAGTCGTTCGTACTCGACGTGCCAGCCGTCTCGCCATCCGAGATTGCGGCCAGCGCGCCCGAAGCGCTGCATGCTCGCCTGGCAGTGCGCGACGCGATGGCGCCGCACCTCGCCGACGGCTGGAAGGTCTCCGCCGTGGACCGCGACGCCCGCACGTACACCCTCTCGCGCTAGTCCGACGGGAGGGCCACTTCGGTAGCCAGCTCGGGGAAGACCTTCGCCACCTTGGTACTCAGCCACGTGCCGTAGACACCGCTGATCTCACGAAGGTTGGCCTTGTCCCAGCGCGCCTGTTGGTCGAGTGGCGCGATCCACTCGTCGGCGAAAGGGATCGGCTTGACCACCGCGTGCCAGCCCGGGTCGAGGAAGAAGGGCAGCGAGTATCGGTCGGCATCCGCATGATTGCGCACACGATGCGGGTTACTGCGATAGCGGCCGCCGGTCAACCGGTCGAGCATGTCACCCAAGTTGCAGATCACCAGGTCCGCGTCGGCCGGTGCATCGATCCACTCGCCGTATGAGTTGACCTGCAGCCCTGGCGTGCCATCAGTGACCAGCAGCGTGAGCAGCCCATAGTCGGTGTGCTCACCAACTCCCCAGCTGACCGTGTCACCCGCTAGCTGTGGCGGGTAGCGGAAGATGCGAAACAGCGGCGTCGGCGAAGCGGTCAGGCCCGCACGGAAGTAGTCCTCGCCGAGCCCCAAACCCTGCGCCATCAACCCCAGTAAGCGCTGGCCGAGCGCTTCCATCGCGGTCATCCACTCGGTCACCGCCGCCCGCAGTGCGATCGGGCGCGCCGGCCACAGGTTCGGGCCGTGGAGCGGGCGTGGGTCGGGCGGCAGTTCGGCGCCGAAGTAGTAGCCCTCCTTGCCGTCTGGCACGCCGGACGTCAGCTCTCCGCCAAGCGGGAACCAGCCGCGCCAGGCGGTGCCGCCGACGGCCATTGACACCAGTTCCTTCTCGAGGGTCGGCACGGCGAAGAACTCAGCAGCCAACGCCATGAGCTCGTCTCGTTTGCGTGCCAGCTCCGCGCCGATTGGGACGGCGAAGAACCCAACTGTCCGACACGCAGCGTCGATGCGAGCGGCGGCATCGGGCGCCGATGGGTCGACAATCGGCAGCGAACTGAACGGCATCGGCTTCATCGGCGGTCAGCGTAGGTGGCAGACTCGGCGACCGTGACCAATGTGCAGCTCGTCGTGGTGGCCGTGGCCATCTTCGTGGCTGCCTTCACGCAGGTCATCGCCGGCTTCGGGTTTGCCCTCCTGGCGATGCCGATCATGACGCTGGTGGTACCGGTCGAGCAGGCTGTCGTCGTGAGCACCCTGTTGGGCATGGTGTCCACCAGCTGGATGGGATGGCATCTACGTGCTGCGATCGACCGGCCGATTGCCAAGCGACTCACGATTGCGGCGTTCGTCGGCATGCCACTAGGGCTGTGGATCCTCAACGTGGTCAGCGACAAGACACTGCGGCTGACGCTTGGCATTGCAGTGTTGATTGCGACCGCACTGCTGGTTCGACGTATCAACCTCGCTCACGTCGGGCCGACACTGGATGTTGCTGCCGGGTTCGTCTCCGGTGTGTTGAACACGTCACTGTCCACCAATGGCCCACCACTGGTCTTCGATCTCCACGCACGCCAACTGGAACCGAATGAGTTTCGCGCCACCATCTCCGCCGTGTTCGCGCTGAGCAACGTTGTTGGTCTGACACTGTTCATCGCTGACGGGAAGATCACGACCGACGGCATGCACGCTGCACTGGTAGCGCTTCCCGCGTGGGTGGTGGGCCAGGGGCTCGGCTGGCCGCTTCGAAGACACATCCACGGTGAACGGTTCCGGGTGATGGTTCTGATACTGCTGTTCATCGCCGCCACGACGGCGATTGTCTTCGCCCTCGCGTGACAAGCTGCTCGCCGTGACGAATGGCCCCGCACAGCCCCGCAACGCAGTCGTCGTGATGCTCGACTCGCTCAACCGACACATGCTCGGCAGCTACGGCGGCACCGAGTTCGCGACGCCCAACCTCGACCGGTTCACAGCCCAGCGCGGGACGCGATTCACGAACCACGTCACCGGATCGCTGCCATGTATGCCTGCCCGTCACGACATCCTGTGCGGAGCACTTGAATTCCTCTGGCGCCCCTGGGGTTCCATCGAACTGTGGGAACAGCCGATCACCGCCGACCTGCGCCACCACGGTGTCACCACGATGCTGGTCACCGATCACCCGCACCTGTTCGAGACCGGTGGTGAGAACTACCACACCGACTTCGGTGGCTGGGACTACGTGCGTGGACACGAAGGCGACCCCTGGAAGACGTGGCTCGACCCATCCTGGCTGGGGGTGCCCGCACCGCCGGCGGCGAAGGGCGACTGGTTTCTGAAGCGGCGCTTCGGCGAACGCGCCCCCGACATCGACCGCGCCTACGACACGACACGGACACATTTCCGATCCGAGATCGACTATCCGGGTCCGCGAACCATGACCGCCGCCGCCGACTGGTTGAGTGGCGCCGCAGCGTCGGGCACCACTGGCCGGTGGATGCTGTTCGTCGACGAGTTCGACCCGCACGAGCCGTTCGATACACCGGCGCCATGGCAGGGCATGTACGAGGCCTCACCGTGGCAGGGCGAGCAGTTGATCTGGCCGCCCTACGTCGTCGGCGGTCGCAGCGGCGGTCACCTGAGTGACGCCGAAGCGCACCACATCCGTGCCAACTACGGCAGCAAGCTGACGATGATCGACCACTGGTTCGGTCGCATCATCGAACAGTTCGACCAGCACCACCTGTGGGACGACACGGCGCTCATCGTGTGTACCGACCACGGCCACTACCTGGGCGAGGAACGCACGGTCAACGGTCAGCTGAATGACGTGTGGGGTAAACCAATGGTGCCGCAGTTCGAACCGCTCGGCCACATCCCGATGATGATCCATTGGCCAGGCGTGGCAGGTGGGGGAGTGTGCGACGCGCTGACCACTGCTGTCGATCTCCACGCGACGTTGGCCGATGTGTTCGACATGTCGCCACAGCATCGCACGCACGGCCACTCGCTCGCGCCGCTGCTGCGCGGCGATGCGACAGCCATACGCGACTACGCGGTCGGCGGCGTCTTCGGCAACTGGGTACAGGTCACCGATGGACGGTTGAAATACGCCCGCGCGCCACACGTCGACAACTTCCCGCTGTCCATGTGGAGCAACCGCTGGAGCACGATGCCGTTGCACGTCAAAGGCATCACCGAGCTACCCAAACCCGACGATCGGGCGTGGCTGGACCGAATGCCGGGCAGCAGGGTCCCCGTGATTCGTCAGCCGTTCGGTGCCGGCGATGCACTGCCGTTCTGGGTGAGCGGAGGCGCACACGTGGACCAGCATCATTTGTACGACGTGTCGGTCGATCCCGATGAACGCGAGAACCGTGTCGGCGAATCTGCCGAGCGCAGGATGCAGGAGCTATTGCGGGCAGCGCTGCGCGACCTGGAAGCGCCGCCCGAGCAGCTCGAACGCCTCGGCCTCGCCTGACTCGCCCGATCGAGATCCGAGTGGGTACTCGCACCCCGGGGTGCGAGTACCCACTCCGATGGGCTCGTGGCACTCGCACTGGCGGCTGGGGTCCTCGCACTGGCGGCGTGGCACTCGCACTGGCGGCTGGGGTCCTCGCACTGGCGGCTGGGGTCAGCGGCTGAACACTGACAGCCACTGGTCCTTGTTCGACGGGCTGTAGATGTAGTTGCTCTCGCGGATCGAGTCGATCGTGGCACTGGACGGTGCCGAATAGCGATGTCCCGGAAACACGACGGTTCCCTCCGGCATTTTGGCCAACGTCTGCAGGCTGTCGTACATCGCCGCAGGGTCACTCCCCGGGAAGTCGGTACGGCCACAGCCGTCGAGGAAGAGAGTGTCGCCGCTGATCAGCCGGCCGTCGACGTGAAAGCACTGGCTGCCCGGTGTATGGCCCGGCGTATGCACCAGCGTGATCGCGATGTCGCCGACCTGCACCACATCGCCGCCGTCGTGCTGCACCAGTTGATCGACCGTCAAACCGCTGGTGCGCATCACCCACGGGGTCTCGTCGCGCTGCACGTGCACCGGGCAACTGCAACGCTCGAGCAGTGTCGCCACGCCCTCGACGTGGTGGCCGCCGAGCGAACCGCCGATGTGGTCGGGGTGGAAGTGAGTGGCGAGTACTCCGGTCACTTTCATCCCGTCGGCCTCGACGAGGTCGAGCAGCTCGTTGACCGCATACGCCGGATCGATGAGTACACATTCGCCGGTGCCACGGTCACCGATCGCGTACACGAAGTTGACCATCTGCTGGGCAACCGGATCGTTGGCAGCGAAGTCGCGACCCGAGAGCAGTTGGCGAAAGTAGAAGCGGTCGGAACTCATCCGGCCACGTTATGCGCCAGGTGGCTGATCGCGCAGAAGCGGCATCACGAGCGCTGCGAATCGTTCGCACTCCGCGAGGTGCGGATAGCCGGAGAGAATGAAGGTGTCGATACCGAGCGCCTGGTAGCCGCGCATCTTCGCCGCCACCTGCCCTGGGTCGCCGACGATGGCGGCACCGCACCCGCTACGGGCGCGCCCGATGCCGGTCCACAGGTTCGGCTCGACGAAGCCGTCCGGATCGGCGTCGCCGCGCAATGAAGCCTGCGCCCGCACACCAACCGATTGGCTGTCCAGCGCCTGCGCCCGAATTGCCTCGCCCACATCCGGATCAAGCGCTGCGACCAGATGTTGCGCCGCAGTGCGGGCCAAGGCCTCCGTCTCACGCACCACCACGTGGACCCGATACCCGAAACGAAGTGTGCGACCGTGGCGCGCCGCCCGCTGGCGCATGTCGGCGAGCACCGTCGCAACGCCGTCCATGGTGTCGGGCCACATCAGGTACACATCGGCAGCAGCCGAAGCCACCTCGCGTGCATCGTCGGAGAGGCCGCCGAAGTACAGGGGTGGTGCGTGACCGCTGACGGTGCGCACGCGTGGCGACGCAACGGAGACACTGACGAATTCACCCGCGACATCCAGCGACTCACCATCGAGCAGCGAACGCAGGGCATGCATGTGTTCGAGTGTGCGTCGGTACCGAGGGGCCGATGGCAGCGACTCGCCTGGCAGATCCGACGAAATGATGTTGACAACCATTCGGCCACCGAGGAGCTGATCCAGCGTGGCCAATTGACGAGCGAGCTGGGGTGCCCACACCTCGCCCATCCGCACGGCGACGATGGGCCGGATGTGCCGTGTCGTGCGCGCAATCGCGGCGGTGAAGGCGACCGTGTCGATACCCAGCGAATAGCCCGAGGGCATCAGGATCGAGTCGAAGCCCGCTCGGTCGGCAGCGTGCACGATGGCAGCGCAGTGCTCATAGCTACTGGCAAGCTCGGGGGTCGGTACGCCCAGCTGCTCGAAGTCGTCATCGCACAGGGCGGCAAACCAGGCGAGCTCGAGTCGGCTGTTCATGGCTGTGGGGCTCGCGGCATTGCCGTACGCTAGCGATGATGTCCGCCAGCCTCCGCTACGGCGTGATCGGTACCGGCATGATGGGCCTGGAGCACATCAACAACCTGCTCCATCTGCCCGGTGCCACCGTCACCGCCATCTCCGACCCCAATGCGAAGAGTCGCGACTGGGCGCAGCTGGCCGTCGGACTGGACGTGCCACTGCAGCGCTTCGAGAGCCACAGTGATCTGCTCGCGTCGGGGTTGTGCGATGTGGTGGTCATCGCCTCTCCGAACCACACGCATCACGAGGTACTGATCGACGTGTTGCGCACGTCTCACCACGTGTTCGTCGAGAAGCCGCTGTGCACCAACGTGACCGATTGCTACGACGCGATCGATGTCGCTGCCGCCGAGGCCCGGCGGTGGCCGCAGCGAGTGGTGTGGATGGGCCTCGAGTATCGGTACATGCCCCCTACGCAGGCGGTTGTCGATGAGGTGCGCAGCGGCGGCATCGGGACGTTGCGAATGGTTGCGATTCGTGAACACCGCTTCCCGTTCCTTCGCAAGGTCGACAACTGGAACCGATTCACTCGCAACACCGGCGGAACGCTGGTGGAGAAGTGCTGCCACTTCTTCGACCTGATGAACCTGCTGGTCGGGTCGCCTCCGGTGCGGGTGATGGCCAGCGGCGCACAGGATGTCAACCACCTCGACGAGCGCTACGAGGGTGAACAACCAGACATCCTCGACAATGCCTTCGTGATCGTGGAATACACTGGCGGCCAGCGTGCAACGCTGGACCTGTGCATGTTCGCCGAGGCGAGCAAGAACGAGCAGGAGATTTGCGTGGTCGGTGACGAAGGGAAGGTGGAAGCGTTGGTGACCGAGGGCATCGTGCGAGTTGGCCGACGGGCCGACGGCATCGGCCAGGTCAGTGAGCGAATGGTGAGTGATGAAAACGTTCGCCATCTGGGAATGCATCACGGCGCCTCGTACCTCGAGCACGTTGCGCTGATGAAAGCAATCCACAGGGGAACGCCCGCCGAAGTCACGCTGCACGACGGCCTGCTGTCAGTGGCCGTCGGCGAGGCGGCTCATCGATCGATCGACGAGGGTCGTGCGGTCATGATCCAGGAGGTACTCGCGCGATGAGTGAACAACTGCACACCCTGATCGCCGGCGAACGGGTGGTCTTCGCTGGCGACCAAGTCACACGGATCCCCGAGGAACTGGCCGCAGCGTTTCGCCTGGGCGATCGACTAGTAGTCGTCCACGAGACCGGCGACCTGTTGCACATTCCGAAGGCGGACCACGCTGTTGCCGCCGCCGCGGTGGACGCCGCGGTGGACGCGTTCGCAGCGTTGGCGCAGGCCACAGACCAGCAGATCAGCGAGTTCTACGAGCAGTTCGCGGTCCGGCTCGAAGACGATGAATCGTTCGCCGTAATCGCCGATGCCAATGACGCCGACGTCGAGCGCGCAACCGCCCGCGGGCGGGCCACTGGGCGGCTGACCCTCTCGGCGGGCATGCGCGGCGACATGATCGCTGGATTGCGCACCTGGCGCGATGTCGAGACGCGCCGCAGTCAGCAGGTAGCGGCAACAGTGCACGCGCAGTGGACAGTCGAGCAGTGGTCCGACCCGTTGGGCGTTGTCGGTTTCGTGTTCGAGGGCCGCCCCAACGTTTTCGCCGATGCCACCGGCGTGCTGCGCACCGGGAACACCGTCGTGTTCCGTATCGGTAGCGATGCTCTCGGCACCGCTCGCGCCATCATGCACCGGGCCGTGCAGCCGGCACTGGCCGCTGCGGGTCTGCCGGCCGGTGCCGTGCAGCTCGTCGACAGCGCGGCGCACGCTGCCGGCTGGGCGCTCTTCGCGGACAAGCGGCTGTCGCTTGCTGTCGCCCGCGGATCGGGAGCCGCTGTGGCGCAGCTTGGCGCTGTTGCCCACCAACACGGCGTGCCGGTCAGCCTTCATGGCACCGGCGGAGCTTGGTTGGTTGCGGCTGAAAGTGCCGACGCCGAACACTTTTCGCTGGCGGTGCAACACTCACTCGACCGCAAGGTCTGCAACACCCTGAACGTGTGCTGCATCGTGCGCTCTCGCGAGCACGATCTGCTGCCCGTGTTTCGCGCCGCGGTGGATGCTGCGGCGAGTGTGCGTGGCGTGCACGCAATCATCCACGATCTCGTCCCCGAGAGCCCCTGTCTGGCGCACGAGTGGGAGTGGGACACCGTTCCGGAAGTCGCTGTGATGATCGTCGACGACATCGCGCAGGCAGTCGAGCAGTTCAATCAGTACAGTCCGCACTTCATTGCCTCGATGATCAGTGCCGACGCCGCCGACCATGAGGCGTTCTATCGCAGCGTCGACGCCCCGTTCGTGGGCGACGGTTTCACTCGCTGGGTTGATGGCCAGTTCGCGCTGCTGCAGCCCGAGCTGGGACTCTCCAACTGGCAGGAGGGCCGTCTGTTCGGTCGCGGCGGAGTCCTCTCGGGCGATTCGGTTTACACGATTCGCCTGCGGGCGACGGTTGCCGATCCGCACCTTCATCGCTGACCGGACTGTGTGCGCGCCTGTCAGTACAGTGCCCGCGTGACTCGTCGACCACTCGCACTCGTTGTCGCGTTGCTGCTCGTCGGATGCACGTCTGACCCCGGTGTCAGCGCCCGTTCAGCTGCGACGATCACGACCCAGACCGAGACGACACCAGTCGAGACGACGCCAGTCGAAGCGACACCAGTCGAGTCGACGCCGGCGACTGCTGGCGACGGGATCGGCGATTCGCTGTTCCCGTCGCTGGGCAACCCCGGCATCGACGTCATGCACTACGACGTCGACATCTCGTACGACGCGGTCGAAGACGTTGTCGAGGGCACTGTCGCAATCGACCTACTACTCACCGAGGATCGGGCACAGATCACGCTCGACTCGGCCGGCCCTGCGGTGTCCACGGTGCTCGTCGACGGTGTGCTCGCGGTGGCCGAGCAAGACCCGCCGGAGCTGCGCATCACATTGCCCAGGCAAGGCCGTGCGGGCGATGAGCTGCAGTTGACGATTGCCTATTCCGTCGCCACACAACCGGTGGACTCGCCGATCGGGTTGGAGAGCGGCTGGTTCAACACCGCTGGCGGTTCGTATGTGCTCAATGAGCCCGACGGTGCGCGGACGTGGCTGCCGTGTAACGATCATCCCAGCGACAAGGCGACCTTCACCTTCACGATCGCGGTTCCCGCAGGCGTCACCGCCGTTGCCAACGGTGCGTTGGAGGACCACCGCACCGCAGCCGACTCGGAGGTCTGGGTGTGGCAGGAGGACAGGCCGATGGCCACCTACCTCGTGCAGTTGCTCACCGGCGACTACGAAGTCATCGAGTCGGAGTCCCGAGAAGGGTTGCCGCTGGTCAGCGTCGTGCTCCGCGACGACCTCGCCACGATGCAACCGTTCATCGACGTGACGCCGACGATGATCGAGTTCTTCGAGCAGTACTTCGGCGAGTATCCGCTGGACCGCTATGGCGTCGCAATGACCGACAGCTTCGGTGGCTTGGCGATGGAGACACAGGGGCGGTCGCTCTTCAGTCGCGACGACTTCGCCGAAGGAAGTCTGGGTGTGTCACAGCAGCGGTATCTCTCACACGAGCTTGCCCACCAATGGTTCGGTGACGCAGTCTCCCCGGCGCGCTGGCAAGACATCTGGCTCAACGAGTCCTTCGCGACGTACGGCGAGTGGATGTGGTCCGATCACATCGGCATTGCCGACCTCGACGCCACGGCGATGTACGAACTGAACTACCGCTCGCCCGGCAGCTCAGCCGACCCCACCGCCGACAGTCTCTTCGGTTCGAACAGCTACGGCGGGGGTGCCGTGGTGCTGCACGCGCTGCGACTGACCATCGGCGACGACGCATTCTTCGAGCTCCTCACCAGATGGGTCGCGGAGAACAACGGTGAGTCGCGAACGACGGAGGACTTCATCGCGCTTGCAACCGACGTTGCCGGCAAACCACTCCCGCAGTTCTTCGACGAGTGGCTGTATGCCGCCATGCCACCGACGGAGTTTCCGATGTCTACGGCCTAGCGTCGGCGTCGGCGTCGGTACCGCTCCCGTTGCCAACGCCAACGCGACTGAGTACCTACCGGGGCCGTGCGGTGATGGCTTCGACCTCGAACAGAATGTCGGGCATGGCCAGGCTGGCGACCCCGATGAGGTTTGCGTGGGTGGGTTGGCGCCCCAGCCGTCCTGCACGGCCTGACTGATCGGCCCGAGCTTGTCGAGGTCGTGGTTCACCACGTAGGTCCTGAGCTGAACGACGTGACTGAGTTCGAGCCCGTGGGCGGCAAGGGCGACGCCAAGATTGCGGAACGTTTGGTGCACCTGCTCGGTGAAGTCGCTCGAGACGAGCGTGCCGTCCGCGCTCGATCCGTATTGGCCCGCAACGAGCACCAGCTCTGTGTCGGCCGTTGGTAGGTCGCGTCCTGCCGACTGCTGCTGCCGGCTTTTCTGGGCGTGCTGCGTCCCGGACTGCGGAACTGACAACACCCAGAACGAGCTATGGGACCATCGCTGCCCAGAAAGTCCTTGCGCACACAAATGGGTGCATTCCGTCTCGGGTGGCGGACTTGGTGCCCGACGGTCCAGAAATGGCGCCCCATAACGCGCGAACGTTCGTGGTCAGAGCACTAGTGGCCGAGGAGGCGATTCATGATTGCCTCGCGCCACTTCGACGAGCTGCCCTTGCGATCCTCGTGGCGGTCGGCACCCACGGGCAAGACGGTGGTGGCGTTGATACCGACGAACCGCAGCGGCTCCGGCTCCCACTTGCGCGAACGGTGGCCGACCCACGGCAGCGTGGTCAGCTCACTTGGCTCGCCGGTGATCAGGTCGGCCAGCGTGCGGCCGGACAGGTTGGTGGTTCCCACCCCGTCACCCACGTAGCCGCCCGCCGAGGCAAGGCCGGTGGCCGGATCGAACGATGCCTGGCACCACCAGTCACGAGCTGCACCGACTGGGCCGCCCCAGCGGTGCGTGATGGCGGCGTCGCCGATGGCGGGGAACAACTCGCGCAGTGTCTCGTGGATCAGACCGTGCACTCGCTCGTCGCGGTCGTACTCGGGCTTGATGGTGCTGCCCCAGTGGTACCACGCGCCGCGGCCGCCGAAGGCGAACCGATTGTCGGCAGTGCGCTGCCCGTAGATGATCATGTGGCGGCCATCGTTGAACGTGGCCCGATCGTGCAACCCGACCGACGCCCAGAAGTCGTCGGGCAGCGGTTCGGTGGCAATCATCAGCGAGTAGATCGGGGCCACGGTTCGGCCCTCGCCGGCGAGTGACGGTGTGAACGCTTCGGTGGCGCGCACCACCACGTCGGCCTTCACGACGCCGAGATGTGTGCGCACGGTACGCGGCGTGATCTCCACGACCGGCGTGTGCTCGTAGATCGTCGCGCCCATGCGCTCGACGGTGCGGGCCAGACCGCGAGCCAGCCGCGCTGGATGAATCGCTGCGCAGTGCGGCGTGAACCCGCCGCCGAGCACCTTCGTAGCGCTCAACCGCTCGGTTGCTTCGGCCTGCGACAGCACCCGGTAGTCATCGTCGGTGAACCCGTACGAATGCAGATGGTCGATGTGGTCCGCTTCGCGTTGGAGCTGCATCGGGTTGCGCGACAGGTTGAGGTAGCCGCCGTGGGCGAAGTGGCAGTCGATGCCCTCGGTATCGACGACGCGCCCAACTTCGGCGACTGTCTCGTGCATGACCGTCTGCAGGCGAAAGGCCTGCGCCCGCGAGCTCTGCTTGGCGATCGCGTCCAGCCCCATGGGGAGTAGCGCGGAGCACCAGCCGCCATTGCGGCCGCTGGCACCGAAGCCGACCACCTGCGCCTCCAACACAGCCACCCGCAGAGTTGGGTCCCGCTGCAGCAGGTAGTAGGCGGTCCACAAGCCGGTGTAGCCGGCGCCGACGATCGCCACATCGGCCTGCAGGTCGCTCCCCAGCGCCGGGCGCCCCGGGCCCCACTCTTCGGCGGACATTGTTGCGTGCCAGAGAGAGAAGTTCGACAGCTCGTGCATGCCGTCAGTTTAGGAAGGCTGTGCGGTGCTCAGCATTCGGTTGTCGATCAACCGCACCTCGCCGAACCACACCGCCGTGACCGCAATGGCAGTGGCACCAAGAACGGCCAGCGGTTGCAGCGTGTCCAGGTGCACGATCTCCAGGTGTTCGAAGCGGGCCAGCGGTTCGCGATCGATGATGGACCGGCCCAGTGCGCTGAGCTGCGCCACGTCCAGCAGCCCTCCCCCTGCTGCATCGGCCACGACCTGCAGCGCGTGCGAGACGCACACGGCGGCGGCGCGCTGGGCAGGGGAGAGGCGTCGGTTGCGGCTGGACATCGCCAGTCCGTCCTTCTCGCGAACGGTCGGCATGCCGACTATCTCGATGCCCATGTCGAGGTCGATCGTCATGCGCCGAATGATGGCCAGCTGCTGGAAGTCCTTCTGGCCGAACACGGCGACGTGCGGCCGAGTGGCGCCGAACAGCTTGGCCACGACGGTGGTGACGCCGCTGAAGTGGCCGGGCCGTCGCGCACCCTCCAGTACGTCGGCCAGCGGTCCCGGACGCACGTGGGTTTCGAAGTCAGGCGGATACATCGCGGAGGCGCGCGGCGCGTAAACCGCATCGACATCGTGCTCGGCGCAGCGCCTCAGGTCGTCGTCAATCGGGCGCGGGTATGCCTCGAAGTCATCACTGCGATGGAATTGCAACGGGTTGACGAAGATACTGACGACCACGATCTCTGCATGTCGCCGCGCCTCGGCGATCAGCGCCAGGTGCCCCTGGTGCAGTGCGCCCATCGTGGGCACCAACACGACCCGGCGTCCGGCGATGCGATGCGCGTCGCTCCACGCGCTCACCGACGCAGGCTCGTCGAACAGCGCTGGTTCAGACATGGCGAATGTCAGTGGAAGCTGTGTGCGTCGTCGGGCCACGTGCCGTCGCGCACTTCGCCGATGAACGCTTCCGTTGCCCGAATCGCATCATTGCGCAGATCGGCGTAGTGCTTGGTGAATTTCAGGCTCAGCTCACTGAGGCCGAGCACGTCGTGCAACACCAACACCTGACCATCGCAGTCTGGGCCGGCGCCGATACCGATGGTGGGGATGGACAGCTTCTGTGTGATCTCCTTGGCGAGGTCTCTGGGAATGCCCTCCACCACCACGGCACACGCGCCAGCCTGCTCCACCGCGTGAGCATCTTCCAGCAGCCGCTCGCGGCCGCCGGCCTCGAAGCCGCTGATCTTGCCCTGCACCTTGTGGCCACCCATGCGGTGGTAGCTCTGCGGCGTGAGGCCGATGTGCCCGACCACTGGGATGTCGACGCGAGTGATGGCCTGAATGGTCTCTGCCATGACCACCCCGCCTTCCAACTTGACGCACTCGGCGCCTTCCTTCATCAGGCGGATGCTGCTCTCCACAGCCTGCTGCGGGCTGACCTGGTAGCTGCCGAACGGAAGGTCGCCAACGATCAGCGCCTTGGGCTGCGAGCGGGCGACGAGCCGCACGTGGTAGGCCATCTCATCGAGCTCGACAGGGATGGTGTTGGCGGTGCCCTGCACCACCATACCCACGCTGTCGCCGACGAGAATGATGTCGACACCGGCCAGATCGACGAGCCGCGCAAACGTGGCGTCGTAGGCCGTGATCATCGTGATTCGCTCGCCCAGCGCCTTCATGCGTGGGAGATCGGGGACCGAGATTTTCATGCGGTCCGGCAGCGAGCTGGTCATGAAGCTGAGGGCCTCCTTC
>JBBQMG010000038.1:0-27497 GCA_038328705.1 Acidimicrobiales bacterium | reverse complement strand
GTGAACTGCTGCACGATGGTCTCGTAGAAGCCACGGCCGATGCCGTACCGACGGAAGTCTGGGTGCACCGCAATGCGATCGAGGTACACGAACTGGTCGTACTGGCGGCCGAACCATCCGTAGTTGAGGCTGGCGTACGGCTGGCCCGGCCCGATCACCCAGCAGAACCCGGCGAACGAACCGTCCACCTCGGCAACGAGTGCCACCTCCGCCAAGGCCGCCAACCGCTCCACCTCGGCAGCGTCAAGTTCGTTGAGCTCGGGGATGTTGGCGTTGTTGAGTGCCAGCACTGCGTCGGTGTGGTCGGCGGTGAACGATCGAATCGTGACGGCAGGGTTCATCTGAACATTCTGGTCGGCGCGGATCGACATTCAGTGTGGATCCACACCGACCAGAACCCGAAGTCGGCCCGCCGAGTTTCGCGTTCGTTCATCGGCTGGCTCTGGCACGTTTCGCAGTGTGCTCGTAGCCTGGGGACATGATCTTTCGACACAAGTCCGAGATGGTCACCGCCGACGCAGCCCTTGCCGGGCGCACCGACCAGACCATGCCCATCCCCGAGGCCCACTTCGTACTCGGTTCCCCCCTTTCCGGGCCGTGGCCCGAGGGCACGCAGACCGCCGTCTTCGGCATGGGCTGCTTCTGGGGTGCGGAGCGCAAGTTCTGGCAGACCGATGGCGTGTACTCCACCGCTGTTGGCTACGCCGGCGGCTTCACCCCCAACGCCACCTACGAGGAGGCGTGCAGCGGGCGCACCGGCCACGCCGAAGTCGTGTTGGTCGCGTTCGACCCTGCCAAGGTCAGCTTCGAGCAACTACTGAAGGTGTTCTGGGAGAGCCACAACCCCACCCAGGGCATGCGTCAGGGCAACGACACCGGTACCCAGTACCGCAGCGCCGTGTACACGACGGATGCGGCACAACTGGCGGCCGTCGAAGCCAGCGCCGCGATGTATCAGCAGCAGTTGGCCGCGGCTGGCTTCGGTGAGATCACCACCGAAATTGCGCCGCTCACCACCTTCTATTACGCCGAGCCGTACCACCAGCAGTACCTGGCCAAGAACCCCAATGGCTATTGCGGCATCGGTGGCACCGGCGTCAGCTGCCCGATTGGCCTACGCGCCTGAGGGCTTCTTGTAGGTCGTCGAGCGAGTGCACCAGCTCGTGCAACGAGCACTCGATCATCAGATTGACGACTTCGTCGGGGAAGCGCATCCGCCAGTCGGTGTGCATTCCGATGAGGTGCTTGCCGGTTGCGTACGCGTAGCCCAGCTCCCAGGCGGTGCCGTCGTCGGTGGTGATGCCGTTGAGGTTGGCCACCACGACATCGCATTCGTCGATGCCCCGCTTGTCGTTCTCGAAGATGGCGCGCACGTTGAACTTGTCCTTCGGAGGATTGTCGCGGTGGGGCAGGAAGGTCTCGAAGCCGGCGTCGGCCACCAACCGCTCGACCTTCTCGATCCACCAACGCTCGCCCTCGTCGAACAACGGTCCTGCGATGTACGCCTTCACTGCCAGCCCTGCTCTCGTATCTGTTGGTCGTCGCTGTTCATTGCCCTGCCCTGCCATCGCAGGGCGCCGGGGGTGGCGCTCAGCTTGGCCAGCAGACCTTGCATCGGTGTGCCGTCGACGTCCACGATGGCGTCGCGCGCCGCGTAGTGAGGGTCGATGCTGATGTCGGCCATGGTCATCACGGGGCCGATCGCCGCCTCGGCGTCGGTGAAGGCTCGCAGCACTTCCACTTGCGGGTGCAGCGCGCACCACTCGCACATCACCGTTTCCAATGCAAGGCGATGTTCCATCCGCCCGGCGAAGGTGGTGAAGTGCTCGTCGCCCTCCACGCCCAAGACGCGCAGCACTCGAGCCGCGACGGAATCGCTCGATGTACTGAGCCCCACCCACTTGCCGTCGCTGCACTGATAGGTACCGCGCGGCACGCTGTACGGAAGGCCCGCGCCGAGTCGTTCCTGCTCTTGTCCGGTGAGTCGATAGAGACTGATCAGTGGGCCCATCAGCTGGAACAGGCTCTCCAGCAGCGACACGTCCACCACCTGGCCGACGTCGCTGTGGAGCGCAACCATGGTCGCAAACGCTGCCGCCAGGCCAGTGACCTCGTCGGTGAGTGCAATCGGCGGCAGTAGCGGCTGGCCACCGGGCAGGCCACTGATTGCGGAGAGCCCGCTCATCACTTCAGCAATGGTCGCGAAGCCCGGTCGGCTTGCGTACGGCCCGGTCTGCCCGAAGCCGGTGACGCGGGTGATGACCAGCGAAGGATTGAGTGCCAGCAGCTCGTCGGGGCCAAGGTCCAGCCGCTCCAGGGTGCCCGGACGGAAGTTCTCCACCAGCACGTTCGCACCCACGATCAGCGAGCGCAGCACAGCGAGGTCGTCGGCATCTTTCAGGTCGAGCGCAATCGTCCGTTTGTTGCGATTGACCAATTTCCACCACAGGCCCTCGCCATCACGTGGGTCGCGCCACGCCATGTTGCGCAAACTGTCGCCGCCGTCGGGTCGTTCGACCTTGATGACATCGGCCCCGAAGTCGGCGAGGTAGCGGGCGCAGTTCGGGCCTGCGATCACCGTTGACAGATCGATCACGCGCAGGTCGGCCAGCGGGCCCCTGCCGGCTGGAATCTCAGCCAAGGGCGTTGAAGCCGTCGGGCAGTGCGGCGCGTCCGGTGAGCGCGAGGATGACTGGCACAGGAGCGGTGAGTTGTATCAGCACGGCGAGCACCACTGTGGAGGTGTCGCTGTGTAGCTCGGCGAATTGACCTGTCGCGCGCTGAATGTCGAGTGTATGCACGCCCAACTCGACCACGCGGGTGGCGAGGTATTCGATGAGCGTGATCTGACCGGCGAAGGTGTTGACCGGCTCGTCATCGGCGGTCGCGGCGATCTGCGCGAGCACTCGTTCGATCGTGGCTTCCGCTTCGCCGACCGGGTCGATCAATTGCCGTCCGGCCTGGCGACCGCGCACCGCAACGCCCTGGTGGGCGGTCGGGTCACTGAGCGCAGTCGCGTAGTACTCGGCGGCATCCGCCAAGACGCGATCGGTCGCCGGTGCGGCCGAAAGGTAACCCTCCACCGTGACGAAAGCTCGCAGCGCGTGGGCAGTCAGTTCGCGAGTAGTCCACTCACCGAGCGCTCCCGGCCGGTCCCAGTACTCGGGGGAGATGGCGCGTAAGGCCCGCAGGAGGGTGGCTGCGCCTTCCTCGAATGCGGCCCTCACCGCAGCGGGATGTTGCAACATCTTTCCTCCAACGCGCCCAGCGCGTATGTCTCGTAGTCCACACCGAAATCGCGATAGAGGTGCCGACAGCGCTCGCTCCAGCTCAGAGCCTCTCGAGTGGAGACGCGGTGCACCACCTGCGTGATGCCACCCTCGTACACGCGGTATTCGGCCCACGTACCGGGGAAGTCCTTCACGCAGCCGATCTCGATGCTGGGCACGCCGCACGGCATGTGCCGCACACGGTGGCGGTGCGTGTGGCCAGCGGTATAGGCGACGATCCGCGCGTTGCGGACGATCACGTCAGCGAGCGCGTCGCTGGCGTCGGGATGCATTCCGAAGTAGCCCTCGCTGCGATGCTCGTTGCCTGCTCGCGCGCCGGGCCCTGCCATCCACTGCTGATGGTGACCCATCACGATGACGGGCGTGTCGGCCGCTGCAGCGTGTGTCTCCAGCCACTCGAGTTGCGGTGCCAGCAGGTTGCCCGTGGTCTGCAACGGAATCACCGTGTCGAGCAGCGCGATCGCCACACCGGGCAGCGCGATCCACTGGTCGCCGGCGTACTCGGTCTGCCCCTTGTACGCGTCGTGGTTACCACGCACCACGTGCAGACGCTCGGCGAAACGGTTGCGATAGCACGCTTCGAAGGCGGCCCACTCTTCCGGTCGGCCGTCCTGCGACAGGTCGCCTTTCACGATCACGGCCGCCGCGCCAATCGTCGCGATCTCGTCAGCCGCGCCGTGGTTCATCGTCTCCGGGTAGGGCGGCTTACCAGGGGCCGCGCGCTGGATGGGCCCTTCGATGTGATCGTCAATGCGACCAGCTTCGATCTCGCCGAAGTGCACGTCGTTGACAGTGGCGAAGCGACACAGCAGTTCGCCTTCGGGTCGGGACAGGGTGGTGATCTGTTGGCCCATGAACGTGTAGGTGGTGTCCGGGTCCAGGTGTTCGTAGCGAGCGACGGTGACTCCGTCGTGCAGCACGATGAGGTCGTCGGCGACGGTCGTGATGTCCACGCAGCCACCGTAGTGCGTCATCGTTCCAATGGTCGGGGCGACTGTTACGGTTCCAGCCCTCAAGTTGGTGATAGGGGCGATATGTCGTTCGAATCTGGGCGTGTGGCGTCGCGAGTGAGCAGCTCAACCGCTCGTCCCTCAGTACGTCGTCGCTTGCAATTTGGTTTCGACCGCTTGATGTCGCGCGGCGCCGGCCCTCTGGTTGCTCTCCTTGCAGTGGTCACGCTCGGAAACATTCTGCTCTGCGTGATCATTGTGATCATCGGCGGCATCAGGAATGGCAATAGCCCCGGCGATCAGAACCTCAGCTTCCTCGAAGCCGGCTGGTCGTCGTTGATGCGCACACTCGACCCGGGCACGATGGGTGGTGACACTGGCTGGGGCCTTCGTGGCGTCAGCCTGACGGCAACCCTCGGTGGCCTGTTCATCGTCAGTGCGCTGATCGGGGTCATCACCACCGGGCTCAACGGTCGTCTGGAGTCGCTGCGTCGCGGTGACGGTGCGTTTGAACTATCCGGCCACACACTGATACTTGGTTGGTCGTCGGTTGTCTCGGCCATGGTGGCCGATGGAACGATTGGGCATCACCGAGGCATGCACAGTGCGCGACGTGGTCGTGGCCGAGCTCGCTCGCGAAATGGTGGTGCTGGGCATGGTCATCGGTGGTCAGGTGAATTTGAATGCGGCGAAGTCGCAGGCCATCGCCGACGCCTCGGTGGCTGCTGCCATTGTGCTGCGCGACCCGGTGAGGTAGCGCAATACGGCGGTTGCCATTCACTCAGATCACTGTTGTGAACAGAGTGGTGGTACATTCACCCAGCGTGACGGCGGTTGACAAATCGGAGAGACCTGCTGACACGATGCTGCAGGACCGCGTCCGCGTCAGTGTGGTCGTCGTGTTCGTCGTGATGGGCGTCCTCAGCGCAGTCGGCTCGTTCGCGTCGGCTCCGCGAGGCACCGTTGCCTATGTCGTCGCGCTCTGTGTCGCGTCGCTGGTGATCCTTCTCGTTGCCAAGGAGCACCCACATCAGGGTCGTGCCTGGCATCTCATCGGCGCCGGCGTTGCGCTGTGGGCACTGGGTGGCTTCCTGCTGACGATGCGCGAGGACGTCGGCGTGCACGTGATTCCGACGATGGTGGTGCCGCTGTGTTACGCCCTCGGCTACCTGCCCCTGTTGCTCGGGTTGGCCGAGCTCTGCGACCCTCATCTGCGTGTGCGTCGCGTCACCAACGCGATCGATGGCGTGTTGCTGTTCCTCTCGCTGTATGCGGTGCTGTGGTTGACAGTTGTCGAGCAGGTGACGGGCGACGGGTCGCTCTCCAAGCTCGATCGAGCATTCAGCGCGCTGTACCCAGCGGGCGACATCGCGGCAGTGATGCTGACGGTTCGGCTGGTGTACAGCCGCGTCGCCCGCCGCCAGGTGGGAGCATTGCTGCTGAGCGGAACGCTGCTTGCGGCAGTTGCCGACATTGCGCTGTTGGTGCTCTACCTCGGCAACCCGTACGGCCAGTACCCCGTGACCGACCTTGCGTATCTGGTGGGGCTCAGCGCCCTCGCCCTCGCATCGGTGTGGAGCCTGCTGCCTTCGCCGCCACCGGCGCCCACTGGCGCCACCTCTTCGCGTCGGCTGGCGCAAATGGTGGCGGTCTCGTCACTCGTGCCGCCGTATGTCCTCGTTCTGATCCTGATCTTCACCGACCGTCAGATCGCGGTCAGCCCCGTCGCAGTCTGGGTGCTGGTGGCTGTTGGCGCGGCCGTAGCGCGGCAGATCGCTGGAGTCAAAGAACTCGAACGCGCGCATCAGCAGTCGCTGTGGTTCGCTTCCCACGACCCGACCACCGACATGCTGTACCGCACGGCCTTTCTGCACGAATTGTCACAGGGTGGGCTTCGTGATCGCAGTGGCACCGTGCTCGTCGTGGAGGCGCTCGGTCTGCACGAGCTCCGCGACGCGTACGGCCAGGAGTCGGTGGATGTCACGATGGCGACGATTGCATTCCGGTTGCGCGCCGAGATCGGCGAGAACGCGGTGATGGCCAGGTTGGCGCACGACCAATTGGCGTGCTTTCTCCGCTCAGCCGGTTCCGCGCGTGGTCGCGAGATTGCGCTTGCACTGCAGTGCTCGTTGGCGATCGGTGTCGAGTGGGGCGCTGTACATCTCACGTTGCCCGCCGTTGTCGGTGTCGCGCAAGCCGACGGAGCGGTGATCGATGGGCCGGCCGGTGTGCGCCGTGCGATGGAAGCGGTTCGACATGGCCGTCCGCAAGGAGCGGGTTGCGTTGCGGTCGATGCCGACCTCACGGGCTTGGCCACGACAATGCCGATGTCCGAGCACAGCCTGGTCAGGCCGTAGCCGAGTCGTTCAGACCTTGATCGAGTAGGTGCTGAAGATCTTGTCGGCGAAGGTCTGCTTCTTGGCGTCCCAGAGGGGCCACAAGTAGCCGAGGTAACAGACGAGGCCATCGATCCAGTGGCCGATCAGGAGACGGAAGAATGCCTTGCCGGCGCCGATGTTGCCACCGGTGGTCGCATCGACGATGCGCACGCCGACGGCCTTGTGACCCCATGCCTGGCCGGTGTTGGCGACCATTCGCGAATACATCACGAAGTAGGCGACAATGCCGACGACGCCCAATACCGCAATGATCGCCCAACCGGGGCCGGTCGGAAGGGTGCACGTTCCGGGCTCACCGTTGATGGTGCAATCCGTACGCTCCTTCGGCCCAGCGAGGAAGGCGATGACCGCAGGCAGATAGAAGACAATGGCCACGAGGCCATTGATGATGTGGCCGCCCACTCGCGTGCCCCAGCTGGCGAACTGAGGGGTCTGCTGCACCTGCTGGTACGGCTGGTAGCCCGGGGGCGGCGGACCCCCGAAGGAGGGCGGCGGGGGAGGCGGTGGCATCGAGCTCATGGACCGGGACAGTAGCAAGGTCGGCGCGCCAGGCCGAGCACTCTCGCTAGCGGAACGGGCGGTCGCGGCGTGCCGGCATTGGTTTGGACCACCAACGACTGCTGAAGCGCCATGTCGGATTCCGCAGCGGATTCTGCGAGGCGGCGGTGACGACGGGTCGCGGCCACAGTGCATCCATCGCCGCGACGATGGCCGCCGCTTCCTCGGCCGTCGGCGCTGGAGAGATCTCGGTGCTCACAGCGGCACGTTGCCGTGCTTGCGTCGCGGCAACTCTTCGCGCTTGGTGCGCAACATGCGCAGACCAGCGACGATCTTCTGGCGGGTCTCGGCTGGATCGATGACGTCGTCGATGTAGCCGCGCTCGGCTGCGTTGTACGGGTTGGCGTACTTCTCGGTGTACTCGGCCACCAGCTCGGAGCGGCGCGCCACCGGGTCTGCCGCCTGCTGCAGCTCGCGTCGGTAGACGATTTCGACTGCGCCCTGTGGACCCATCACGGCCAGCTCGGCGGTGGGCCAGGCGTAGGCGAGATCGGCGCCGATGGACTTGCTGTTCATAACCACGTAGGCGCCGCCGTACGCCTTGCGAGTGATGATCTGGATGCGCGGCACCGTTGCTTCGCAATACGCATAGAGCAGCTTGGCGCCATGGCGAATGATGCCGCCGTACTCCTGGTCGACACCGGGAAGGAAGCCGGGCACGTCGACGAAGGTGAGCAGAGGAATGTTGAACGCATCGCAGGTGCGCACGAAGCGCGCAGCCTTCTCCGACGACTCGATGTCGAGCACGCCGGCCAACATCAAGGGCTGGTTGCCGACGATGCCAACGGGGTGACCATCGACGCGACTGAAGCCGCACACGATGCTGCGCGCCCAGTGCGGGAAGTATTCGAAGAACTCGCCGTCGTCGACGACCTCCTTGATGACCTTCTTCATGTCGTAGGGCTGGTTCGGCGAAGGCGGAAGGATCGTGCGCAGCATTTCGCACAGCCGGTCCGGGTCGTCGCCGGTGTCGACCGACGGCGGCTCTTCCAGGTTGTTGCTGGGCAGGAAGCTCATCAGGAAACGCACGTCTTCCAGGCACGCCCGCTCGTCGGGGCTGACGAACGTGGCGACGCCGCTCTTGCTGGCGTGGCTCATCGCGCCGCCGAGTTCTTCGAGGGTGACGTCCTCACCAGTGACGGTCTTGACCACGTCGGGGCCGGTGATGAACATGTGGCTGGTCTCGCGCACCATGAAGATGAAGTCGGTCATTGCCGGGCTGTAGACCGCGCCGCCGGCACACGGGCCGAGGATGACAGAGATCTGCGGGATGACGCCGCTGGCCTGCACGTTGCGGTGGAAGATGCCGCCATAGCTGGCCAGGCTGACCACACCCTCTTGAATACGGGCGCCAGCGCCGTCGTTGAGACCGATGACCGGCGCCCCAACCTTCAGCGCGAGGTCCATCATCTTGTGGATCTTCTCGGCGAAGACCTCGCCGAGGGCGCCGCCGAAGACGGTGAAGTCCTGGCTGAAGATGAACACCTTACGGCCATCGATGGTGCCCCAACCCGTGATCACACCGTCGGTGTAGGGCCGTTCGTCGAGACCGCTGGATTGTGCCCGGTGGCGGGCCAGTAGGTCGAGCTCTTGGAAGCTGCCCGGGTCCAGCAGCACGTCGATTCGCTCGCGGGCGAGCAGCTTGCCCTTCTCGTGCTGGCGCTCGACCGATCGTGGCGAGCCGGCATTGAAGGCCTGTTCACGTCGTTCATGCAGGTCGCGGAGCTTGTCGGCCATCGGGTCGGCAGCATTTTGATCAAGGGTCACGTCGAGAAACCCTAACGGGCCAGGCCCGGCCGGGTCACACGCGACTGTCGGCATGGGTGTACTCAGTGGTGTCACCGCTGCTCGAGGTTTCGAATGAGTAGGCAGGTGCTCATGGAGATTTGGCTGGCGGCGCAGATGCTGCATCCATGACATCAGTACGTATCACACCAATTCGCTTCTTCTTCGCAGCTGGCGCGACCCTCCTGACCACCTTGTCCGTCGGCGCTCCTGCCTTTGCCACCAATGAGTTTCCGCCCAACGCGGTCCTCACGGCCACTTCTGGCTGCGAGGGCGACGTGTTCCACCTGCACGCCACCCTGTCAAACCCAGGCGGGCTCGACACAGCTCACTTCGTTCTCAACTCGGCTGGCGGGAAGTACCTGTACGAGGGTTTTGGAGTCAACATCGACGCCAACATTTCGGAGACATACGACTGGGAGTTCTTCGAGAGTGTGCCGGGAACGGTCCACATCACCAGCAGCGACGGCAACCCGGCCATCGACTTCAACTTCGCGATCACCCCCGACTGTGTGCCGGAGGTGACCACGACCGTCGTCACGACGATTCCCGAGTCGACCATCCCAGCAACGACCATCCCAGCAACGACCATCCCGGCACCGACCACGACCGCGGTTGGGCAGTTCGCCCCGACCGCGTTGCCCGCGACCGGCTCTTCCAGTCCATCGACCGGTGTACTGGCATTCGGCCTGCTCGGTGTCGGCATCTTGCTGCTGCGTTTCACTCGCCGGGTCAGCTGACTGCCACAGGCGTGCGCTGTCCGCTGGGCCATACTGACAAGCATCGACCAGCGCACGCCTTCCAGTTCGCCAGCGGGCCACTCTTCTCCGCTATGGCCGTGTGTCGGTCGGGCGTCGGTCATTGCTCGTGTGGTGACGACGTTGGCCGGCGGCCGTGTTGCGCGGCCAACGGCCGTACTTGTGCGTGCGCCGTTGGGCGGGGGCAAGTCCCGTGTTCTCGATGAGATTGCCAGTGCGGCCAGCTCGAAAGGCCAGTTGGTGCACCGTGTGCTCACCACTTCGGCCTCCGTGTCGGTGCCCTTTGGAGCGGTGGCGCATCTGCTGCCGCCAGGTGCACGCGAAGCGTCGGACCCCCTCGGCCTGATCGGGGCGCTGCGCGACGTGCTCGCAGCACGCGACGGCCGTCGTGCGCTGATCGTCATCGACGATGCATCGTCGCTCGATCTCGCAACCGCCGGTGTGTTGGCCTCCCTCTTCGGCTCGGGCGAGATCGACGTCGTAGCAGCCGCCCGCGCCGACGCGGCGCTACCGGGACCGTTGCGCGATTCCGTGTTCAGCGATCGGTCGTTGCTCATCGACCTACCGGCATTGTCCGAAGACGACATCGATTCGCTCTTGCACTCGTACCTCGGGGGCCCGATGGACGGGGCCGTCCTGGTCACTCTTCGCGATCGCAGTATGGGCAACCCACTCTTCCTGCGCGAGTTGATGCGAAGCGCGCTGGACGCTGGAAGCCTGGCGAGGGTGGATGGCGTGTGGCGTTTACGCGGCGAACTGTCCGGCTCGTTTCGACTTCGTGAGGTCATCGAGAGCCGACTGAGTGTCGAGCCCGACGTGCGCGTCGTGCTCGAACTTCTTGCTCTCTGCGATGTCGCCGACATTCAGGAACTCGAGGGACTCGTCGGGTTGGCAGCATTGGCGGACCTCGAGTCGCGTGGGTTGATCGAGATCATGGTCCGGTCTGATCGTGAGTGCGCTGCGCTACGCCATCTGCTGCACGGCGAAGCGATTCGAATGGCGCTGCCGTCCCTGCGTGCTCGTCTGATCCTGCGCAACCACATCCAATGGATCGACGAGAACACGCCGCTTACGGGCAGCGATGCGTTGCAGCGCGCAATCTGGCGCCTTGACTCGGGTCTCCCCGCCGACCTCGACAGCCTGTTGCGCGGAGCGCAGCTGGCGGCATCGCTGCAGGACTCGGTCAGCGTACTGCGCCTTGCTCGGCCGCTCTTCGAGGAAGGCCCCAGTGCAGAGGTCGGCTCGCTGATCGCAGACGCGCTGTACCGCAGAGGGCAATGGAGTGAAGCATTGGAGGTGCTCGATCTGGCGAGCGCGTTGCCCGCAACCTCCAGCGTTCGGGTTGAGCTGGCGGTGATTCGGGCCACCATCATGCTGTGGGGTCTTGGCGATTCGGTGGGCGCCCTGCGGACGATGGAAGTGATGCGTGCAGATCCGGCGATGACGCCCGGCGACCTCGATCGGTTGAGTGCTGAGTACGCCGCGATTCTCGTCAACGCCGGCCGGCCCGGCGAAGCGCGCGCAGAGTTGGAGAATGCTGCCGGGGCCGGCGGCCAACACACTCAGCTCAGCACGGCGGTGTCGTACGCCCAGTCCCTTGCAGTAGCTGGGGATACCACTCGTGCCCTGGCTGCGATGGA
The DNA here is from genome assembly GCA_038328705.1 of Acidimicrobiales bacterium. Lineage (GTDB taxonomy): Bacteria > Actinomycetota > Acidimicrobiia > Acidimicrobiales > Ilumatobacteraceae > UBA668. Next base: position 16,117 of record JBBQMG010000038.1, on the reverse strand, counting down.
CCGCGCTGATGCCATGATGCTGCGCGTCGGCGGTGTCGTCGGTCCGGCCAACGGCGCGTTCCTGGTTGCGCGTGTGTTCGCTCACATCGAGGCCGGCGACCTTGCGCTTGCCGTGCAGTTGGCCGACGAAGGTTACGAGCGAGCCGTCAACGCTTCGCGCCCGCTGAATCAGTTCTGGATCTCGCTGCTGATCGGCCGCGCGTACCTTTGCCGTGGCGCGGTGGTGACTTCGTTGTCGTGGTTCAGCGGGGCACGGGCGCTGGGCTTCCACCTGGGGTTGTCCGGACCGGTCCGGAGAGCGCTGATCGGCTGCGCCATCACCAACGCGCTGGCAGGCAACCCGGTGGCTGCCGGCGAGTCATGGGCAGAGATCGACCAGATGACCCTATTCGGTTTCATGGCTCCGGAGCGGGCGCTCGCAGACGCTTGGCTTGCGGTTGCCAACGGCAACCTCACAGAGGCCAGGGCAGCGCTGACAGCCGGCGCCGTCGATGCGATGGAGACAGGTCACATCACGAGTGCAGTATGGATGCTGCACGAGGTTGCCCGCCTGGGTGGCGCCAAGGATGTCGTCGAGAAGATTTCGAAGTGCGCCGAGGGCGCGGAATCCGCATTCGTGAAAGCGCGAGTTGCTCACGTGCGGGCGATCGTCGCAGGCAGCTTGGACGAGATGGTTGCGGCGGCCGATCAGTTCGAGACGATCGGCGCCAACCTCCTCGCCAGTGAGGCCTGCGTTGCTGCTGCAGAGATCGCGCGCGCGGCCGGCGTGCAACGGGTGGCCACGGGAATGACGCTGCGTGCCGAACGCCTGGTCGCTCTCTGCGAGGGGGCGCTGAGCCCCGGCCTGATCGCGGCACCCGACACGGTCGAGCCGTTGACCGAACGTGAACGCGAGGTGGCCTTCATGGCGTCGAGTGGAATGACGAGTCGCGAGATCGCCGATCATCTCGTGGTGTCGCGTCGCACGGTGAGCAACCACCTACAGCATGTGTACGACAAGCTCGGGGTACGCAGCAGAACGGAACTCCGCCACGCATTGGGTGGCCCTTCATGATCGCGCCGCCGATTGCGCCGATGTTGGCCAAACTGGCCGATGGCATTCCCGAGGGGCAGGGTTGGCTCTACGAGCCGAAGTGGGACGGCTTTCGCTGCATCGTGTTTCGTGACGGCGACAGCCTCGAGCTGGCCAGTCGCAACGAGCGACCGTTCACGCGTTACTTCCCCGAGCTGCTTGCGCCGCTGCTGGCCGAGCTTCCTCAGCAGTGCATCGTCGATGGCGAGATCGTGCTGCCGGCCGCCGACGATGGCGGGCTGGACTTCGACGCCCTACTGCAACGGATTCACCCTGCCGAGTCGCGCGTGCGCCGCTTGGCAGCGGAGACGCCGGCCTCGTTTGTTGCGTTCGATCTGCTCGCGCTCGGCGATCGCGACCTGATGAACGAGCCGCTGAGTGTTCGCCACGCGTTGCTCGTCGAAGCGTTCGCAGGAGTCAGTGCGCCGATCTACCTGTGTCCTTCAACCACCGACGCGCAGGTAGCGCAGCGGTGGTTCACCGAATTCGAAGGGGCGGGTTTGGATGGAGTGATCGCGAAGCGCATCACCGACCCGTACACGCCCGACAAGCGCACGCTGGTGAAGGTGAAGCATCGTCGTACCGCCGATTGTGTGGTCGCCGGTTATCGCGTACACAAGGATGGCAAGGGCGTCGGCTCGTTGCTGCTGGGCCTGTTCGATGCCGAGGGCAAGCTGCACCATGTGGGCGTGGCGGCCTCGTTCACGGCGAAGCGCCGCACGGAGTTGCTGGCCGAACTCGAGCCGTTGACGCACGACGCCACCGCCGCACATCCGTGGCGCGAGTGGGCCGAGTGGCAGCAGGCCGCCACCGACCCAGGCCAACGGTTGCCCGGCGCTGGCAGCCGATGGAACGCGGGCAAGGACCTGACCTGGGTGCCGCTGCGCATCGAGTTGGTCGCGGAGGTGACGTTCGGTCAGCTCCAAGAAGGCCGCTTCCGCCACGGCTCGCAGTTCCTCCGTTGGCGCACCGACCGCGAGACAGCGTCGTGCACATACGACCAGTTGGAAGTAGCCACCCCCGTCCCCTTCGCAAGGGTCGTCAGCGGCACCTGAGGCGGTGGTCTACGCGCCAGCGGTCGTTGTGGTGGCGGCTTCCTCGCCGCCGACGAAGACGTCCTGTTCGGCGACGACGGCTCCGTTGGCACTGACGATCACTGTCCAGGTACCGGTGGCGTTGAGCGTGAAGCCATCGCTCTTCTCCAGCTCGGCGGTGCCGGTGCCGGCGAGTGGGATCTGGTTGATGGTCATGCCGTTGACGAACGAGTTGACCGGCGGAATGAAATCGACGGTCAGCCCGGTGAGCCCAGCCTCGGGCGTGTTGACCCGGATACGAACGTCGTTGACGCCGACGCGTTCGCTGAACTGCACATCGATCTCGACGGTGCCGGTGGTGCTGACGAAGCGATGTACCGCGCCGAGCTGCAGTGAACTGCCGCCACTGGCGCTCAACCCTGGCGGCGTGAGTGCAAGTAGCCACGCGGTGAGCGCGAGTATGAGCACGCCGATGAGTGCCTCGATGCCCAGCGCTCGTCGCAGGCGAGTGGCCAGTGGCGCGGTCATGGCGTCGACTCGCGACACGCGTTGACTGATGAACTGACGTGCAGCCACACCGACGAACACCATCACTGAAACGGCCAGCGTTTTCACGATGACCACCAGGCCATGGCTGGTGTTGAGCGCGCCCCGATCCAGCTGGAACAGCTGAACTGCGCCGGTGACGACGGTGACCCATAACGCGGGCGAGGCAATACGGGCGAAGCCGCGAACCGCGTGCACCAGGTCTTCCTCACCTGGCCCGGCGAGCACCACGCGGGTGAGCAGGATCAGACCGCCCAACCACACCGACATCGCCAGCACGTGCGCGGCGCCGACGGCGTTCTCCAACAGGCCGTACTCGGCGCGGCTGAAGGCCATCGTGACCACCGCGATGCCGGGGGGTACCAGCGCCGGCAGTTGGCTGCTGGGGTCGATGACGCGTTCGGGCCGCATGACCGCGTACGCGCTGGCCGCTACGAACACCAGCCGGATCAGCGCCGCCTTGCCGGGCGTGGTGTCCACCAGGTCACCCCAACCGGTGGGTACCAGAGCGCTGCCAATGCCGGCACCCGTTTGGCTGGCGGCGAGCGCGCCGGCGAAAAGGTAGGTGGACACCATGGTGAAGATCCAGGTGGTGCGCAGGAAGCGAACGGTGAGGATGTACTCCACGCCCTCCGGCCATGCGATGGCGATCAGCACGAGCGAGCCGAACAGCACCGCCAGGCCGAGGTTGCTGAGCAGTCGGAAGAGGCCGAGCGGCCCGCTACTGCTGGATGAGTCGGTGGTCGTATCGGTGGTGCCACCGCCCGTGGTGGGTGTGGTGGTGGTGGCCACGCTGGTCGGCGGGACGGTGTCGCCGAGGAGAGTGGTGGTGGTCTCGGGGGCGACCGTGACGACCGGGTCGTTGGCGACAGTGAACTTCAGACTGCTGGAGCCCGCCGGCTGCAGGTTGATGTCGGTGATCACCCACGCAACGGTGCACTCGCCCTTCGGCGCCGCCGAGATGAGCGACGCCGACAGCTGAAGGCTGTCGGGGGCAAGTACCAGTGGCGTCCCCAACGACACGATCGCGCCGCCGCACGTCATCGTCATCGTGTTGGTCGGCCCCAGTTGCTGCGCGAAAGTCAAGACAATCGAGGCCGGTGACGACTCGATGGTCGCGCCCGCGGCCGGGACAGAACTGACAAGTGTGTTGTCGGCAGCCATCGCCGTGGGCGTCCAGAACGAACCGACCAATGCAACGATCAACCCAACGGCCAAGCCGATGCGCTTGCCGTTGATTCGGGCGTTGATGGTGCCACTCGTGAAGGTGGTGCGCAACCAGCCAAGGGCTGGACGGGCGGACTGCGGGAAGGTGTTCATGGAAGTGCAACAAAGCTAGCCACCAGCGGCCGACAAAGGGGTCCACCTCGCATGCCGTCCAATTGCTCTGCCTACCTCGGCCCCTCGGTGCCGCACCCCCTGGGTAGAGTCGCAGCGATGGCCACGCAGTCGCTCTACCGCCGCTACCGCCCACGACGCTTCAGTGAAGTGAAGGGGCAGGAGCATGTCGTCCGTTCGTTGCGCAACGCGGTCATCAACCACCGCGAAGGCCAGGCGTACCTCTTCTCCGGGCCTCGAGGCACTGGGAAGACCTCCTCCGCGCGCATTCTCGCCAAGGTGCTCAACTGCGAGAACCCGCAAGACGGCGAGCCGTGCTGCGAGTGTGCCTCCTGCATCGCTGTCGAGAAGGGCACCAGCTTTGATGTGCACGAGCTCGATGCCGCCAGCAACAACGGTGTCGAGGCCATCCGCGACATCATCGACAAGGCGTCCCTGGGAACGCCCGGCCGCCATCGCGTCTACATCCTCGACGAAGTGCACATGCTCACCAAGGGTGCCGAGGCCGCGCTGCTGAAGATCCTGGAGGAGCCGCCGCCCCACGTGGTGTTCGTACTCGCCACCACCGACCCGCAGAAGGTCAGCGAGACCATTCGCAGCCGAACACAGCATCTCCAGTTCCATCTGCTGGCGATGGACGTGATGGAGGATCACATTCGCTGGCTGGCCGGCGACGCGGGAATCGAACTCAGCACCGACGCAATTCAATCCGTGCTTCGCCAAGGTGGTGGGTCCGCCCGCGACACCGTGTCTGCGCTCGAGCTGGTGGCGTCCGGTGGCGGCGAGCCGCTGGACATCACACCCCTCGACGAGTTCATCGAGGCGTTCATCGAGCACGACGCCGGCCGTGCGCTGGCGGTTGTCGCGTTGGCCGTTCAGCAGGGTCGCGACCCGCGCACGCTCACCGACGACATCGTCCGCCATCTGCGCGACTGCTTCCTCTCGCTCATGGCACCCGAGCTGGTGCAGCTGCCGGTGCAGCGTGCCGAGGAGGTGTCGGCACTCGCTCAGCGGATGGGCGCGGCCGCGGCGGTGCGGGCGATGGAGCGGTTGGGCGAGATGTTGGTGGAAATGCGCCACGCCCCCGACCCGCGGCTGCTGCTGGAGGTTGCGCTGGTGCAGCTGACGCACGAGGCGGCCAGCAACGACATGTCGGTGCTACTGGAGCGCATCGAGCGCCTGGAGCATCAGGTTGCGTCCGGTGTGGCGGCAGCTCCGGTGGCTCGTTCCGCACCCGTCGACCCTGCAACTGGTCGCGCCGCGCTCGGCGGCCGCGCCCGGCCGGCCGCAGCTCCGGCTCCTGTTGCGCCGACCCCGGTCGTCGAAGCCCCTGTCTCGACGGCACCCGCGGCGACACCGGTCGTCAACGCTGCGGCGCAAGCCCCGGCGGCTGCTGCGCCGGCTGCGGTCGCGCCCACCCCTGTCGCGCCCACCCCCGTCGCGCCCGCCTCTGTTGCGCCGGCCCCTGCTGTTCTGCCCGCGGCAGCCTCGGATCTGGTCGCGGCCGCAGTGGCCCGTTGGTCCGCCGACATCAAGCCCACGTTGAAGGGCTTTGCGCGGGCGATGTACTCCAGCACCACCGTGTTGGGTGAGCGGAACGGGGCGCTCACCATCGGCGTGTCCAACGAGACGCAGAAGGCGAAGTGCGAAGAGCACCGCCGCGACGTGGAGGCCGCGATTGCAGCCGTTGTCGGTGGCAAGGTGACGGTGCAGTTGGTCGTCCATTCCGGCAACGACGACCATGATGATCACGGCAACGATCCCGCCGCCAGCAACGTGGTGCCGTTGAAACGCTCAACCGAGCCGACGATGCGGGAAGAGGAAGATGCAATCGACCTCGACGATCTCATTGATGCGCCGGCTGAGACCATCGTCTCGCAGGTCGAGCGTGTGGCGCTGGCATTCCCCGGCTCCACGTTCGTGGACGAATAAGTCGTGGCCGTCTACACACAGCCGGTCCAAACGCTGATCGACGAGTTGGGTCGCATGCCCGGCGTCGGCCCGAAGTCGGCGCAGCGCATCGCCTTCCACCTACTGAAGATTCCCGCCGACGATGTGGCACGCCTTGCGCAAGCGATCATCGAGGCGAAGGCTCGCGTCCGTTTCTGTAGCCGCTGCTGGAACTTCGCGGAGGGCGAGCTGTGTCCCATCTGTCTCGACGATCGCCGCGACACGAACGTGCTCTGCGTCGTCGAGGAGTCGCGCGACATCATCTCGATCGAGAAGACCGGCGAGTTCAAGGGCCGCTACCACGTGCTGCTGGGGGCGATGAATCCGCTCGACGGCATTGGCCCCGAGCAGTTGAAGATGAAGGAACTCTTCGCCCGCATCGAGCCCGAGGACGTGCAGGAACTGATCCTGTGCACCAACCCCAACACAGAGGGCGAAGTCACTGCGATGTACATCGCCCGGATGATGAAGCCGTTCGGCGTGCGCGTCACCCGCATCGCCAGTGGCCTGCCGGTGGGCGGCGACCTGGAGTATGCCGACGAGCTGACGCTCGGCCGTGCCCTCGAGGGCCGGCGCGAACTGCTCGGTTGATTGCGCCGGTACCGACCTGGGTACCAAAGCATTACTGGGGTACCAACCCTGGACCTGGTAGCGGGCGGACGGGCCAGCTCCAGAGGTGGTACCCCAGATCTTGAGCACCGCTGCGAGTTGCGCTTGCGCAAATCACGGTGGTGTATGTTGCGGTTATGTTACGGGGAAGCCTTGAATATGTCAACCCCTGTCACAAACTTTGTCGAATCGACATATTTCGTCGATTCCGCCGAGCCTTCTCTCGTTCTGGGTGTCGACAGTCCCGGCTTCCGGAACTGTCGACACCCAGAAGCTGCCATGGGACAATTCGCTGCCCAGAAAGTGCTTGCGCGCGCAAATGGGGTGCTCTTGTCCCGGGTGGGTGAGCTGGGTGAATTCCGTCCCGGAATCCGGGACTGTCGACACCCAGAACCTGGAATCGACGGCTCAGACGGTTCGCAGGACCAGGGCGTCGCCTTGACCGCCGCCGCCGCACAGGGCTGCAGCGCCGACTCCGCCGCCTCGGCGACGCAGTTCGTGCAGGATCGTCAGGGCCAGACGGTTGCCGCTCATGCCGATCGGGTGGCCGAGAGCGATGGCGCCGCCATTGACGTTGACGATCTCGTCGCTGATCCCCAACTCGGCGATGGAGGCAATACCAACGGCAGCGAACGCTTCATTGATCTCGAACAGGTCGACATCGGCAACGGTCTTGCCGGCACGCTCGAGCGCCCGCAGGATGGCGCGGCTGGGCTGGTGCAGCAGCGAGGCGTTGTCCGGCCCGGCGACCATGCCGTACGAGACGAACTGGCCCAGCGGCGTGACGCCGCGGGCGTTGACGGCCTTCTCACTCATCATCACGATTGCCGAACCAGCGTCGCTGATCTGTGAAGCGTTGGCGGCGGTGATGGTGCCGTCCTTGTCGAACGCCGGCTTCAAGCCGCCCAGCGACTCCATCGTCGTGTTGCCGCGCACGCCTTCGTCGGTCGACACGACAGTCGGGTCACCCTTGCGCTGCGGAATGACCACCGGCACGATTTCGTCGGTCAGCCGGCCTTCGGCGATGGCAGCCGCGGCGCGCAGGTTGCTCTTCATCGCCATTTCGTCCTGCTGCTCGCGAGTGATGCTGCCCGCCGCGTAACGCTCGGTGCCCAGGCCCATCAGACAGGCGTCGAACGCGCACCACAGACCGTCGCGCACGATCGCGTCCTGCAGTTCGGTGTTGCCGTAGCGGAAGCCGCCGCGCGCGCCTTGGGCAAGGTACGGCGCATTCGTCATGCTCTCCATCCCGCCGGCGATGACGATGTCGGCGTCGCCGCTCATGATCATCTGGTTGGCGAGGTAGATCGAGTTGAGGCCGCTGAGGCAGACCTTGTTGATGTTGATGCTGGGCACATTCATCGGAATGCCGCCCTTGCTGGCAGCCTGGCGCGATGGCACCTGGCCCTGGCCGGCGGTGAGCACCTGGCCCATGATGACGTGCTCGACCTCCTCAGGCGAGACGCCGGCGCGCTCGAGCGCAGCCTTGATGGCGAACCCTCCGAGTTCGGCGGCGCTGAACGACGCCAGCACGCCGCTCATCTTGCCGATTGGGGTGCGGGCTCCGGCAACGATGTACGAACCAGACATGACTTGACCTCCATCAGACGATGGCCGCAGCGTATGCGCCTGGCCCCGTCCGGCTCTAATGCGAACGCTTACGAGGCGAGCACGTCGAACAGGTCGCTGCTCTCATATCCGAACGCCCACATGACGATTCCCCGCCAGCCCCGCCGCTGCGCTTCATCGGACCGCTGGTCGACGCTGTACGAGTCGGGTACGTACACGGTGTGCTGCACCGTGCAGGTGACGAACGGCGACGGTGTGGACAGGCGCAGCGCCGGTACCAACGGGCTCCCTGCGGCGGCAGCGTTGACCTCGGCGATGATGATGCTCGACGGCGGCACGACGGGCGGCGTCAGTGGCTTGGTTCGTGGCCCGCTGACCGTAGATGTCCATTCGAACTTCAACTCTCCGGAACCGTCGCGCACGCCAGTCTGACCGGCCGTCACGGTGGGGATGTTCTTCATCAGCACGCTGTTGCGGGAGAGCGCGCCGTCAGGGCAGGTTTCGCTGGTGACCTTCTTGGTGATCCAGTGCCGTCCGTATGTCGGCACGCCCAGTTGCAACTTGGCGACCGGTACGAACTTCTCGCTGTACGTCATCACGTTGGTGACCCAGTTCATCGGGGCGATCGGCCCCGGATTGGTGATGCTCCAGTCGTACACCATCAGCCGCAACCGATCGATGAAGGGCGCTATCTGGTCCTGCGCGTACACCGTGTAGCCGGAGTTTCCGTCGTTCCAGACAGGCGGCACGGTCACGCTGAGCAGCTTGTTGTTCGTACGCAGCGCTGCGCTGAGCTCTTTGACGAACGCCACCCACTTCGGCGTGATCAGTGTCCACGGCTCGTTGGGGTGGTCGAAGGCGAACACTTCGTAGTCGAGGTCGATGCCGTCGTAGCCCTTGCTGACAGCAAGATCGAGGATCTGCTGTACGTGAAAGGTGCGAGTGGTCGGGTCGCCGAGGAGGCCGCTCATCACGCCGCCACCGGTGCTGTCGAAGATGCCGGCGAAGAGCACCAGGCCTGGATCGCTGCGGGTGACGCGAATCGTCTCGTCGAGCTGAGCTTGGGGTCCCAGCAGCTTGAGGGTGCCATCGTTGTTGGTGCCGTAGAACAGTGGCGTCACGTCGCCGATGGAGCTGGGGCGGTTGGTGATTGCCGACCGGCTGGCCGTTGTCCCCCAGTACGGCACCCAGCCACTGACGGATCGGGGTGGAGCAGAGAGTGCTTCGGGCCGGGCGCTGGCGGCCTGGTTGGTCGGCGGTGTCAGCCAACCGCTGATCACTCGGTCTGGCTGGCAGGCCGACAACAGCAGCGCGGCTGCGACGACGAAGAGCCTGCGGGTTCGGGAAGCCATTGCGTCGACGCTAGTGGCCCGGTTCGCTCACGAAGCCGCGGGCTGCCGTCGCTATCGTTACGCAAGTGGTGTTGAGCGAAGCCGAAACCCGCGTCGAGGGGTCGCCGAACAGCCGCAGCGCCGGTGTCATCGCGGTGATGTCGGCGTCGCTGTTCTGGTCGTTCGGAGGCGTGCTCGGCAAGTCCACGGGTGCCTCCGGAATCGTGCTCTCGTTCTGGCGCCTGTGGATCGCGATGGCGGTGCTGGCGGCGGTTGCAGCCATCACCCGCCGTTGGCCATCGTGGACAGATCTGCGGGCCAGTGCCATTGCCGGTGTGCTGTTCGGGTTCAACCTGTGTGCGTTCTTCATCACGTTGCAGTACACGAGCATCGCCGTCGCGCTGATCATCGGTGCGCTCAGTCCGGTGATAGCGCTGCCGATCGCGGTGGCATTCATGGGCGAACGTTTGACGGCCGTCAAGGTCGGCTGCGCGCTGGTCGCCGTGACGGGCGTGGTGGTTGCTGTCCTGACGGCGTCGGCGGCTGCAGATGGCTCGAGCACTGAGCCGATCGGCTACGTGTGGGCCGTGGTTTCGCTGTTGGTGTGGGTGCTGTATCTGCTGCAGACCAAGCGGGTGCGGGCCACGGTGGAGACGGTGCGCTACATGACCTCGGTGACACTGATCGGCGCAGTCACCGTGTCGCTGCTGGTGCTGGTGACTCGCAGCAACCTGTCGCAGATCCACAGCGCAGGGTGGCTATGGGTGACGTTGCTGGCCATCGGGCCGGGCATCGCCGGTCATGGGCTGGTCGCGTGGGCCCAACCGCATGTCGATGCGTCGGTGACCTCGGTGCTCATCCAGCTGGAGCCTGTGGGTGCATCGATTGCGGCCTGGGTGTTTCTCGAGGAACACGTGTCGTTGCCGCAGGCATTGGCAATGCTGCTGGTGGTCGCCTCGTTGTCGCTGTTGGCCTACCGCGAGGGGCGCGAACAGAACGTGATCATCGACGAAGCCGTCGGCTGAACTGCCGGGTGCTACAGCTCGGTGATGGTGATGGAGATGATGTCGATGGGCGTCAGCGGCGGGCCGTCGGACGGGTTGCCCAGCTTGTCGAGGTCGGCGACCAGCGGCAGATCTGCGTCGTCGACCTGGCCGAACAGTGAGTAGTTCGGTCGCAGCGCAGCGCCCTCGGCGCCGGAGACGATGAAGAACTGGCTGCCGTTGGTGTTCGGACCGGCGTTCGCCATGGCGATCGAGCCGATCTGGTACGCCTGGGTGGGCAACTCGTCCTGGAACTCGTAGCCCGGGCCACCGGTGCCAGTGGCGGTGGGGTCGCCACACTGCACGACGAAGTTCTGAATCGCGCGGTGGCAGGTGGTGCCGTCGAAGTAGTGGTAGCGGGCGAGGTTGACGAAGCTGTTCACCGTCATCGGGGCAAGGTCGGCGCGCAGTGTGATGTGCAGCGTGCCTTGGTTGGTTTCGATGATCGCCGCGTAGCCCTTGCCGGGCTCGATGCAGACCGGGGGATAGGCCGCAAATGTGGCTTGCTTGGCGGCGCTGCCGTCCGCTGGGGCGCAAACCTCGGTGGTGGCTGCGGCTGCGGCTGCGGCTGCGGCGTCGCTGGATGTCGTGGAGTCGTCGCCGCATGCTGCGAGCAGGGCGCCGATGGCGATGGTGAGGGTGAAGGTTCGGCGGAGGGCACGTGACATGCGGCGACTCTTACACGCGGTGGGCGCGCGTTGCATGTCGCGCAGGTGCGCTCCTGCGGGTTCGACGCGGGTTGCTACCCGTCAGTAACATCGCCGGATGCAGCACATCCTCGACGCAATCCTTGCCAACGCCAGCGCCGACGAGTTCGCGGCCCTGGAGGTGCCTGCCACCTATCGCGCCGTCCACGTCCTCAAGGACGAACAGGACATGTGGAAGGGCGTCGCGTCCAAGGACAAGGACCCGCGCAAGAGCCTGCACGTGGGCGACGTGCCCACCCCCGAGCTCGCGCCCGACGAGGTGTACTTGGCGGTGATGGCCAGCAGTATCAACTTCAACACGGTGTGGGGCAGCATCTTCGAGCCGATCAGCACCTTCGGCCCGATGGCTCGCCTGGCCCGCGAGAGTGCATGGGCCAAGCGCCATGATCAGCCCTATCAGGTGGTGGGCAGCGACGCCGCCGGCGTCGTGATGCAGGTGGGCACGGCCGTGCGCAACTGGAAGCCGGGCGACCGTGTGACAGTGCACTGCAACTACGTCGACGACCAGGACCCCAGTGCCCACGACGATTCGATGATGGCGTCCAACCAGCGCATCTGGGGTTACGAAACGAACTTCGGCGGCCTCGCCGACATGTGCGTGGTGAAGGCCAACCAGCTGATGCCCAAGCCGGCTCACCTGACGTGGGAGGAGAGCGCAGTCAGCGCGCTGTGCAACAGCACCTCGTATCGCATGCTCGTCGGTCATAACGGCGCCCGGATGAAGCAGGGCGATGTCGTCCTCATCTGGGGTGCCACCGGCGGCATCGGCGCCTACGCGACGCAATACGTGCTCAACGGCGGCGGCATTCCCGTGTGCGTGGTGTCGTCGCCCGACAAGGCCGACATTCTGCGCAAGATGGGCGTCGAGCACATCGTCGACCGCAGTGCGGCCAACTACCAGTTCTGGAAGGACGAGCACACTCAAGACGAAACCGAGTGGCGTCGCCTGGGCAAGGACATTCGCGACCTGTGCGGCGAAGACCCCGACATCGTGTTCGAGCACCCGGGCCGCTCCACGTTCGGTGCCTCGATGTACGTCGCCAAGCGCGGCGGCACGATCGTGACCTGTGCGGCCACCAGCGGCTTCATGATGGAGTTCGACAATCGCCACTTCTGGATGCGGCTCAAGAAGCTGGTCGGCAGCCACTTCGCCAATTACAAGGAAGCGTTCGAGGCCAACCGGCTGATCTGCAAGGGGATGGTGCACCCGGTGATGAGCCAGGTCTTCCCGCTGGTGCAGACCGGCGAGGCCGCATACCAAGTGCATCACAACAAGCACGAAGGCAAGATCGCCGTGCTCGCATTGGCCCCTTCCGAGGGCCTGGGCGTGACCGACGAGGTGTTGCGCGCGAAAGTCGCCGACCAACTCACCTGGTTCCGCCGCTAGTCCCGTCAGCCCCGGACCTCGAACCGTGAATTCAAAGGTCGCTACGTAGCGACCATTGAATCAAAGTTCGGGGCCAAAGCACGTTGGGGCGCGGTTCTCTTGACGACGACCTACGAGGCAGGGAGGGTGGCGATGAGCGACCGCAACGCCTCCATCGAGATCTCGCCGGCGGAGCGGGCGACTACGTTGCCGTCGCTGCCGATCAACACGTAGTAAGGCCAGCCCGTTGCACCGTATGCCTGGGCGATCGTGCCGGCAGCACCGTCGCCCTGGCTGCCGTCCTCGATGACTCGCCCGGTCCAGCCTTGCTCGGCCAACCACGGCTGGGGCGGGTAGTTCGCCGCACTCGCGGACTCGGCGGTGGACACAAGGGTGATCGGCAGCCAGGAGGGCAAGGTGCCGTCGGCCGCTGCCTGCACCAGCAGGGGCAGCTCCGCATTGCAGTGGGGGCACCAGTGCGCCACGAACACGACGAGATGGGCGCCCTCCGCGGGGTTGATGGTCACCTCGTTGCCGTCGAAGTCGTGCCCCCACACCCTCGGTGCGGGCAGGCCGATGGCGGTGTCATTTGCCAACTGCTCGAACAGCGGGAGCGGATCGCCCACGATCGTCACCTCCCCGGAGCCCCCGGCAACGGTGATGGCTGGGGCGAGGACGGTCTCCACCGTCGGTTGATTGGCGGCCTCTTCACTGAGTTCGATGACGCCGGCGAGCAGACCGTCGGTGCGGTCGGCCAGGGTCGGGTCGATGCGCAGGGTCGCCCAGTTGCCGTCGCCGGCGTTCCAGAACACAGACACCGTGCCGTCGCCCTCGGTCACCTTCCAGCCGTCATAGCCAGCCACCGTGACGGGTTGTGGGTCGGGCCACCCCGCGAGCCACGACAGTTCGCCGCGGTACTCGCCCACACTCATCGTGACCGTGGGCAGGTAGCTGCTCAGCGGGTCCTGGTTGAGCGGCGTGTACATCTGCACCGATCGGTTCTCGCCTTCCGAAGACCCGATTGCCGTCATCTCCCACCCGTCCACTGGAAGCACGTACGGCAGACCCGAGCCGGGCACCAACTGGTCGGAAAGCGTTCCGCGTTCGTCATCCGTGAGGCCGTACGACACGAACGACAGCATTCCGGAGGTTCCCTGGCGCAGCGTAGCGCCCACAGCGAACGAAGGCCCAGGTTCGGGGTACTCGGTGACCATCAGGTAGGCGGCAGGGTCGGCCCGCGACCAGGCCATCACCAGTTCCTGGCCCGGCGGGGTCGGACTGCAGCACTGCTCCAGCGTGCGTTCGCCGGGCACCAGGTCGGCGGCGACGAGGCTGAACCAGGGGGTCACGGAGCGGATGAGTTCTGGTTCGGATGTGGTCGGCGAGGTGGTTGCTGCTACGGCCGGGGTGGACGCGACCTCGGGGGCATTACGACGGTTGATCGCGATGGCGGTGACGGCACCGACAATGAGCACGACCGCTGCGGCTGCGGCCATCCACCGGCCGGCGCTCACACTGGGCCGAGGAGCGTCGGCTGCGACCAGGCCGTGCGACTCTGTACTCACTTCGTCGAGCGCGGATCGCAGGCGGGCGATCATCGGGTCGTTGGAGGACACTTCATCGAGTAGCTCGTTCATTCGGCAATCTCCTTCTTGAGGGCGGCGAGGCCGCGGTGTAGCAGCACGCGCACGCTGCTCGGCGAGCAGCCGAGGGCGTCGGCAATCTGGTCGTCGTTCCAGTCGGCCCAGTAGCGCAGCGACACGGCAGCGCGCTGCTTGTACGGCAGCACGGCCAGCGCATCGAGCATCTCGTTGGTGGCCGCTGTGTAGGTGAGGGCTTGGCCAGCAGTCACCCGTGCGATGCGTCGCCGCTCACGAATGTGCCAGCGGTGCCACGACGCGGCCCGGTTGACGACCGTGCGTCGTAAGTAGCCGGCGGGGTTGTCGAGTGTGGAGAGGCGGCGGCCGACAGCGTGCAGCGCGTCCTGCGCGATCTCCTCGCCGATCTCTGGTGAGCCGACGAGCGCGGCGGCCCAACGAACGGCGTCGGCACGGTGAGTGCGGTAGAAGTCGTCGAAATCGTTGATGGCTGTCGTCCCCGCTCGCAAGCCAAGTGTGCCTGTGTGCATGTCCACCTTGACGCCACCGGGCGTCGATCTGTTTCACTGGTTGCATGTTGCTCACCGAAATCGATCACGTCGCCATCGCCGTTCGCGACCTCGAAGCCGCCATCGACTACTACCAGCGGGCCTTCGGGGCCACCGTCGACCATCGAGAAGTCGTCGAGAGCGACGGAGTCGAGGAAGCGCTGCTGAAGGTGGCGGAGAGCTACATCCAGCTGCTCACCCCCACCCGCGACGACAGCCCAGTGGCGAAGGCGATCGAGAAGCGCGGCGAGGGCCTGCACCACATCGGCTACCGCGTCGCTGATTGTGGCGAGGCGTTGGCGTCGATGATCGCCGCCGGCGCAACCCCCATCGACAAGGTGCCCCGCCCGGGCAGCCGTGGCACGACGGTGGCATTCGTCCACCCGAAGGGCAGCTTCGGCACCCTCATCGAACTCGTCCAGGAGTAAACCCTGCGCCGGACCTCCGCGACTCAGTGGGCGCGGAAGTACGACAACTGCGTCCGTGTTTCGCGCCCGTGGGGCCCAGACGAGACAGGTGTGTCCGTGTTTCGCGCCCAACGATGGCCAGTCACTCGGCTTGGACGATGAGGCCTTTCAGGTATTCGGCTTCCGGGAAGGGCAGGGGCACCGGGTGGTCGCTGGGTTGGTGAAAGCGGCCGATGATGCGGGCCTCTCGTTGCGAACCGGGCCGGCGGGCGTCGAGTGCGGCGCCGGCCACCACCTTCTGGAACAGGTCCATGCTCATCGCTCCGCTACACGACCAGGTCATCAGCACACCACCTGGCGCCAGCAGCTTCAGCGCCAGCAGGTTGAGGTCCTTGTACGCGCGGGTTGCCTTGTCGAGGTGGCGTTCGGTGTTGGCCAGCTTGGGCGGGTCGAGCAGGATCAGGTCGTACTGCTGGGCTCGGTCGCGCAGCCCGCGCAATGCGAGAAAAGCGTCGGCCTCCATCAACTCGCCGACGTCGACTCCATTCAATGCACCGTTGCGCGCAGCCACCGCCAGCGCCGGCCCGGAGGAATCGATCGACAGCAGCGACGACGCGCCCGCGGCGGCGGCGATCACACTGAACGCACCCGTGTAACTGAACACGTTGAGCACTCGTCGGCCATCGGCCCACCCGGGCACAGCCGCACGTGCGTCGCGCTGGTCGAGGTAGAAGCCGGTCTTGTGGCCGCCCTCCACTTCCACCGCGAACCGGTGGCCGCCTTCGTGGGCGACGAGGTCGGGCGACGGTGCCGAGCCGCGCAGCAGGCCGACGACGGGCGGCAGACCTTCCCGCTCGCGTACGTCTGCGTCGCTGCGCTCGTACACACACGCCACACCGGGAAGTGCGAACAGCGCGTCGGCCAACACGTCGCGCCATGCATCGGCACCGGCCGTCGTGAGCTGGCAGACGACGGTGTCGCCGTAACGGTCGGCGATCA
>JBBQMG010000037.1:0-27543 GCA_038328705.1 Acidimicrobiales bacterium | reverse complement strand
CACCGCACCCACCACACCCGCAGCCGGGACACCACCACGACCAGCCAACAACACCGACGTCACCGACTTCGCACCAACCGGCCCACCACCCTGGGAAACCCCATCAACCGTCGACCCACCAACCCTGGTGTCCACCACACGTGCCGGATTCAAACCATGAAACGTCGCCGCGAACGGCGCACCAGCAGCAACCGGCCCCACCCCAACAACCGGCCCGACCAACGACACCACAACCGACACGCAGCAAACCCGAAAGATACGCATTCACGAAAACTAGCTCAGGCGGAAAACCGTACGTCCCAACTCAGTGATAGAAGGGATTCTCGCCGGACGTGTGGTCCGTGAGATCGCGCACGCGCTCGATGGCGGGCAGCGCTTCGACGATCATCGTCTGCACGCCTTCGAGCATCGTCATGCGGCTCATCGAGCAGCCGTGGCAGCCGCCGCCCATTGTGAGATAGGCGGTGCCTTCGTTGTCGTGGCCGACGTAGGTGACGAACCCGCCGTGCGCCGCCAGGGCCGGGTTGACCTCGGCGGTGACGATGGCTTCCACCTCGGCGCTGAGCGCATCGTCGGCGATCAGACCCTCGATCACCGGAGCCTGCGGCTTGTTGGGGTTGCGAATGATGAGGCCGGCCGACGACGAGTGGTCGAGCGTTCCACCCTCCAGCAACTCGCGACTGGCGGCGGGGATGATGACCTTCAGCGTGGTGGTGACGCCAGCGTCGTTGGTGCCCGTGTGCGTACGCACCTCGTCGGTGAACGCGGCCTTGGTGACCACGTCGAAGCTGAGGTCGTACTTGAAGTCCTCACCCGGAGCACTGATGATCTCCAAACGCAAGCCGAGACGGTCGGCATCAGGTTCTGTATCGCGCAGCGCGGCGAGTTCAACCAGCGCGGTCGGCGTGATCGTGATGATCGAGCTGGTGACTTCAGTAGCAAGGGGGCTAGCAGCAAGTGGGCTCACGGTCGAAAACGCTACCGCCCAGCGAGGCCGATGATTTCCCGGCGGAAGGGAGTCACACCGACCCCCAGGTCAGGCGACTGCAACGACTCTGCGTACAACCGACCGCTGTAGACAGCCTCCGCGATGGTGCCTGGGTTGTGGGCGTCGCCGATGGCCTGTACGTGCTGCAAACCAAGCGATTGCAGTTGACCGACCAGCGGCGCGTGCGGCTCGCGAAAGGTGACCGAGACGACGGCGTCGCACGCCAACGAGTGCTCGCGACCGGTGTACGTACATGCCAGTCGCGCCGTGTCTCCCTCGTGTCCGAGGACGGTCGTGTCGGTGAGAATCGTGACGCCGACAGCGACCAACCGCCGGTGAATCTTGTGCTGCTCCATCGTGTTCACCGTCCAGGCCGACACCTTCGAATCCGGTGTCACGATCGTGACGTGGAAACCCTCGGCGGCCAGCAACTCGGCCAACACCCCGCCGATGTAGAACAGCTCGTCGTCGTAGACCACGACTCGTTTTCCAGCCGGCCGACGGCCGGCCAGCAGGTCGTCAGGGGTCAGCGCACTGGCGAAGGCGCCCGTGGCGTGGAAGCGGCCAAGACCGTCGGCTCGCCAGGTTGCGCCGGTCGCGACCGCAACGTGGGTGAAGTCGTAGCCCGAAATCTCCTCGGCAGTCATCGGGCTTTCCAGCGTGACCAGTACGTTGTCCAGCTTCTCGAGCTGCAGCACACGATGGTCTCGGACACGACCCCACTCGGCCAAGCCCGGGAGTGCGGCCTCCTGCACGACGCGACCACCAAGCGTCCTCGAGGCTTCCGTCAGCACCACCTCGTAGCCACGCCGGCCGAGCCACATCGCCGCTTCCAGGCCGGCTGGACCGGCCCCGACGATCAGCACCTTGGCGTCAGGGCTCTCGGGCGGTTTGGGTGCTATCCGCTCCGGATGCCACCCGCGACGCCACTCCTCGCCCATCGACGAGTTCTGTGTGCAGCGGATGGGCACGCTCAGCCAGTCACCGCTGACACAAATGTTGCAGCCGATGCATTCGCGGATGTCCTCGACGCGACCTTCTGCGATCTTGTTCGGCAGAAACGGATCGGCGATCGATGGGCGCGCCGCGCCGATGAAGTCGGTGATGCCCTGATTGACCAGGCGCACCATCGTGTCGGGCGACGTGTAGCGACCAACGATGACGACCGGCTTGGTGGTGAGCTGCTTGAAGCCGTGAACGAACGGCTCGCTGTAGCCCTCCTGCTCGAAACGGGAGGTGCTGCTGTCGAAGTCCCACTCGCCCACCATCAGGTCCCACAGATCGGGAAGCTCACCGATCAGGCCGAACACTGCCTCCATCTCCGAACGGCCGAGGCCAACCCTGCGGCCCTGCCCGTCGACCCCCAGCAACTCGTCGACCACGATCCGACACGCCACCGCCGCACGCCCGGCGCACAGTTCGACCGTGTCTTCCAACACTTCGCGCAGCAGACGGACACGATTCTCCAGCGAGCCGCCGTACTCGTCGGTGCGTGCGTTGAAGCGCGGCGACAGGAATTGCTGAAAGACGGTGAGACCGTGTGCCGCGTACACGTAGATCACGTCGTAGCCGGCCTCCAGCGATCGACGCACGGCGGCCCGGTGCCATTCGCGCAGGTCGGCGATGTCGGCCCGTGTCATCTCGCGCCCCACCGAGGGCGTGCCAGAGGTGACCGGCCGCACCGACGGCCCGAGCGCGGGAACGCGGGAATACGTATTGGGTGCATTCAGCCCGCTGTGCACGAGTTCGATGCCGGCGAGGCTGCCGTGGGCGTGCACACACTCGACGGTCAGGCGGTGCACCGGAATGTCCATGTCGTCCCACAGACGCCCTTCGACGGCACCGTCGAGTGCCGATGTGTGGTGAATTTCGACCTCCTCGGTGCAGACCACGGCCCAGCCGCCCTCAGCCTTCACTCCCCGCATTTCCGCCAACGACGATGGGTGACGGTGGCCCATACCGTTGCAATGCGGCACCTGAAAGAAGCGGTTGCGAGCGGTGACAGGGCCGATGCGAACGGGTTCGAACAGGACGTCGTAGCGAGGATCGCGCATTCCCACTGATTAGCACGCAGAGGTGTGCCATCCGGCGGGCGCTGCCGTTTCGCGACCCGCAAGTGTCACAATCGACGGATGCGCCTTTCTCGCACCCTGCCATTCCTCGTCGCTGCCGCGGCGCTGGCCGCCGCCTGTAGTGACGGTGGCTCCGATGCCACCGCCAGCACGCCACCCGAGACCATCGAGCTCTCCACCCTGCCCGCGGCCACCACCACCGACCCGCCGGCCAGCACCACTGCGACCACCGATGCGGCCACCACCACGACAGAAGTGCCCGCGCCGGTCTACCCGCTCACCGGTCTGCCGATCGATGAGGCGAACCCGCTGTCGGCACTGCGATCTGCAGTCGTCGCCAAGGTCGGCAACTACGACGCCCATCCTCAGTGGGGCTCCAACTCGGCCGACATCGTCTACGAAGAAATCATCAACGCGAACATCTCGCGCTTCGCCTTCGTGTTCCAGAGCCAACCCGTCGACCGGGTGGGGCCGATCCGCTCGGGGCGGCGCCAGGACGTCGACCTGTTCGGTTCCTTCAACGCGCCGATCTTCGCGTGGGCGGGCGGCAATGGGACGGTCACCGCCGAAGTCAACAACAGCGATCTGGTCAACCTCAACGAGACCCGTTGCGCCAATTCGTGCTTCCGGACCAACGACGACCGCAAACGCGAGTTCACGCTCTTCTTCAACATCAACAAGGTGTGGGACGTGGCCGCCGGCCAGGGTGGCGTACCCCCGCAGCAGTTCCAGTACCGCAAGGCAGACGCACCGGCAGCCGGCGAGGCCTCCGACGGCGTGGCGCTGAAGATGGACACCTACAACATCGATTGGACGTGGAACGCGACGACCGGTTTGTACGAGCGCAGCCAGAATGGCAAGCCCGACAAGGACAAGTCCGGCGACCAGATGACGACCAACAACATCGTCGTGTTGTCGATGGTCTACCTGCCGGGCATCTCCGGCAGCCCCGATGCGCAGAGCACCGGCACGGGCGACGCATGGGTGTTCACCGGCGGCAACAAGGTGCACGGCACCTGGACACGCACCGACCGTCTGCAAGTCTTCACGCTCACCGCCGACGATGGCACGCCGATCCTGCTCACACCCGGGCGCACCTTCATCGAGCTCCCCCGCTCACAGTTCGGCAACGTCTCCCCCAAGTGACCGGGCAACGCTCCTAGCGGTTGCCGCCGCCGTCCACTTCGATGCGCTGGCCGGTGACATAGCCGGACCCTTTGCTGCACAACCACAGCGCCACGTTGGCGATGTCGACCGGTTGGCAGACGCGCCCGAATGGCGAGGCTGCATCCATCGATCGCAGGTCCTGCATCTCGCTTTGGCCGCTGATGGCTCGCGCCAGCCGCAGGCCCATGTCGGTCTCCACCAGGCCGGGCGCGACCACGTTCACGTGGATGCCGTAGCGGCGCTCCTCCTTCGCGAGCGTGAGCGCAAGGGCTTCCATCGCCGCCTTGCCCATGTTGTACGGGGCACCGTTGGCGGAGTGATGGCTGGTCGCCACCGACGAGATCATGACGATGTCGGCGCGACCACGAGTACGCATGGACGGAAGCGCTTCGCGGGCGAGGTGATGCGGGCCGAACGCGTGGGTGGCGATGACACGGATCATCTCCTGCGGATCCGTGTCGGCCACCGAGCGACCCCGTGAGGCGATACCGGCATTGCAGACCAGGATGTCGATGCCACCGAAGTCGGCCACGACGGCGGCCACCAGTGCCGCGCAATCGGCTGCGTCGTCCACCGAGCCGGCGTAGGCGCGGGCGCTGCCGCCGGCCGCCTCGATTGCGGCCACGGTCTCCGCGGCCGCGGCCGCGTCCTTGCGGTAGTTCACAGCCACCGTCGCACCGTTTGCGGCCAACAGTTCGCTGATGCCTCGCCCAATTCCACGGCCTCCGCCGGTGACGATGGCGACGCGACCGACAAGTTCGTTGTTGTTCCCCATTACGTCAGTATCCCGCGCGGGACCCCTGTGCCAACGGTTGGAGCGGCCCGATGCACCTTCGGTGCCCGACCGCGCACGCGGCGCGAACCGGCCCTGCGCGCCGCAGCGTCGGTAGGGTTGCCGACGTGCAAGACGGAAGCCGTAAGGCCATCATCGCTGCGTTCTTCGCCAACCTTGGCATCGCCATCGCGAAGTTGGTCGGGTTCCTTCTCACCGGTTCGGCCGGCTTGCTGGCCGAGGCCGGTCACAGTGTGGCCGACACCGGCAACCAGGGACTTTTGATGTTCGGCTCGAAGCGGGGCAAGCGCCCGGCCGACCGTGCTCACCCATTTGGGTATGGGCCTGAGCGCTACTTCTGGTCGTTCGTCGTCGCCCTCGTGCTGTTCAGCATGGGCGGGCTGTTCGCGCTCTACGAAGGCATCCAGAAGCTGGGCAATCCTCACGAAATCGAGAATGCTTTCATCGCCTACACGATTCTCGGCATCTCCATCGCCCTCGAATCCTTCTCGCTGACGACGGCGGTTCGCGAGGCGAACCTTGTTCGCCACGGTCGCTCGTGGTGGAACTTCATCCGCACCTCCAAGGCTCCCGAGCTACCCGTCGTGTTGCTGGAGGACGTCGGTGCCGAGATCGGCCTGTTGTTCGCGCTGGGTGGTCTGACGATGGCGGAAATCACGGGCAACGCCCGCTGGGATGCCGTCGGTTCGATCGCCATTGGCCTGCTGTTGGTCGCGATCGCGATCATCCTCGCCACGGAGATGAAGGGGTTGCTCATCGGCGAGGCCGCATCGGACGAAAACCTCGACGCCATCAATGCAGCACTCTCCGGTGCCGACAAGGTGAACGGCATCATCCACATGCGCACGATGCACCTTGGCCCCGACGACCTGCTCATTGCCGCCAAGCTGGACTTCGCACCGACGTTGACGCTGGCCGAGCTTGCTCGGGCAATCGATGGGGCAGAGGCCGACTTGCGCGCGGCTGTGCCGATAGCGACCACGGTCTACATCGAGCCTGACATCCGGCGTCACACGACTGATCAAACGAATGATCGAACGGCGGATCAAACGACCGATCAAACCACCGACCCAACGACCACGGAGCCCGCCACGTGAGCGAGGAATCCGGCCTCCTCGTCGACGACTCGCCGCCTGCCCAACGCAGATTCCGCAAGCCTGAAGGTCGTGCGCTCGGCCTCACCGCACTCGTTGCCGTCATCCTCTTGTTCAGCGCCGGCTCGACGCTGGTCAAGCTGGCCGAGACGCCTGGTGTTGCGGTCGCGTTCTGGCGGATGATCCTGTGTTCGTTCATTTGGATCGGCATCCTGCGCGTCACTGAACAACGGTGGCTGAGCTGGGCCGATCTGCGTCCGGCCCTGATCCCAGGCATCGCGTTCGGCCTCAACATCACCTTCTTCTTCACCGGCGTCACCAAGACCACGGTCGCCTCCGCCGAGTTCACCGGTGCGCTGACGCCGCTGATCGTGGTGCCGCTCGGGGCATGGCTGTTTCATGAGCGTCTGCGCTTGGGCGACTTGGCGTTCGGATTGATCTCGCTCATCGGTTTGGCGATGGTGCTGTTCTTCGCGCCGGCCAACGGCGAGTTTTCCTGGGTGGGGGTCGCATGGATCGGTGGCGCGCTGTGCCTTTGGTCGATGTATCTGCTGACCAGCCGTCGCCTGCGTCAGGGCCGCTCCGTCGCCGCCGTGATGGCCGCGATCACCCCGATCGCCGCTGTGGTCACACTGCCACTAGGGCTGTTCATCTTCCCAGGCAGCCTGAGCCAGATCACGTGGCGCTCGGTCGTCTTCATCGTCATCCTGGCCGTGCTCACGGGTACTGCCGCCCATGGACTGATGGTGTTCGCACAGAAGTCCGTGCCCATCGGCGTGATCAGCATGTTGCAGGTCTCGCAGCCGGCGCTGGCGGTGATGTGGTCCGTGATCTTCCTGGGCAGCACGGTGCGACCCATCCAGATCGGCGGAATGGCGCTGGTCATCATCGGGCTGGCGATGGTGACGATCCAGACGCAACGGTCACGCGAGTAACACCGGCACGCGACAGAGCGGGAACAGTTACACTCGCCACCAACCGAAACGGGGAGCTCGCGGAACGTGGGCTGAGAGGGTGCACGCCGCGCCGACCCGAGAACCTGATCTGGGTAATGCCAGCGGAGGGATGTACATGGTGCAAGCAGTGGTGGTCATCGGAGGCGGCGCCCTTTCGACGCGGGCGCTCGATGCCGTCCACGCCGACGCTGTGGTCATCGGGGCCGACAGCGGTCTGGACCACGCAGTCGCTGCCGGGCTGCGGCCAGCAGTGCTGGTCGGCGATTTGGACAGCATCAGCGCCTCGGGTCGGATGTGGGCCTACGCCCGCGGCGTCGAGATTCACGAGCACCCGATGGACAAGGACGCAACCGACACCGAGATCGCGATCTCCCGCGCGTTGCAGGTACCCGAGATTCGCCAGCTGTTGGTGATCGGCGGCGTCGACGAGGCAGGAGAGCGACGGCTGGATCATCAGCTGGCCACCATCCTCGCGCTCGGCCATCAGTCACTTGCCGAGTTGGGCTCGGTGCGAGCCGTTCTCGGCGAAACCGGGTTCTCGATGCTGCACCCAGGTCGCCACAGCGTGCTCGATGTCGAACCCGGCCAGACGTTCTCGCTGCTCGCACTCCACGGCGCGTGCAGCGGAGTCACCGTGACCGGGGCTCGCTGGCCGCTCGACGATGCCAGCTTCACGGGCACCGAGGCCCGCGGCGTCAGCAATGAAGCAAGCGAACGCACCGAAGTGATCATCACCACAGGTGTCCTCACGGTGGTGATTCCGTGAAGAAGGCGTTACTCGCCGGGTTGGCAGCTGGTCTGTTGCTTGTCGCGTGCGGCAGCGACGAATCCCCATCATCGGCCACGCCGGCCGCCATCACATTGGTCACGTACGACTCGTTCCCCACCAAGGACACACCACTGAACACCGCCCTCTCAGCGTTCACCGCTGACACGGGAGTCGTGGTCAACATCGTCACTGCCGGCGATACGGGCACGATGGTCACCAAAGCGGTGCTGACTTCGGGCAACCCGGAAGGCGATGTGATGTGGGGCGTCGACAACACGCTGCTCTCCGCGGCAATCGACGAAAAGGTCTTCGACGGCGAGCCCTCCGAGGTCGACTTCGGTGACGTGTGCGTCAACTACGACATCGGCTGGTTCACCGACCACGGCGTGCAACCACCAACGACGATGGACGACCTCCTGTTGCCGGAGTACAAGGACCTGTTGGTGGTGGAGAACCCGGCGACCTCCTCACCGGGCCTTGCCTTCTTGATGGCCACCATCGCCCACACCGGCGAGGATGCGTGGCAGCAGTACTGGACCGACCTGCGCGCCAACGGCGTCGAGGTGGTCGATTCGTGGGACAGCGCGTACTACGAACGGTTCAGCGGTGCGGCGGGTAGCGCCGGCGAAAAGCCGCTCGTCGTCAGCTACGGCAGTAGCCCACCGGCCGAAGTCGTGTTCGCCGATCCGCCGCGCGACGATGCACCCACCGGCGTGGTCGGGTCGACGTGCTTTCGCCAGATCGAATATGCCGGCGTGCTACGCGGCACCGAGCACCCCGACGAAGCCGCGCAGCTCCTCGCATTTCTGCTGAGCGAGCCGTTCCAGAAGGAGCTGCCGCTGACGCTGTTCGTGTACCCGGCCAATCCTTCGGTGGCGCTGCCCGAGGTGTTCACCAAGTTCGCTGTCGTACCGACCAATCCGTTCACATTCGACCCCGCGACCATCGCCGCCAATCGCCAACAGTGGCAGGACCAGTGGACCGAGATCGTGCTGCGCTGAACCGGCGACCCAGGTGGCTGGTGCCCGCACTCGCGGCTGCGCCTGTGGCCGGACTCGCCGTGTTCTACGTGTGGCCATTGGCAACGCTGCTGACACGCGTGCTGGAGCCCGGATCAGTGAGCGACGCTTTGAGCGCACCAGGACTCAGCCATGTGCTGTGGTTCACGCTCTGGCAGGCGCTCGTCAGTACCGCGTTGACGATGGCCATCGGTTTTGCGCCGGCCTACCTGTTGGCGCGCTTTCGGTTTCGCGGCCGCGGCGCGCTGCTGGCGATGGTGACCGTGCCGTTCATGCTGCCTACCGTCGTGGTCGGCGCCGCGTTCCTTGCGCTGCTGCCCAATTCGTGGCACGGCACCGCGCGAGCGGTGATCGTGGCGCACGTGTTCTTCAACATCGCGGTCGTCGTGCGGCTGGTCGGCGCGATGTGGGCTGTGCTGCCCACCGATCTCACGGCCGCCGCTCGAACACTTGGCGCCAAGCCCGCGCAGGTACTGCGCTTCGTCGTGCTGCCGCTGCTGCGATCGGCGCTGTGGGCCGCCGCCACGGTGGTGTTCTTGTTCACGTTCACGTCCTTCGGCGCGGTCAAGTTGCTCGGTGGCGCCGCCAACCCGACTTTGGAAGTGGAGATTGCCCGCCGTGCCACTCAGTTGGGTGACGTCGATGGCGCGGCGGTGCTTTCACTCCTGCAGTTGCTGATCTTGGGGGCCGTGGTGTGGTGGTCGTCGCGGTGGCAACGGCGGGCGACCGTCCACCTCGGCGCCGGTGGAGTAGCGCGGACGGCGCGGGCTCGGCACGAACGTCGCTTCGTCGCATTCGCCGGGGCGTTGACGGCGTTGGTGATGGTCGTTCCACTGGTCGTTCTGACGTCGCGTTCGTTCCGGCTGGGCGGTGGCTGGTCGCTCAACGCGTGGCGAATGCTGGGCTCCAGTGAAGTTCGTCCAGGGATCAGTCTTGGCGTCGACCCGCTCGCGTCCCTTCTGACCTCGCTGAAGTTCGCGGTCGTTGCGGCCCTGGTCAGCGTAGTCATCGGCGGGCTGGCGGCGTTGGCAATTGCGGCTGCACGCCGTCATGGTTCGTTGCTCGACGTCGGCTTGATGCTGCCGCTGGGAACGTCGGCGGTCACGATCGGCCTTGGCATGTTGATCACGTTCGACACGGCACCGTTCGACTGGCGCGCACGCTGGTGGTTGATTCCGCTCGGCCATGCGCTGGTGGCGACTCCATTTGTGGTGCGTGCGCTGCTGCCGGTGCTGAGGTCGATTCCTGTGGACCAGCGCGCGGCCGCAGCGACGCTCGGCGCTTCGCCGTTGCGGGCGTGGCTGGCCGTTGATGTGCGCCGAGTGCTGCGGCCGCTGACTGCCAGCGCCGGCCTCGCCGCGGCCATCTCGCTCGGCGAGTTCGGCGCCACCACGTTCCTCACTCGCGCCGGCCGCGAGACCGTGCCGATTGCGATCTCGCGCCTCTTGGGGCGAGCGGGCGAGATTCCGCGTGCGCAAGGTTTTGCGCTGGCAACGATCCTGCTGGTCGCCACCGGACTCATCATCGGCGTCGCGTCGGGTGCCGCTCGAGCCGACGGAGGTGCGCGTGCTGGTGGCGAATGACATCACGGTTCGCTTCGGCGAGCGGACGGTGCTGGACCGCGTGTCCTTGACGGTCGCGAGCGGCGAAGTCGTCGCGCTGCTGGGGCCATCCGGGGTGGGTAAGAGCACACTGCTGCGGGTGATCGCCGGCCTGTTGACCGCAGACAGCGGCTCTGTGTCGTTGGACGATCGAGACGTCACGATGCTGCCATCGCATCGGCGCAACATCGGCCTGGTCTTTCAAGACGAGCAGCTGTTCCCTCACCTGACGGTCGCTGAGAACGTCGCCTTCGGGCTGCGGATGCAGCGGGTCGGGCGCGCGGCGACCGCCGCTCGGGTGGCGGAGTTGCTGCAGTTGGTTGGTCTCGCAGCGTTGGCGAATCTCCACGTGACGAAATTGAGCGGGGGCGAAGCGAAGCGGGTGGCGTTGGCTCGATCGCTCGCACCGCGTCCGGCAGTGCTGCTGCTCGACGAGCCGCTCACCGGGCTCGACCGGGAGCTGCACGACCGCCTGGCCACCGAGCTGTCGGCGCTGTTACGTGCCACCGGCACGACGGCACTGTTGGTCACTCACGACGTCGACGAAGCAACCGCCATCGCCGATCGCATGGAACGGCTGTAGGTCGCCAGCCATCGGTCTGGCAAGCTGACCGACCATGACCATGACTTCTGTCGAGCCCATTCAGGTTGGCTTCCTCGGCGCCGGCCTGATCGCCACCTATCACTCGAAGAGCCTCAAGCACAGTGGCGCCAATGTCGTGCGCGCCGGCGTCTACGACCCCGACGATGAGCGTGCCACTGCCTTCGCGGCCGCCAGCGGCCATACGGTCTACGACAGTGAGGATGCGGTCATCGCCGACTGCGATGCCGTCTACATCTGCACGTGGACCAGCGAGCATTCCCGGCTTTTGGTGAAGGCGGTCGCCGCCGGCCGACACGTGTTCTGCGAGAAGCCGCTCGCCTTCACGACGACCGAAGCCCTGCAAATGGCGCAAGCCGCCCACGTGGCCGGCGTCACCCACCAGGTGGGACTGGTGTTGCGCCGCTCGCCGGCATACCTGTGGGCCAAGCACCTCATCGACGAACCGGCGGCCGGACGCGTGATGACCGTTGTGTTCCGAGACGATCAGTTCATCCCCATTCAGGGCCACTACGCCAGCACCTGGCGGGCCGACAAGAAATTGGTCGGCGCCGGCACCTTGCTGGAGCACAGCATCCACGATGTCGACATGCTGCGCTACCTGGTCGGTGAGGTACGACGACTCAGCGCCCACACCGAGAACTTCCATGGCCACGACGGCATCGAAGACGTCGCCACCTCTTCGTTACGGTTCACCAACGGGGCCACCGGCTCGCTGACCAGCGTGTGGCACGACAACCTGGCGCGGCCCAGTCTGCGCCGAGTGGAGATCTTCTGCGAGCGGCGCCACATCGTGATCGAAGGCGACGACTGGTTCGGACCGGTCAGCTGGACCGACGCCGACGGAGTCACCGGCTCGCTGAAAGACGACGATCTCGACGCTGCCGTCGCCCCGATGCGCGACGGCAGCGACAACCCGGACGGCGAGTTCATCCGCGCCGTCCGGGAAGGTCGAGCGGCCACTCCGGACCTGTTCACCGCGGTCAAAGCGCACCAGATCGTCGACGCGATGTACGCGTCGGCAGCGGCCGACGGTGCCGTGCTGGACGTTCCCGAATGAGTGAGGCTGAGATCGTCGAACTGACGCCGGAGGAGACACACCCCTTGCGCCTGGCGGTGCTGCGTGCCGACACACCCACCAAAGAGGTGGTCTTTCCGGAGGACACGTGGCCCGGAGCGCTGCATCTCGGCGTCCGACTCGACGGCGAATTGGTCGCCACGTCCAGCTGGATACCGCGTGAGCATGTCGGCCAGCCCGCCATCCAGTTGCGGGGAATGGCGACCGCGCATGCAATCCAGGGAACCGGCATCGGCGGGCTGCTACTGGCGGCAGGCTGCGCCAGATACCAGGCGGCGGGCGAGTCGACTGTGTGGGCCAGGGCCCGCGACGCCGCGCTCGCGTTCTACCAGCGCAACGGTTTCGAGGTGGAGGGCGACGGCTTCATCGACCACGCCACCCAGCTTCCCCACCACCTGGTGGTCCGCCGGCTCTGATGGGAAACGAGTCTGTGCGAGTTTTGCCGATTCGGGGAACTCACCGTGCCCAGTACAGGTGAGATGTCCACCACGCCCGCCGCCACTCGCCTGCGCCAGCGAGCCACTGTGCTCGACACGTTCGCGCGGCGGCTGCAACGGATGTACGCCCTCGACCTGTATCTGTTCGCCGGGCCGGACACGTGGGTAGGGCCATCGCCGCAGGCATGCGCCGACGACCTCCGCCAGCGACGCGACGCGATCCTGCAGCAGGTCGACGCCCTGCGCGCCGAGAGCCGTCGCTTCATCCGCACCGCCGACGAGATGGACGCTCACGCAGCCGCACTCCCGGGAGCTCGTTGATGGCCCTACTCGCGTACGACCCGCAGCGAGTCGGCCGATTACGCCAAGCATTGACTGAGGCCGCAGACGACCTGCGCCGTGTGGCGTGTGCGGACCCGGCAGCAGCCGATGCGATGCGCGTCGTTCGCGCTGCGGTGGCGCAGCTGGATGCAACCTGGCTGCCACTTGTCAGCCGGCTTCTCGCCAGCGACCCGCTCTCGGCCGGCCAACGTCGAGCGGCGAAGGCAAACTCTCTCGACCAGTCCTTGATTCGTGTGATGTCGGATGGCTACGGCTGGTCGGTGCAACTGGACCCGCTCTCGGACAACGTCGCAGTCGTGACAGCGCAAGAAGCGCGGGCACTGGGGGCGATGCTCAACAACGTCGAACCAGAATCGCTGGCGAACGACCCGAAGCAGCTCGCATGGCTGGCCCACCAGCTGAGGATCATCGGTCGCGACCCTGCGTTGGGTGCCGAGTTCCTGGCCAACTTCCACAACTGGGACGTGCTGCCCTTCGCCCTTGCGCGGCAACGTGCCAATTCGTACGGCAACGATTACAACGGCACGTCGCTCGCCGACGACATCGATCCGGTGATCGACGAGCTGATGTCGATCTGGCGGACCACGCTGTCGGCCGCCACGCTGCACGCCGGCACCGCCGCATCCATCACCGATCTTCTGCCGTCGATGCGCAATCCAGACCCGTATGTCCAGGCACTCATTTTGCGCTCATTGCGCCTCGACCCAATCGCGCTCGCCACGGTCACCAACGATCTCCTGCGCGGGTGGCTCGACGACAAGGCGACGCTGGGCGGCTCGCTGGACCTTGCTGTCCCCTTCGGCCCCAACGCCGCAGACATCCTCCTGCAGGGCATTGTCGACAACAAAAAGGCGAGCGCCTACCTCCTCGAGCTGATCGGTGACCGACCGGCGCTGCTGTTCCAGACACTCGACGATCCGGAGATCGGCTACCGGCTGGCGCTGGCCGGCACAGACCCGGCCCACGCCACATCTGCCGCAGCAGGTAGGGCCGTGCTGGCGATACTCGACCACTTCCGGGTCGACCCGTACGCCACCGACCTCCTGACCGATGGCTACGCGGGGGACTACGGCCCGTTCCTCGGGCAACTCGTGGCACCATGGCTGTTGCAGTTCACCGGCGCCAACAAGGAGTGGACCGCTGGGGTCGACATCAAGGTCCCCCTACTCGCCGTCGCGCTGAAGGACGAGCAGGCGCTGCAGGCTCTCGTTGCACACGGCGAGCGAATCGCGGAGGGCTTCGCACACAGTCTGGCCACCGCCGAGAGCGACGACGAGTTACTCGCACATTCGCGGCAGGTCGGCGGTCTGGTCAGCCTGCTGGGCCAGCTGGTGGTCAACGAGCACGTCCGCGACGAGACTGAACGCACGCACTTTCTGTGGGACCTCACCTGGACAATCCTCACCGCGTCGACCAACTTCGTACCGGGCGGCGTCGCTGCCAACGTGGCCGCCGGGACGACGGTCAAGGTGTTGCAGGCCGAGCTTGCCGACTACTTCGTGACCAACGATGCCGACGGAGTGCGCCACGACGCTGAGTTCGCAATGGACGTGGCGGTGACCACCTCCGCCGCGTTCACGCTGACCTCGCTGTTCCGATCGTGGGTGCTCGACGGTCGAATCAACGAGGACGCACCACCACCCCCGCCGTTGACAATCGATCCGAAAAAGTGCCCCAGTGTGCCGTATCGGAACGACGTCGAACAGTGGGCAGCTCCTCTTCCTCGCGAGATGCGGCTGACGGCGCAGGCCGTGGTCGACAACTTCATCGGTAACGGCCAAGCCGACGAGCACTGCGCCGAGCTGACGTTCTGACCTGGCACACTGGGCTCGTGACCCCGGACGAGATAGCTGCATTACCTCGTCCGTTGGCGTTCGTGTTGCCCGGCGGCGGCGCGCTCGGGTCGTATCAGGTGGGAGTGCTGCGAGCCCTCACCGAATCAGGCGTCACACCCGACCAATTGGTGGGCGTGTCGGCCGGGTCGGTGAACGCGGCACTGTTCGCGTGGAACGGCGGCCTCGACGGCCTCGACCACATGGCGGACATCTGGCGAGGCATCCGCCGCCGCGACCTGATGCGCGTGCACCCCGGTCGTCTCGCCCAAGCGTTCGCCGGGCAGCAACCGTCGTTCCTCGACAATCGGCACGGCAGCTCGTTCCTACGTCGCCACCTCGGCAACCGGGTGATCGAGCACTCACCGTTGCCGTTGGCGTTGGTGGCCACCGACCTCTCCACTGGCGAGTCGGTCGCACTCACCAGCGGCGACACGACGGCGGCCGTCCTGGCCAGCAGCGCGTTCCCCGGTGTCTACCCGCCGATCGAGATCGACGGACGCACCTTCATCGACGGCGGTGTCGTGGCCGACGTACCGCTGGACGTCACGCTCGCGCTGGGCGTGAAGTCGGCACTGGTCTTGTCGGTTCCGCCGTTGAGAGCCGACCAGCCGCCGCGCCGCGCACTCGACATCTTGATTCGAGCAAGCTCGCTCGGCGTCGAGGCCCACGGCCGCACCATGCTGCGCCGACCGCCAGCCGGGCTGACCGTGGTCGAGTTGCCCGCGGCGCCAACTGCGCTCACCACCTTCGACGTCGGCCAGTCGGCAAGCATGATCGAAGAGGGCTACGAAGCCGCGCGCGCTTGGCTCGCGCGCGCTCAGGGGATCGGCACCGTCGTTTTCAGAAGCACTGAATCGGCGGCCGTGATCTGCACGACGACCGCGAAGGTCCAGTCACCCGAACGGGGCAGCGTCACCGAGCCGCTGTAGTGATTCGGGCCCTCCTGCACCAGGGTGACCGGTGCGAACGGAACCTCCGCCGCCGGCAGCGACACACGAGCAGTGAGACCGACAACCGGCGTGATCGACCCGCCGGGCGGGGTGACCGTGATGTGTACTTCGTTGCCGCCAACGCTGCCAGGGCTGAGCGAGATGACCGCGATGAGGCCCGTACTGGTCAACTGCGTCTCGAACGGCTTCGACACCACCGGCGGCACGGGCGGCAGGGCGACCATGCCGGCGGCGATACCGATCACGAGAACGCCGATGATGAACTCGATGGTCACGGTGCGGCGAATGGACGCGACGCCATCGTGATGCAACAGCCAGCGCGACACGCCGCCAATCGCGACGAGACCGACGACTACGGTGACTTTGACCAGCAGCAGCCGCCCCCAGTCCGTGGCCGTGACATCGTCGAGCCCACCAGCAAGGCGCAGTGTCTGGGCCGCACCGGTCGCGACAATGATCGGCACGCTGATCGATGCGGCAAGCGAGAAGCGGCGCCCCATCCGTTCGCCTGCCGGTTGCGACAAGGTCGCTGCAGTCGTCAGGCACAGCGCCAGCAGTCCGCCGATCCATACCGTGATAGCGGCGAGGTGCAGGAGGTCGATGGCAATCCACAGCGCAGCAGGGTCTTGCGCATTCGGGTGCCCGGAGGCGGGAAACGTGTACAGAAGGAGCAGGCTGGCCGTGCCCGCAGCGCCACGCCACCAACCCCCCGCGCGATGGCGACGAGTGAACAGCAACGCGCCGAATACGACGGCCAGCGCAGTACGCAGCAGGATCATCCTGCCGGTCGCGGTGGTCGCAACATCGCCCCATCGATCGGTTGCCAGCGCGTCGCTCAACGAGCCAGCGACCGCCTGCGCGGCGAACAGGGCGAACGCCGTGGCCGAGCCGACGAGCAGCGCCAGCCAACTGAGTACCGCCATCCACCGCGACCGACGCCGACGCAGTATCTCGGGCGGCCCACCGACCAACCAACAGCCGGCACCGATCAAGGTGATCGCCCCGAAGAGCGACAGGAACCGCGCCACGCCGTACCACCAGCGCACGGCCGGGTCGGCCTGTGCCCCACTGCGGACCTGGTCGATCAGCTCCTGGCCGCTCCCGGCGGCCGATGTGCCGACCTGAAAGCTGAATGCGCCCTCGACCACATGACCATCCGCCGAGGTCGCCCGCCAGATCACTGCATAGACGCCGTCGTCCAGTTGCGACTGGCTGGACGCCGGTACCGCTGCTTGCACAATGCTGTCGTCGGCCCCCGCGGCGGGCGGGTCCAGAGGAACTGACGTGCCTGCCGCGTCGTACAGCACGATGCTGGCAAGTGAGGTCTCGATGGCCTCGTCGAAGTCGAGCACGATCTCTGTCGGCCCGACCTCGAGCACGCTGTTGGCTGAAGGAGTGCTGACCTCCAACCCTGCGTG
Organism: Acidimicrobiales bacterium; assembly: GCA_038328705.1. GTDB lineage: Bacteria > Actinomycetota > Acidimicrobiia > Acidimicrobiales > Ilumatobacteraceae > UBA668. Next base: position 10,423 of record JBBQMG010000037.1, on the reverse strand, counting down.
CGCTGACACCTGACGCGCCGTGCCAACGAGCACGGCAGCCGCGCACAGGAGCGCGGCAATGACGCGGACCGGCGTGCGCAGCATCAGAAGACGCCTGCGGCGTCGAGGCCTTCGACGGTCGTGCGCCCTAGCAGCCACGCGACACGTTCGTGCTCGCCCAGCGCTAGTGCAATCGGTGGCAGCGTGGTTAGGCCCATTGGCTTGCGGCTGGCCCACTCCATGGTTCGCCGGGTCAGCTCCACGCGCACATAGTCGGTCGGCCAGTCGCGCCAGCTGTACGCCAGCCCGAGATCGGCGTGATGCACGACTACCTCGCGCCAACGCCGAAACGGCAAGTCGTTGATGGCAACTGGGCCGCAGAGGCTCAGCCCCTTCCCTGTCCAACCCTCGTCGGTCATGTCCAACCAGGCAGCTTCCAGGCGGGCGTTGGAGTCACCCAGATCGGCGACCAGCGCGGCGGCTGAACGACCGGCGCCGGCCTCGATGTCGGCATTGCGCTGCTCGACCCCGCCCGGGTACTGCGCACCGACCTCGCCGAGGGCGGCGGCCTGCAACATCAGCACATGACTGTCGGCGTTGCGGGCGATGTGCGTCAGTGTGTGAGCCACCGTCCAGCCGGGTAACAGCGAAGGCCGCTGCGCCGCCTCATCCTTCAGCCCGGAGAGATCGACGATCAGCCGTTCGTGGGCGAGAACAGCACAGCGAAGGTCGCGTTGAACGTCATTGGTCAGGCCTGTCACACTCGCCACAGTAACGACACGGCAAGGACGAAACGCGAGCAGCGGCCAAGCTCGCTACCTTGTGCATATGCAGATCGCAATGGTTGGCTTGGGGCGCATGGGCGCCAACATGGTTCGTCGGCTCCAGCTCTCGGGTCACGAGTGCATCGCCTACGACGTCTACGAGGCGGCGGTGGCGACCATGGAGGGCGAAGGCGTCCGCGGCGCGCGCACACCACAAGAGGTTGTGGACGCGCTGTCGACACCGCGCCACATCTGGCTGATGGTGCCGGCCGCTCACGTCGCCGACACGATCGCCAAGTTCGAGCCGTTGCTGTCGCCGGGCGACACCATCATCGACGGTGGCAACTCGTGGTATCGCGACGACGTGGACCGCGCCGCGCCACTGGCGGCGAAGGGCATCAACTACGTCGACGTTGGCACCAGTGGCGGCGTGTTCGGCCTCGAGCGCGGCTACTGCCTGATGGTCGGCGGGCCGGACGACGCGGTGCAACAGCTGTCGTCGGTGTTCGCGTCGTTGGCGCCGGGCATGGGTTCCGCCGCCCGCACCGAAGGCCGCGAAGGCCCAGTTGGCACCGAGGAGCAGGGCTGGCTGCACTGCGGCCCTATCGGCGCCGGTCACTTCGTGAAGATGGTGCACAACGGCATCGAGTACGGGCTGATGGCCGCATACGCCGAAGGTCTCAACGTGCTCGCGAAGGCCAACATCGGCAGTGAATCGCATGTGAAAGACGCCGAAACGGCGCCTCTCAGCAACCCCGAGTACTACCGCTACGACATCGATCTCGCAGCCGTCACCGAGGTGTGGCGCCGCGGCAGCGTCATCAGCAGCTGGCTGCTGGATCTCACCGCACAGGCGTTGCACAGCGATCCGCAGCTCGACGCCTACGAGGGTCGCGTCAGCGACAGCGGCGAGGGTCGTTGGACCATCCACGCGGCCGTCGACGAAGGTGTGCCGGTGCCCACACTGGCCGCCTCGCTCTGGGATCGCTTCTACTCCCGCGGTCGCGGCGACGTCGCCCACAAGGTGCTCTCCGCGATGCGCGCCGGCTTCGGTGGCCACCATGAAGTCAAGGACACAGCCGTGACGGAAACCGCCGTGAAGGACACAGCCAAGTGAGCATCGCGGCCAGTCAGCCAGCAGCCGACGCACTGGTGTTGTTCGGCGCCACCGGCGACCTCAGCAAGCGCAAGCTGTTCCCTGCGTTGTACCGCATGGAAGAACACGGACATCTCGATGTGCCGGTCATCGGCGTGGCACGCAGCGACTGGACCGATCAGGCATTTCGGCAGCACGCCCACGACGCCATTCTCGCCGCCATCCCCGACGCGAAGGCCGTCGTCATCGAGGCGGTGCTCGAACGGTTGGACCTGATTCAGGGTGACTACGCCGACCCCAAGACCTGGAGCGGCCTGGCCAAGGTACTGCACAAGCACAAGAGTGAGCAGGCCGTCTTCTACATGGCGATTCCGCCCACGATGTTCCCCACCGTCGCCCAGTCGCTCGCATCAGTGGGGCTCAACGAGCGTGGCCGAATCGTCGTCGAAAAGCCGTTCGGCCGCGACCTGGCCAGCGCCAAAGAACTGAACACGCTCCTGCACTCGGTGTTCCCCGAGGAGCGAATCTTTCGCATCGACCACTACCTCGGCAAGGAGAGCGTGGAGGATCTGTTGGTGTTTCGCTTCAGCAACACGTTGCTCGAGCCGGTGTGGAATCGCAACTATGTCCGCAGCGTGCAGATCACGATGAGCGAAACCATCGGGGTCGAAGGCCGTGGCAGCTTCTACGACGGCGTCGGCACGATTCGCGACGTCCTGCAGAACCACCTGCTGCAGGTGCTCGCACTGGTCGCGATGGAGCCACCGGCCGGCCCAGCGAGCAGCTTTTTGCAGGACGAAAAGGTAAAGGTGTTCGCAGCGATGCGCCCCATCGAACCGTCGGCACTGGTACGCGGACAATACGTCGGGTACCGCGACGAGCCGGGTGTAGCACCCGACTCGACAGTGGAAACGTTCGTTGCAGCGCGGTTGGAAATTGATTCATGGCGCTGGGCCGGCGTGCCCTGGTACGTGCGCTGCGGCAAAGGCCTCGCCGGCAATGCCACCGAAGTCGTGGTCGAGTTTCGCGAACCGCCCAGCCTGTTGTTCGACGAGGCTGGCGGTCCCAAGCCCGCACGCAACCTGGTGCGCTTCCGGCTGGGCAAGCACGACGGCGTCACCTTCACGTTGCAGGCCAAGACCCCCGGACCGCACCTCGACAGCCAGAATGTGGACGTCGCAGTCGACTTTGCGGCCGCGCTCGGCGAACGACGCGAGGCGTACGAACGGCTGCTCGACGACGCGCTCGAGGGGCTGCCGCGCCGCTTCGCCCGCGAGGACATCGTTGAACAGACCTGGCGCGTGGTGCAGCCGGCACTCGACAATCCTGGCCCGGTGAATCCATACTTCCGGGGCTCATGGGGCCCCGCCGAGGCCGACCGCATTCTCTGCGGCGAGGGCTGGTTCCCGCCCTCCGAAGGCTGACTGGGCCACCGGCGCCACGCCGAGTGACCAGCCCGCCGGCCCATGGCGACTCAGCGCAGGAATTCATTCAACTCGACGAATTGTCACGCCGATGAACAATGACGATTTCTTGCCGACGCCTGTCGATCAAGGCTGATCGTACGAGAGGTCGCAGGCCACGCAATACGTGCGTGTTCCGCGGATATTCGAATTGGACGGGAACAATGTCGAAGTACTGCAGTTCACTCAGATCTGTCGCGGTCATGCGCCCGGCATTGCGTGCCGCGCTCGCAACCACGTTGCTCGCGCCCGCGCTCGTCGCACTGCTGCCCACGGTGGCATCCGCAGCGCCCACGCTCACGGCGTCGCTGTCGATCAGTAGCAACCCCGACGTCGGCCCTGCCGGTGCCGGCACGCTGCGCTCGGGCGGCTGCGTGACGGTCCAGGTCGAGTACAGCGTGGGTGGCGAAGCGCTCACCGATGCTCGCATCGAAATGTCATTACCGGCGGACGACTGGCGGTCTGGTCTGTCCGGCGCCCGCGTCGTTGGAGGATTGCCGTTCGGCAACACGCCCGTGACCAACTGGGCGCCCACGTACGCATCGCCGGACTCGACCCTGGTGCTGCCGATCGGCAACCCCGACCTGGCCGCCGGAACTGCTGGCTCGATCTTCGTCAATCTCTGCAGCAATGCACGAGTGAACCCGAATGGCGCGGTGCTCGACATTGCGGCCTCAATCGCCGGCTCCAACGGGAACCTCGCAGCCAGTCCAATTTCGCTCGTCAACTTCGCAACAGCAGGTACGAACCCCCTCAACGTGACGAAGACTGCCGCCACGATCGTGCCTGTCCTCGGGCCCCCTGGCTCGCCGACAACTCCGGGTTACGAGCTGTCGTGGGATGTTCGAATGGGCCTCGCATGCACCGACACAGCCTGTGGACCGTTGGTGGGTGACCTGGCCGACACGATGCCGCTGAACTCATACATGGTGTCGGTCAACCGGTTGGGCCCCACGTCGGCGACGCCGATCATTCCTGCACCACACCCTGCTAGCGGCATCGACCTGACGGCCTTCCCCGTCACGGGCTCGCAGTTCACCAGCGGCGCACAGAACGTCACCGTGCCGGTGTTCATCTGGAATTCGGGCTGCACCGCTGCCTCAGGTGAAGTCGCGCAGGGAGGCTCGGGCGAATTGCCCGAAACCGCACCCGTCGGCTGCGCCACGGAGTATCCATCCTCGGGCAACCAGCGCGGCTTTCGCGTCACGGTCTGGGTGCCGCTGCCGGCAATGACGACGACGATCACCAACTCCTACTCCATCAACCCCGACCCGCAATGGGATGCGAACGCACTCCCCATCAATCGCACGGCCTCACACACGGTTGCCCCTGCCCCGGCGTTGACGCTGACCAAATTGTTCTCCAATGGCTCCGGTACATGCGGGGGCGCCCAACTGCCGTTCCAGCCCGGTATCGGAGGCAGCTCAGCGTGCACCCTGTATCCGCAGGGCCCGAGCAACACCTATCGCATCCAGTACGACACCACGGCGCCGGCGCTGAATGCCGTCGTCATCGACCGCCTGCCGGCAGAACTCGTCCTCGCCGCCGCCGCCACTGCGCCCGTCGGGTGGACGGTCAGCTACACGACCGACAACACCTGTTCGACTTCCACGAACCCCACAGACCCCATGTGGACCACGGTGCTTCCTCCGCTGGCCAATGTCGTGTGCCTGCAGTTCAGTATTCCGCTGACGAATTTACTTGCGAACACACTGTTGATTCCGGTGGCGTTGCGCGCCGGACAGATTCCGACGCCAGGCAACGTGCGGATCATCACCAACTCCGTTTTCGGGAGCGGCGACAATCTCACCGCGGGCACCCAGAACCAGACCGTGAGTCGCGCGGTCAGCGTGCTGAATCAGAGCAGCCACACTCTCGGTCTCGGCGCCGCCCCGGCCTCGATCGTGTCCGGGGCACAGACTGTCGTGTCCCTCAGGTCCACGCAGCTTCCGTTCGTGGGTGACTTCGGCGCTCACAACTGGACACTGCAAGCGGTGTTGCCACCTGACGTCGACTTCGTCGGGGGAGGAATGTCTGGCAACGACTTCCTGGTCACCTCAGCGCCACGCAACGCCACCAACCCGGCTGTTGCGCTGCCCATCTCGTGTGCGTACACACCTGCCACTCGCGTCGTTCGTTGCGTCGCTACGGGCGATTCGGTCGACGGGACCGCGTCGACCGGTGTTGGCTCGGTGAACTTCAATGTCGACTTTCGAGTGCAGGTCCGACTTGGCGCGGCCACCAACCAGCCACTCCCGGCAACCGCTTTCAACGACCTGGGTGCCGTCATCGATTACCCCAGCTTTGGTCCTGTCAGCGCAGCCGGCGCCTCCTTGTCGTACATCTACACACCAACCGCTACGAACTCGTTCGTCGGCTCGCTCGCCGTCAGCGGTGCACCATCGCTGAATCTGGGCAAGACGATCGTCGGTGGGGCCGCGACGATGACAGCCGGCAGCAACATCGCCTACGCAGTCACGCTCAACCACCTCAGCGACAGCACGTCCGACCTCGGCAATACGTACGTGTACGACTTCTTCGGTCGCAACCCTGCAACGGGTGCAGCCGTCGGTGCCGTGACCCCTGAGTTCGTTTCGGTGGACGTCGCCAGCCAGCCTGTCACCGTTGCCTACACCTGCACGCCGACACCAACAATTGCGGCGGCCGTGTGGGGCAGCTCGCCGTGCGGTGTCGTCACCGGCGTGCGCCTGCGACCGGGCTACAACAACTCGGCGAGCGTTCCGACCGACGGCCTCTACCCCATTGGCGTCACGGCCATGACCGTGACCATCGTGGTGCGGGCACCGGCCAACACCCCACACCTCTCGTCGATGAGCAACCAGGTGGGTCTCACCGCCACCCAGACCGCTGGGGTGCTGCTGTCGACGCAACCGTCTCTCGTGGTGCATCAACCGTTTGATCTGTCGATCGTCAAGGGTGATGGTGGCAACACCGGCGCAGCCATCGGCAGCACCATCTCGTACTCGCTGCTCGTCAGCAACGCGCCCAACACCGACCCGGTCCCGGCCGGCAGCATCTCGGTCGCCGACGTCGTGCCGTCGGAACTACTGCCCACCGCGGCAACCGGCGTCGGTTGGTCATGCAGCATCTCCGGGCACACGGTGACCTGCACCAACCCCGCCGGGTTGGCCGCAGGCGCCGCGCTGGCCCCCATCGCCATCCAGGCGGTCGTGCAGGTCACGACCATCGCCTCGGTGAGCAACACGGCCGTCGTCTCACCCACGGATGGCAACACGGCGAACAACTCGTCGACAGTCGTGACACCGGTTGTGCAAATCCCGATTGCCGTCGATGACACGTTCGGCGTCGGGAGCACACTCACCATCACTGGCAGCAGCATCATCGCCAACGATGTACCCAACCCGCTGGCGGCGCTGAACCCTGCCTCGATCGTCGTCGCCCCGATGGGCGCTGGAGGAGGAACCATCGTCAACAACCTCGACGGCACCATCACGTACAGCGCTCCGGCAAACCCTGGCACGTACATCACCTCGTATACGATCTGCGACCTGCAGCCGGTGCCGCGTTGCGACAGCGCGACCATCTCGTTCGTGGTGGCCTCACCCGCGCCAATCGCACCGGTGGCCGTCGATGACGCGGCAAGCGTCACCGCTGGGCTTTCGACCATCATCAACGTGCCGGCGAATGACACCGACGCCGACGGCAACCTCGACGTGTCGTCGGTGACCATCGTGGCCGGGCTCGGGCCCTCGCACGGCTCGGTCGCCGTCTCCCCTACCGGTCAGGTCACCTACTCGGTGGATGCCGGATTCGCCGGGGCTGACGCCTTCACCTACTCCATCTGCGATACGACCGGCCTGTGCGACACCGCGATCGTCACCATCACCGTGACCGCGGTGCCAGCGGTGCCAGCGGTGGCACCCGCGGCACCCGTGGCAGTCGATGATGCGCGAACGATCCCGGGGAACACGAGCATCCAGATCGTGGTCGCCTCCAACGACTGGGACCCTGACGGCGATCTGCAGCCCGGTTCGGTGACGGTGATCGCCATGCCGACACATGGCGCAGTGGCAGTCGATGCGCTCGGCAACGTGACGTACACACCTGCCGCCGGCTACTGGGGCAACGACACGTTCACGTACCGAATCTGCGACACCACCAACCTGTGCGCCAGCGCAGTGGTCACCGTGACCATCACCGAGGTCATACCAGTTCGACTGCCCGTCACGGGTGTCAACTCACTCGACGCGTTGCTGTTCGCCACCTCGATCGCGCTCTTGGGTTTGATCATCGCAGCCGGGTCCCGCCGACGCAGCACTCGCGCCGTCGCGGTCAGCCGGTAGGCGCCCGACGGGGAACCACTACGACGGTGCCGTCGGGTTCGTGGTGCACGCTGACGCTGACGCCGTAGAACTCGCTCAGCGTTTCGGGGCGCAGCACGTGCGCCGCATCTCCGCTGGCCACGACATGCCCCTGGTGCAGCAGTGCCAATCGATCGGCGTACAGGCCGGCCAGAGTGAGGTCGTGCATGGCCGACACCACCGTCAGCCCCTGCTCGCGACGAAGCCGGTCGACCAACTCCAGCGCTTGCTGCTGGTGACCGATGTCGAGCGCGCTGGTCGGCTCGTCGAGCAGCAGGATCGGTGCCTCCTGTGCCACCGCACGGGCGATCACCAGTCGTTGCCGCTCACCACCGCTGAGGGTGCCCAGCCGACGATGAGCGAACCCGACGAGGTCCAATCGCTGCAACACTTCGGTGACCAGCGCCCGGTCGTGTTTCGTCTCGCTGCCGAAGTAACCGATGTACGGGTTCCGCCCCAGCAGCACGTACTCCAGCCCGGTCATGTCGTCGGGCATGAGCGGAGTCTGGGGCACGTACGCCACCAACATCGCGCGGCGGCGCGGCGAACGACTGGCCAGCGACGCACCATCCACCATCACGGTGCCGCGGTATGGCACCAGCCCGGCCACAGCGCGCAACACGCTGGACTTACCGGCACCGTTGGGGCCGATCAAACACAGCCATTCACCGGGGCGAACCTGGTCGGTGAACGCGTACACGGCCTCCTGCTCGCCGTAGCGAACGCTGCCGTACCGGACGTTGAGACACTCGAAGCCGATGGAGCTCATGTCGAGACCCGCCGGCTACGAAGCACGAAGATGAACATCGGTGCACCGACCAACGCGGTGACCACACCAATCGGGGTCTCGCTGCCCTGCTCCAGAACGCGACCGGGAATGTCGGATAGGATCAAGAACGAGGCCCCGACCACGATGCTGAGTGGTAGCACCAGCCGATAGGACGAGCCGGCCACCAAGCGCACGAGGTGCGGCACCATGATGCCCACGAAGCCGATCAAACCGCTGACGCTGACGACAGCGGCCGTCCCCAAGGTGGCGGCGATGACGACAACCAGCCGCACGCGACGGACCTGCGAGCCGAGGGTTGCCGCCTCTTCGTCGCCGACGCGAAACACATCGAGATGGCGACGGTGCACCAGCAGCACCACCGAGCAGACGATCACATACGGCAGCACCAACTTCACGTCGTTCCACGTGGCGGTGCTGACACGGCCACTGATCCAGGAGTAGACCTCCTTGATGACATCGCTGTGGCGCAACAGCAGGTACTGCTGCACAGCAGTGGCGAGCGCGGCGACGGCAACGCCGGCCAGCACCAGGCTGAGGCTGCTGCCACCGAAGGACGCACCGACGGTGTACGTCACCAATACTGCGAGCAGGGCACCGACGAACGCGGCAAGAGGCAGCGGATCGACCAGCCAACTGGCGGTGCTGACGCGGCCGTAGATGAACACGAGGGTTGCACCGAGCCCCGCGCCCGCGGCGGCACCGAGCAGGTACGGGTCGACCAGCGGGTTACGGAACACACCCTGATAGCTGGCCCCGGCGAGCGAGAGCATCGCGCCCACCAACCCGGCCAACGCAACTCGTGGCAGACGGATGTTCCAGATGATGTTCCAGTTCGCCGACGAGATACCGCCGGCCGGGCCGATCATCGCGCCGAGAACGACAGCGGCGGCCAGCAGCACGAGTGCTGCCGGCAACCACCACCGCCGTGCGGCGCGTTGATCGACCCGAATCTGCGACATCTCGATCAGCCCTGTGCCGGGACCTTGGTCAGCGCGGTTGACACTGACTGGATGAATTCGACCAAGCGTGGCCCCCAACGCGACGCGATGTCGTCGTCGACGACGATGACGTTGCCGTTCATGACAGCGTTCGTGGCGCCCCACCCATCCCGGACGGCGACAGTCTCGGGCGACTCGCCGCAGCACTTGCCGTCGGCCAGGAAGATCAGATCGGGGTTGGCGCCGATGATGAACTCTGCGTTGAGTTGCGGGTAGTCGTTGCCCTCCTCGACACCATCGGCCAGGTTGACCAGGCCGAACAGGCCGTACACCTGACCGATGAAGGTGTTGCTGGTGACGCTGTAGAGCGTCGGGTCCAGCTCGTGGTAAAAGCTGGCCGGCTCGGCCATGACAGGAACCGCCGCAATGGCCGCTTCGATGTCCGTCTGCATCTGGCCGACCAATTCAGCTGCCTCGCCGACGTGGCCGGTTGCGGCGCCGAGCTGTTCGATCTGGGCATACACGTCGTCGAACGTCACCGGTGCCGCACCGGACCATACGAGAATGCCCAGCTTGCCGAGCTGCCCGGTGAGGTCGAGGCCGTCGTCAGCCACCACGACCAGGTCGGGCTGGAGGGCGGCGATCGCCTCGACGTTGGGTTCGAAGCCGGACAGTTCGTGCGGCTTGGTCAACGCCTCGGCTGGAAAGTTGCTCTGGTCATCGACGGCGATGATCTGGTCGGCGGCGCCAATGGCGAACAGCATCTCGGTGTGCGTCGGCGACAAGCTGATGATGGCCATCGGCAACTTGCCGTCGGCGGTCGTATCAGGCGTCGTGTCAGGCATCGTGTCAGGCGACGCGTCGGCCGCCGTCGAATCGGACGGCTTCACGCTGTCGGTGGATGTGGATGTGGATATCGAGTCATCGCCGCACGCGGCAGCGGTGAGCAGGATCGCCGTCAGAGCGGCAATTGAACTGAACCTTTTCATGGATCAATCCTCCGTATCTCCGAAGGACTGAGTCCTCCGGTTCGGGAGGACAAGCTGGGAA
>JBBQMG010000036.1:0-27645 GCA_038328705.1 Acidimicrobiales bacterium | reverse complement strand
CTGGTCGGCGGTACCCCATCGGTGAAGGCATTCGCATCAGAGGTGGTCGACGCCGAGGGTGGCGACGAGTTGCCACCGCACACCGCGACGAAGATCATCGGTCAGGTGCTGGCCGAGATCGACTCTCACGCCACCTGACCTGGTCGCTGACGCTGGCAGGGTTTCTCAACGCCTGGGCAACATTCCATGCCAGCGTTGGGCTGGTCATGTCGTCGAGCCGTCGGACGCGTCAGAACGGGATCTCGAGATGTCCCGACGTGACGCAGAGGCCCATCGCGTTCACCGCCACGAGCGCGACGATGATCACCATCACCACCGCGCGGCGTCGGGGTGAGCGCGTGAAACCTCCCGGAGCAGGCATGAACCAGCTGGGCAGCAGTTCGGGGTACTCCATGTGCAACGACGACAACGCCACGGCGTCATCGTCGAGCGGGGCATCGGGGTCGGCCGCGAGGGCCAGCGCAGTGAGCTCCTCATCGGTGATCGCGACCTCGTCGGTGTCGAACACGTTGGCCATGGAGTGAACCTAGGCGCTTTCGGGTTGTGATGAAAGCGGTGCTCGGCCGAGTGCGGCGACGCGGATTGTCTTGCGCGCCTTCAGACGGCCGCGGCCGCCGTCAGCGCTGTACGTTCCGCTAGTGGGAGCGACATCGCGATAGTCGCGACCTGTGGCGGTGGTGATGTAGCGAAGGTCGGTGCGCCGCTGGTGGGTCGGGTCGATCGCCACGACCGTCTGCCGGTTGGGGTCGAATACCTCTACCCAGGCATGACTTGCGCCGTCACCGACGAGATGGCCGGAGACGTACCGCGAGACGATCCCGAGACTCGAACACATCGCAATCATCACGTGGGCCATGTCTTGGCACACGCCGCGCCGGAGTTGCCATGCCTCTGCGGCTGTCGTGCGAACCGAAGTCACGTCATGGCAGTACTCGAATGACCTTCGAACGAAGTCCGAGATCGAGTCCGCTGTTTCGAAGACGTCGCCCGTCGGGCCGAGCTCAGCGGCTGCGTCGCGTATCGAATCGTCCGGCCGCGTCAGCCGAGTCATGATCGGCCGGCCACCCTTCCATGCCGGTCGGTGCGGCTGTCGTGGTGAACGGGTGATCACCGCTCTGGTTTGGAATTCGATATGACGCTGCACCGACGGCACGATCGCATCGAGGATCGAGTTGCCGAACCTGTCGGTGTGCGTTCGAACCTGGGCGTCTTCCCGAGTGCGCACGTCGAAGCGATGCAGGACCCGTTGCTGGTCGCCGTGGAGTCTGCGGGGAAGGATCATGAGCCGTTGGCGGAGGTCTTTCACCGGCTTGGTGTACTCGTATGACACGACCTGATGGATGATGTAGGTGACATGTTCCGCCTGCATCAGCGCGTCGCGGTCGTAGTCGGTGGGAAGCGAATCGAGGAGCTCGTCGTGCAGTAGCTCTTCAACGCCTCGCAGACCCAGAGGTGGGGTCATGTCGCTCTGGTTGCCACCGATTTCTACAGCGTGTCACAGACTTGCCGTGTCGAACGCGACGCCTCGATGAACATCGTGTTTCCTTGGTGGTCAACGGGCTCGGCGAGAACGTTCATCTCGATCAGGTCCATCTGGCCGAACGACGTGAACATCGCCACATCCGCCGCATCGCGACCGCGACCGATCACGACTCGGCCGATCCGCCGCTGGTTGTTGCGCGGGTCGAACGTGTACCAACGGTCGCCGAGGAAGACCTCCATCCACGCGCAGAAGTCTGGAGGGGTTGGGACGACGTCGATATCCGGCAGGTACCCGGAGACATAACGGGCCGGAATGTTCAGCGCCCGGCACAGACCAATGGCGAGGTGGGTGAAGTCTCGGCAGACGCCGACACCGCCCTCCAGGACGCTGGCGGCAGAGTGCGAAGGCGACGAACTGCCGTAGTCGAACTGCAGCCGCGCATGCACCCAGTCGTTGATTGCCTGCACGCGAGCCCAACCCGGTGGGATCGATGCGAACTGCGCCCATGCCAGGTCCACCAGCTGGTCCGACTCGCAGTAACGGCTCGGCAGCAGGAATCTCAGCGCATCGTCAGGGAGATCCTGAGGCTCATGGAGGCGAGCATCCTCATCGACGACGTCCGCCGCGGGACTTGCGTCCACCCGCGCGATGAAGCTGACCTCGACAGTCCCAGCCTTGAAGGTTGTCCGGCGGCGGCGGTTGGCGAACGAGTCGACGTAGGGGATCGAAGGCGTATGAGGAATGATGTCCAGCCGGGAGCCCACCACCCGATGTAGCTCGGACGAATGGGGCTCGACCAGCATGATCGCGTGGGTTGCCGTCGGGACGGCAAACACGAACGTGCAACCCACATCAAGCTCCATATCCCGCCTGTTCACCGTTCAAGGCGGTTTGAGACCTGGACGGCCAGCCTTGTTGAAATGGTGGCAGACAGCAGACCGTGGTGGTTCTCCGGATGACTCTGCTCCGGACCATACGGCGATTGACGGGCTCTCTTGACAGGCCTAGTTCACAAGCGCAGGATTGCTGATTGCCCATGGGGATGGGGCAATGCAGTGAGGGGAGCGGCAAGAACGTGACGTTGGGCCCTGGGCCGCGATTCGTGCGGTCTATATGTTGAGCCTTGCTGAAGGCCTCGTTTGGTCGGCAGCAAGGGAGCAGTCATGAAGGTGATCATCGTTGTTGGGTCCAAGCACGGTTCGACCCGCTCGATCGCCGAGGCGGTGGGCGATGAGCTCCGCAGTGGTGGTCTCGACGCGTCGATCGTTGCCCCCGACGCGGCCGCCATCTCGTTGGCCGGCTTCGACGCCGCAGTGGTCGGTAGCGCCGTCTACGTCGGACATTGGATGAAGGACGCCCAGTCCTTCCTCGAGGCGAACCGTGAATCGCTTCGCAACATGCCGCTGTGGCTGTTCTCGAGCGGACCTCTGGGTGACGGGTCGGATCGGACCGATGACCTCGTCGACGTTCGCGCGTTCGCCGACGACGTTCACGCCAGGGACCATCGGGTCTTCGCGGGCAGCCTCGACAAAGCAGACCTCAGTCTCGCCGAGCGCGCCGCCGTGCGGATCGTCCACGCCCCTTACGGCGACGCACGCCAGTGGGATGACATCCGGTCATGGGCCCAGACCATTGCTGCGGAACTCACCGCGCCGGTGAGCTGATGGTGAACGACGGACAAGACCTCGATGACTTCGGTCGCTGACACTTCGTCGTCCCGGGAGATGTGCCCCGTCGAGCTGTTGTGGATTCCGCTCGGCGCCGGCCAGCACGTCGTCCGCCTCAGCGGCCGGGCCTTCGGAGCGCTGACCTCCTTCGTGCAACATCGTCCGGCCTGCGACCGCTACCACTCGGCGCTCGTGGTCACCGTTTCCGGCGGCCGTTACGTGATCGAGATGACACCCGTCCCCGACCGACGCGGCTACCAGCGCGGCGTAGTTGCCGAAGGCGCGGTCGGCTCGGCGTGGCTCGGCAAGCTCCGGGTCTTCCGCTACGAGATCCACTGTTGGCGCAACGGTGTCATCCCCGATGCCGAGCAAGCCACCGCCACCACGGCCCTGCAACTCACGCCCGCAGACGCACAACGGCTGCTCGATCTCGTTCCGATGTGCCCACGCCCGTGTGGGGCCGAGACGATCTCGCCGCCGGCGAGATGTGGAACTCGAACTCCGTCACCTCGTGGATCCTGCGTCGAAGCGGCATCGATACCGACCAGCTTGCGCCACCCAACGGCGGCCGCGCTCCCGGCTGGGATGCCGGACTTGTCGTCGCGGCCGGCGGTTGACCTCGTGCGGCTGACCGTGATTGCCCTGTTCAGACAGTCTGTGGGCGCACCAGACGGGCCTGATCACCGACCTGGATGATGCCGGGCTGGATCACGAACGCGTTGAGTGCGAGTTTGCCATCGAAGCGGTGGATGATGTCGGTGAGCACGCTGCGGTCGCGTTCGAGCGTGTCCGGATCGACCGTGGTCATCGGGCAGCGACCGCGTCGCGAGTCGATGCCGATGACGACCTCTCCGATGTGCAACTCGGCATCCGGCCAGTCGATCTCGTCCATCCCGGCAACGCCGCCGATCACGATGTTGGGTCGCAGGCGGCGGACGTCGCGCCCGAATTCAGCGACGGCACCGTCTGTCGCGACCAGCAACGGCAGCACGTCGAAACGGTCCGTGCCCTCGTACGCGACCAAGGATGCATCGGGCCCAGCGGCGTCGCGAACGCGGGCGAGTACTTCCGGCGATGTCCATGGGAGGCCATCGACGAGCGGTTCGCCGTCAGTGCCCAATGTGGCGTGGAGGCCGAGGAGGCGATGATGGCGGCGGGATGTGCGCACGCCCTCGGGGCCGCGCACGTGGACGATGCGGTCGCCGGCGATGCCATTGGTGGTGACCGTTGCAGCGGTGAGGGGTTCACCGGCAAGGGTCTTGACGGGGTAGCGCCACAGCGCTTCGACGGTGAGATTCATGAGGTGGCTCCGATCAAGTGGGCTGCGGCCGATCGGGCCGCGGCGACGGGCTCTGTGGTGTTGAAGACGGCGGACTGGACGATCGCTCCGTCGATCAGCACGCAGATCGCCGCCGGTAGCCACGTCGGTGCGTCTGGGTGATCGGTGAGGGCGAGTGAGGTGACGTGCTCGATCAGCGCTTGCTTGTGGTCGGCGATGATGGTGCGGTGGACATCGTCGATCTCGTCGGTCTCGGCGATCGAGTTCAAAAAGGCACAGCCGCGATAGCCCGGCGACGAGACCCACTCTTCGAGAGCGTCGAAGGTGGCGAGCACGGCATCAGTGCCGTTTCGGGCGTGCCGTTCGACGGTGTCGGTGAACCAGCTCATCCAGCGTATGTGCCGGTCCTGGAGCCATCCGGTGACGAGGTCGCGTGTGGATGGGTACAGCGAGTAGAGGCGCCGAAGCGACACCCCGGCCGAGTCTCGGATCTCGCTCATCGCGACGCCGGCGATCCCTCGCTGGTAGAACATGGCATCGGCGGCGTCGAGCACTGCTCGCTCTGGGGCTGTGGCGGTGGCGGTGGCTGGACTCATTGCAACGGGATCCCGGTGACGTCGCCTTCTGGCCGCGGCCCGAAGATCCGGCGCTCTGACCCCGCTATCGAGACATCGTTGATGCTGGCCTCGCGTCGGCACATGTAGCCGGCGTCATCGAACTCCCCCGATGGGCATGCGTCGCGCCGACGCCGCACCTGGCGAATCGGACTCGACGACAAGGTCAGTGCCCGCTACCCGGACACGTCGATAGTCCGCACCGAATTCAGGTGTTCCAAAGCCGCCGGGCGTGACCCGCAACGAGAACCGACCGGTCTCGGCGACCCGCGCCCGAGCGACGATGTGTATGGCGACGCGATGCAAAGCGTTTCGAGTCTGGCTGTGTTCATTCATGTCTCTCAGTTCATCACACCGAATATGTAGCATTTATGCTATCACAGCATTTATGCTACATCTATGGGTCGAAGGCCGAGAACAGCCGAGGGTGAGCATGTGTTCAACGAGATTGCTGCCCGACGGGAGGCATATGGTCTGAGTCGGCACGATTTCGCCACGGCGATCGAGGTGCACTACCAGACGGTCGGCTACCTCGAGCGTGGCGAGTACAGCCCGAGCTTGGTGCTGGCGCTGCGGATCGCCCGAGTGCTCGACGTGCCACTCGAGTCGCTCTTCTCGCTCGACCCATTCCCTGAAACCGGTCCACCCGAGCGTGGGGCAACACAAGGAGTAGCGCGATGAAGAGATGGAGTGATGTGGCCGAGAGAAACCGGGCCATGGTGGCGGAGAACGCCCAACGCGTGCTGGCCGACACCCAATATGACAGGTTCCGCACACCCGTGGCGCTGCGCGTACTCGTGGTCGCCTACGTGGCAGCCACCGCGTTCGTTGCGACGTGCTGGCTGCTGTGGGGTGTGGTCGCCGGCGTCGCCTCGCTTGCGGTGTCGCGGTGTTCCTGCTGCTGCGTGTTGCTGTGCGCAGCCAAGCCGATTTGCCCGACGAGGTGCTCGACGAGCGCATGCGGGCTGAGCGCGACAGCGTCTACGTGAGTGCGTTTCGACTGGTGTCGATCGTGACCTTCGTCGCAGCGAACGTCGCGATGGCCGCTGTTGCCTTCGGCAACGAAGGTGAATCGATCACCTTCGATTATCACCAAGTCAGCGCTGCCTATTGGACGCTGTTCTCCGTGCTCCTCGGTGCACCAAGCCTTGTGCTCGCCGTCCGCAAGTGGCCTACCGGTTCCCGGTGACCGAGCGCGAGCCGGCGATGCGTGGTGTTCGTCAACTGTCGGTCGGTGGATTCAACGCCGCGAGCCGCTGGTGGTAGTCCTCGGGTTCGATCTCGCTGCGAGCAAGACGCTCTCCGAGGATTTCCTGGGGCGACGGCCGCGGCGGTGAAGCGACACCGACGGGTGCCCCTGGAGCGTGGCCGGCGAGGTGTGACGTGCTGTTGCCATGCCTGATGAGGGCCGTACCGAGCCAGACGAGACCTGCCGCGACCACGATCATCATGATCATCATCGGGATCCACCACCACCCGCCGCCCATGTGCTCGCTCCAATCGCCGCGCCCCATGATGGACCTCCTCGTTGTCTTCCTTCGCCTTCGCTACCCACGGTGCGGCAGCGGCAAACACGGCAAATCTCCCCGCAGTTGTGTGTCGACGTGCACAGACACAACGGCCACATTGCTCGACAATCGTCGTACCAGCTCGTCCGGCTGGTCGAACAGGGGGAGAACGAGATGAGACACCGCATCCGACGAGCGGCGCTCGCAGCTGGCATGGTCGGCCTACTCGGCGCATGCAGCGACGCCGACACGACCACCGACAACGCAGATACGACCACGAACTCGAAGACGAGCACGACCGGCGAAGCCGCCGGGTCCACCAGCGTCGAATCCACCGATGATCCCGCGGCGGCCACTGGCGGCAGCTTCTCGGTGAGTATCGCCGAGCCCGCCGCGATCGATCCAGCGCTCGCGTCGGAGGTGGAGGGCGCTCAGGTGATGCGCCTGCTGTTCGAGCCACTCGTGAAGCTGAGCGCCGACCTCGAGGTACAGCCAGGTGTCGCCACCGACTGGTCGGTCGCCGACGACGGTGTCACGTGGACGTTCTCGCTCGACCCCGCAGCAACCTTCTCGGATGGTTCGGCCGTCGATGCCGGTGACTTCCTCTTCGCGTTCGCCCGGTCGGCCGACCCCGATCTTGCAGCGCCGGCCTCATACCAGGGCGGTCCCATCAGCGGTTGGGAGGACGTCATGGGTGGGGATGCATCAGGCGCCATCGGTGACCAGCCGGTGTCGGGCATCACAGCTATCGACGACCACACCCTCCAGATCGTCACGACCGAGCCGTTCTCCCTGCTGCCCAAGCTGCTCACATACCCGGTGTTCTCGCCGATCCCGTCCGAGTTGGCCGACGACGCCGACGCACTCGCGGCGTTCGGTGAGCAGCCGATCGGCAATGGCCCGTACATGATGACCGAGCCGTGGGCGCACAACGAGTCCATCACGGTGGTGCGCAACCCCCAGTACCAGGGCGCACCCGGTGCAGCGCAGCAGATCGACTTCCGCATCTACTCCGAAATTCTGACCGCCTATCGAGACTTCCAGTCCGGCGCGCTCGACATCGTCCGCGGCATCCCGCCCGAGGAGTACCAGAACGCGGTGACCGAATACGGCGACCGGCTGTACCGCACGTCGATGGCATCGTTGTTCTACATTGGCCTGCCGGTGGCCAAGGCGCCGTTCGACAACCTCGACTTCCGCATGGCTCTGTCGATGTCGATCGACCGTGAGGCCCTCGTGGAACGGGTGCTCCAAGGTGCGACCGACATCGCCACCGGCATGGTGCCCACCCAGGTGCCCGGCGCTCTCCAGGAAGCGTGCGAGGCGTGCGTGTTCGACCTCGCCGCCGCTAAGGAGCGGTTTGCTGCTTCGGGGGTGCCGCCGGGCACGAAGATCGTCCTCTACGACATCGCCGATGATGGTCAGGACGTGATCGAGTTCCTGGTGAACACATGGCGCGACGCCTTCGAACTCGACGTCGAGGTGCGTAGCTTCGAGTTCGCTCAGTTCCTCGACGAGACAGCGGTTGACAAGGTGGAAGGCGCGTTCGAGCTGGGCTGGGTGTGGGACTACCCGTCGGGCTACAGCATCCTGCAGCCGCTGTTCGCCAGTGACTCGGGGGCCAACAACCTCAGCTATGCCAACGCCGAGTTCGACGCACTGATGGCCGAGGTCGAAGTCTCCACCGACGACAAAGCGGCCATCGATCTGCTCGGAAAGGCACAGGCCATCGTCGAGGCCGACCTGCCGCTGATCCCGCTCACGTTCGCCAGCGATCTCGGCGTGGTCGGTGAGCGGATCGGTGGCGTCAAGGTCGATGCCGGCGGAATGTGGCGGCTCGAGCTCGTGACAGCGGCTGATTGACGGCGTCGACGGCATCTGGCTACGGACAACAGAGCGGGGGAGGTGACGACGGTGGCAGTCTTCGTGGTTCGAAGGATGGGCGGCGCCGTCGTCACGTTCCTCGTGGCGACCGTGGTGATCTTCACCCTCACGTTCGCCCTGCCGGGTGACCCTGCCCGCGTGATCGCCGGCCGCAAGGCGTCGGAAGCAACGCTGGCGGCCATCCGAGCCAAGTACCACCTCGACCAGAGCTTGCCCACCCAGTACGCGCGCTGGGTTGGCAGGCTGTTGCGGGGTGACCTCGGGGAGTCGATCGTCAGCCGACGCGCAGTCGTGTCGATACTGCGTGACGCGTTGCCGGTGACGATGACCCTGATGGCGGCCACCGTGCTGATCGAATTGGTGTTGGGTGCCGGTCTCGGCGTTTTGGTGGGCATGCGGCGCGGAGGGGCTCTCGACCGCGCGGTTGTTGTGCTGTGCGTCCTCGGCATTGCGTCGCCGTTGTTCGTGCTCGCCTCGTTGGCGCAGTACCTCTTCGGTGTCCGGTGGGGACTGCTGCCTGTGGCGGGCGTCGACGACGGCCTGATCGGCTATGTGCTGCCCTCGATGGTGTTGGCCACCATCGGCGGGTCGTTCGCGGTGCGACTGATGCGGGTCGAGACGCTCGATCAGCTGAACCTCCCACACGTGCGAACCGCGCGCAGCAAGGGAATCAGCGAGCGACAACTGACCCGCAACCACGTTGCCCGCAACGCGATGACCGCGCTCGTCACCTTCTTCGGGCTCGAGATCGGGGCGCTGCTCGGTGGCACGGTGGTGGTCGAGAGGGTGTTCAACCTGGCCGGAGTCGGTGGTGTGCTTGGCCGCGCCATCAGCCAACGCGACAACGTGGTGATCATCGGGTTCACCGTGTTCGTGGTCGTCGTCTACCTGGCGCTCGATGTGCTGATCGACGTCGTCACGATGCTGCTCGACCCGCGGACCCGGGTGTCGTGACCGGTACCTGGCTCCGGCGGCTGTTGCGCATGGCGAGGTTCCGCGTCGCAGCTGGCCTCGTGCTCGTCGTGACGGTGCTGGCCGTGGTGCCGGCAGCCGTGGTGTCGCTGTCGCCGGCCGACGTGGCGCCGACTGATTGTTCCGTACGCGCCGCCGACGGCACCTACCAAGACCGATTGCCGCCGTCGTCGACACACTGGTTCGGCACCGATGCCCAAGGTTGTGAGGTGTTCGCCCAGGTCGTGTGGGGCACCAGGACCTCGTTGTACATCGGCGTGGGGAGCGGCGTGTTGATCGCCGTGCTGGGCACGATGCTCGGCCTGATTGCGGCCATCAGCGGTGGGCGGGTCGACGCGCTGATCCGACGGACCTGTGACGTCACACTTGGCATCCCGCTGGTGGTCGGCGCAATCCTGCTGCTGTCGCTGCTGGCTGGCGAACAGCGCAGCCCCACCGAGATCATGCTCGTGCTCACGCTGCTGGGCTGGCCTGGTGCCGCCCGAATCGCGCGCGGGGCAGCGCGGCTCGTGTTGGTGCAGTCGTACATCGAGGCAGCCCGCGCTGCCGGTGCGGGCAATGTTCACGTGACAATGCGTCACGTCCTGCCCAACGTTCTTTCGTCAGTGGTTGCCTACAGTTCGCTCACCGTTGGGCTACTGATCGCCGCCGAGTCGACGCTCACATATCTCGGCATTGGGCTGCAGGTGCCCTCGGTGTCGTGGGGCCTCATGATCGAAGGCGCCCAGCGTTCGTACGCCACCTCGCCTCACCTGATCGTGTTCCCGTCGGTCATGCTCGTGATCACCGTGACTGCGTTCGTGCTGCTCGGCGACGCGACCCGCGACGCCGTCGATGCCCACATCCAGGTAGCGCGGTGAGGCCGCTCGGTCGGCGTCCGTTACGAACGTCAGGGATGCCGAACCGGATGCCGCCCCGCTGTCGCCGCGCTCACAGGACGTTTCGAATTACCCTTCCGCGATGCACACAGATCTGCTCAGCGGCCTGATGGACGACGAGCGACGGCTGGTGATCGCCAAGATGACGCACCGCACCTTCAGTAAAGGCGAGACCCTGTTCTTCGAGGGCGATCGTGGCGACTCCCTGCACATCATCCACACGGGCCGCGTCGCGATTCGTACCTCCACGCCCAACGGCGATGTCGTGACCCTGACTGTGATGGGCCCTGGGGAGTGCTTCGGAGAGCAGGCCCTGCTGTCGCCCGACTCGCGACGCACCGCCAGTGTGGTGGCGCTCGAGCAGGTCGAGACGCGGGTGCTCCATGGCCGCGACTTCGACGATCTCCGCCGCCGCCACCCGGCCGTCGAACGGTTCCTCGTCGACGTGCTCGCCGCTCAGGTCCGGCGCCTGTCGGTTCAGGTGCTCGACGCGCTGTACGCGCCGGCCGAGGTGCGCCTGATCCGCCGACTCAACGATCTGGTACGGCTGTACGGGGCGAAATCCAATGACGTCATCCCCGTCCGCCAGGAAGACCTGGCCTCCATGGCGGGCACGACTCGGCCGACGGCGAACCGTGTACTCAAGGCGCTCGCGGCCGACGGCGTCATCAAGTTGGGGCGCAGCCGAGTCGTGATCCTGGATCCGCAGGCGTTACAACGACGAGCCGCCTGATCTAGGTCTCGCCCGCAAGGTAGTTTCGTCTGGTCGGCTGATGGGTCAGGGTCGATCCTTCCTGCGCGCGGGGATCCGCTGAAGACCAAGATGGACCAGTCAGCTCTAGGGTGACCAGGTGAACCTTTTCACTCGTCATGCTCGCCCCAGATGAGGAGCTCGACCGATGATTGCGCGCTGGTTGATCGTTGCGGTGATGCTGGTGGCCGTGTCGTGGATCGTGATGATCGTCCTGGCCCGCAGGCTCCCTCCGGGCCTTGCCAAGGATCTTGCCACGGTCCTGCCCGCATGCGTCACCACCGCCCGCCGACTCCGCAAGGACCCGCGCGTTCCGACGCGAGTGAAAGTCGTCGTCACGTTCGCCGGACTCTGGGTGTTGTCACCCATCGACCTCATCCCGGAGTTTCTTCCTGTGATCGGCCCGCTCGACGACATCGTGGTCGTCGCCCTCGCGCTGCGCTATGCCGCGCGCCGCATACCTCCCCAGGCACTCATCGACGCATGGCCCGCTGAGCGACGAATCCTCGAACGACTGGCGCCAGCCACAGCATCGACTCCGACACACGACAGGAACATCTGAGTGGACAACAGCCTATTTCGCTGGATCAACCGGCTCGCCAACCGAACCGGGTGGGCCCACGGATTCTTCACCGCATTCGCCAAGTACGGCATCGTGTTCTTCGGCGGATTGCTCATCGTCGCCCACCTCGACAGTCGGCTGCACGACGACGTCCGCGGCGTCGCCGGCAGCGTGTGGGCTGCCGGCGCAGCGCTCGTCGCACTCGGCATCGGGCAACTCATCGGCGGTGCCATCGGCCGGGCCCGCCCGTACGAAGCGATGAATGGTGTCCACCTGCTCGTCGACAAGACCACCGACTTCTCGTTCCCCAGCGACCACGCGACCGCTGCAGGGGCCGTCGCCGTCGGGCTGCTGTTGACCAACCGGCGATGGGGGATCATTGTCGCGGCACTCGCTGTCGTGATGGCCTTCACCCGGGTGTACGTCGGGGCGCACTACCCCGCAGATGTCCTCGCCGGCCTCGCTCTCGGCGGCATCGTTGCCGCCGTCGGCACTGTGCTCGTTGTTCCGCTCCTCGGTCGCGGTGTGGAGTGGATCGGGCGAACCAAACTTCGGGTTCTCGTGATGAACGAACCGAACCGCGAGTGACCCACAGAGCCATGCTCTGCAGATCACTCACGTCCACGGTCCGTCACGAGGTCGGTGGGTTGCGCAGCGCTCCGAGGCGCTTCAGATAGTCGTCGGTTTCGATTTCGCCACGGGCGAGACGCTCAGACAGAATCTCCTGAGCGGTCGGCTTCGACGTTGCCGCCACAAGCCCAGCCGCCACAGGCGGCGCTGCGGGTGCGTGGAGTTGTGGGGCGTGGCTGCGCTTGAGCAGAGTCACACCGACCCAGATGAGGCCGCCCCACAAGGCGACCATCATGATGATCATCGGGATCCAGCCCCAGTTGCCGTTGCCCATTCCGTCGTTCCAGTTGCCGTTGTGCATGGTGCACCTCCGTGAGTTGTCCTGCTCCTGACGGTACGGATGATGCCGGCGCCTGGTTCGCTGGTGGCCGGAACAGCAGATCCTTTCCACCCGGTCTCCACAGAATCTCCACACCGGCCCGGCATCGTGTCGCCTGTCATCGCGGCAATCGCCTGCGTGGCAGCAGAAAGGAACCGAGATGCGGATGTTGTCGCGACGAGAGATGTTGATCGCCGGAGGCAGCGCGCTCGTGCTCGTCGCGTGTGGTGCCGGAACGACGACATCGGGACCCGGCGGTTCGCTGGTGCAGGCGGCCGACCCGGCGATCGAACGGCGTGACGCGCTTCGGCGCAAGCCGGGCGCGGTCACGATCGCGTCGACGATCACGGCGGCACCGGTCACGGTGAACATCGGCGGCCGCGACGTGTCGACCTGGGCATTCGGCGATCGCCCCGGTGCCGGCGGGATCAGAGCGAAGGTCGGCGACCTGCTCGAGGCGAAGTTCGTGAACGATCTGCCGTCGGGGAACACGCTGCATTGGCATGGCATCGCGCTGCGCAACGACATGGACGGCGTGCACGATCTGACCCAGATGTCGGTCGAGCCATCGGGGACGTTCACGTACAGGTTCACGGTGCCGGACGCTGGGACTTTTTGGTTCCACCCGCACATGGGCCTCGAGTTGGACCGTGGCTTGTACGCGCCGTTGATCGTGGAAGACCCGAACGATCCGGTGGCCTCCGATGTCGACGTGACCTTGATGCTCGACGACTGGCTCGACGGCTACGGCCGCACTCAAGAGGACGTGCTTGCGGAACTGCAGAGCAGCGGCGGTCATTCGGGGCACATGGGCAACATGGGCTCTTCGGGCGGGATGGGCGATATGGGCAACATGGGCGCCGGCGGGATGGGTTCGATGATGGGCGGCTTGACCGGCGATGTTGCGTATCCGCTGCATGTGATCAATGGTCGTGCGCCGTCGGAGCGTGAGACGTTCGATGCCAAGCCTGGTCAACGGGTACGAATCCGGCTGATCAACGCCGGCTCTGACTCCGCTTACCGGGTCGCCGTCGGCGGGCACCGCTTGACCGTCACGCATGCTGATGGGTTCCCGGTGAACCCGGTGGAGGTCGACACCGTTTTGCTCGGGATGGGCGAACGGTATGACGTGATCGTCACGGCGGGCTCGGGTTCGTTCCCGATCGTCGCCGTTCCCGAGGGCAAGTCCGACCCCGCCGGTGAAGCCGTTCTTCGGACATCCACCAGCGCAACAGCCCCCACGGTTGGGTCGCGTCCGGCGGAGTTGTCGGGTCGCGAACTCGTCTACAGCGACCTCGTTGCCACGGACGCCGTACGTCTACCCGAAAAGAGCCCGGACCGCGCGACCACCGTCCGCCTCACTGCAAACGGCTCGGGGTACGTGCACGGCATCGACGGCAAGAGCTTCCCGGACTCGGCACCCATCACGGTGAACGAGGGCGAGCGCCTGCGGTTGCGGATCGTCAACCAGACGATGATGTTCCACCCGATCCACCTCCACGGCCACACGTTCCAGATGGTCGGCGATGGAACCGCACGCAAGGACACGGTGAACGTGCTCCCGATGACGACGGTCGAGGTCGACATCGCCGCCGACAACCCTGGGCAGTGGATGCTGCACTGCCACAACACCTACCACTTGGAGACGGGGATGGCGACCGTGTTCTCGTACCGGGCCTGACCGCTACGAGTACCGTCGACACAACAAGGAGCGAGACAGACATGGCAGTGGTGTTGGTGGTCGACGACGAGGTCCGCATTCGCGACCTCGTACGTCGCTACCTGGAGCACGAAGGCCACCAGGTTCTCACCGCCGGCAGCGGTGCCGAGGCACTGGAGGTCGCCTGGCATACCACCGTGGACCTCATCGTTCTGGACCTGCGTCTGCCGGACATCACCGGCGAGGAAGTCGCTGCCGAGATCCGGAAGTCGAGCGACGTCCCGATCCTGATGCTCACCGCCAAGGTCGACGAACGCGACCGCATCCACGGCCTCGAAGCCGGTGCCGATGACTACGTCACCAAACCGTTCAGCCCTCGAGAGCTCGTTCTGCGCGTGGGCGCGATCCTTCGCCGCGGACGGTCGACCGCCGTGGACGCAACGGCGGAGTCGTTCGGTGGCGGAACCCTGGTCCTCGACGAAGCCACCCGGAGGGTGACGGTGAACGGCGAGCTGGTGGAACTGACCCCCACAGAATGGGGGGTGCTCCTCGCGCTTGCCGCCCAGCCGGGCCGGGTGTGCTCGCGCTACGAGCTGATCAACCGGGTACGCGGCTACGAATTCGACGGTTACGAGCGCACCGTTGACTCTCATGTGAAGAACCTGCGCCGCAAGATCGAAACCGACCCGGCCCAACGGACGATCGTGCAGACCGTGACCGGTGTCGGCTACAGACTGGGCCTCGATCGTGACCGCTGAACGTCGCCAGCTCGTGCGCAGCCCGCTCGCCATGCGGCTCATCGCCGGGTTCGTCGCTGTGTCGGTCGTGGCCGTGTTCGTGCTCGCCGGTCTCACTCTGTGGCGGACAAAGCACTCCGTCGGCCAGCTTGCTCGCGAGCGCCAGCAAGCAACGGCTGACGTCATCGCCGACACCCTCGCGCTTGCCTATCAACAAAGCGGCGGCTGGGATACGGCCGACCCGCACCCGGCGATGATGATCGCCCTGCAAGCGGGCGCCGCCCTGACCGTCGTCGGCAAGAACGGGAGCACACTCGATCTGCGCAACCCGATGGGCAACATGCCCGAGATGGCCGCCAATGCCCAGGGCCCCACTCGCACCGCGCTGATCGTCGTCGACGGTGGACAGGTGGGCACCGCCCAGGTCACGTTCGTGTCGGGCGAACTTGCCCAAGCAGAGATGCACGTACGCGACGCCTTGAGCGGCACGGTCGCAATCGGCGCACTGATCGCCGCGCTCGTCGCCGCGGTCGTTGCGGCGCCGATCGCGTTGCGTATCGTGCGGCCGCTGCGCCGCGTCACCGACGCTGCCCAACGACTCGGTGACGGTGACGCCGCCGCACGAGCCGGAGAACACCGCGCGCCTGGCGAGATCGGCACCCTCAACCGCACCTTCGACCACATGGCAGGGCGACTCCAGGCCAACGACGTCGCCCGCCGGCACCTCGCCGCCGACATCGCCCACGAACTGCGCACACCGCTCACACTGCTGCAGGGCGGCTGCGAAGAGATCATCGACGGCATCACCGAACCAACGATCGAGCACTTCGTCCAGATGCATGACGACGTCCTACGCCTCCGCCGTCTCGTCGACGACCTCGGCACGCTCGCCGAAGCCGACGCCGCGCTCGCAGGGCCGAGCCTGAAGGTCGAGCCCTGCGATCTCGCCGAGATCGCGGCCGGCGTTGCCGACGCACTGCGCCCCCTCGCTGCAGGAAACCAGCAGCAACTGAGCCGGCACCTCGAACCAGTAATCGTCGACGGCGACCCCGCTCGGCTCTCCCAGATCGTCACGAACCTGTTGACGAACGCAATCAAGTTCTCCCCACCAGGGGGTGAGATCGAACTCGACGTTCGACCGCGCGGACCCCACAGAACGCCCACGTTGACCGTGCGCGACAACGGCCCTGGGATTCTCGCCGAAGACCGTGCTCGCGTCTTCGACCGCTTCTATCGCAGCGATGCCGCTCGCCCCGTTGCAGGCAGCGGCATCGGCCTGGCCGTCGTTGCTCAACTGGTGAAAGCCCACGACGGCAGCGTCGAACTGGTCGACACCAAAATCGGCACGACGATCGCGGTCACGTTTCCCATCTCGTCGCAGGAGCATTGAATCCCCCTGATGACGGGGCCTGCGCCCGGCGCCTCAGCCGACGAGTTCGTGCTCCCGTTCGCGTTCGTCGTCGTCGATCCCGGCTCGCGCTGGGTTCGTTTCGGGCGAGGTTGCTGTCGGGTGGCTCGCTGCGAACGCCATGCCTTCGGTGTCGATGTTGGGCAGGGTCCTCTCGAGCCAGCGGGGCAGCCACCAGTTGGCGTCGGCCATCAGTTCCATGGTCGCTGGAACGAGGATCATGCGCACGATCGTTGCGTCGACGAGGACGGCGACGGTGAGGCCGATGGCAAACATCTTGATCTCGATGTCGGGAACCAGCAGGAAGGACGCGAACACTCTGATCATGATCAGTGCTGCCGAGGTGATCACGCGGGCGGTGCCTCCAAGGCCATTGACGAAGCTGCGACGAATGTCGCCGGTCTTGAAGAACTCTTCGCGGATTCGGGACAGTAGGAACACCTCGTAGTCCATCGAGAGGCCGAACAGGACGGCGAACATGATCATGGGCAAGAACGGGCTGATCGGCACCGTTTCGTGGAGTCCGACGAGACCCTTGCCCCAACCCCACTGAAACACTGCAACCACTGCGCCATACGCAACGCCGATCGAGAGCAGGTTCATGATGGCCGCCTTCAGTGGCACGAGCAGCGAACGGAAGACGAGCATCAGCAGCAGGAACGACAGGCCGATCACGGCTGCGATGAACAGCGGTAGTCGTGCGCTCAGCATGTCGCTGATGTCGGTGGAAGCAGCGGCTTGTCCGGTGACGTAGCCGTTTGCCGCGGTACCGTCGAGAACGGCAGGCAACACGGTGCTACGAAGTCGATGGACGAGCTGGGCGGTTGCTTCGTCCTGCGGGGACGCGGTCGGAAACGCGGTGATGATGGCGGTGTCGCCGGCGGCATTCACGATGGCTGGGATGACCTGCGAGACGCCGGATGTCTGGGAGATTGCCTCCCGAACAGCGTCGGCGTGAGCGGTGATGTGATCACCGTCGATGACGACGGTGAGCGGGCCGCCGAAGCCTTTCCCGAAGCCTTCGCTGAGCATGTCGCAGGCCTTGCGGTAGGTGAGAGACGGGTCGGCGTTTCCGTCGTCGGCGACGCCGGTGTGCATCGACATCACCGGCACCGCGAGCGCAAGGAGCACGTCAAGCTGGCGAGCAGGAAGCGCCATGGCCGCTGACTGACGACGTGTGCCCACCGCGCCGACCATGTCGACGTGACGGAACCCGACGACGCAGCGGGGCGTCGGCGGCCGACGTGGAAGCGGTCGATGCGATCACCGGCGAGGCCGAGTAGCGCTGGGAGCAGGCTGACGGCGGCGAGCATTGCAACGACGACCACTACCGCCGACGCCAATCCCATGATGGCGATGCCTGGGATGCCAGCAAATCGCAGCCCGGTGAGGGCGATGACGACGGTGGTGCCGGCGAAGAGTACGGCCGAGCCAGATGTCGCGTTGGCGAGCCCGGCCGCCTCGGCCGGTGAGTGACCGTCGTGCAGGAAGCCGCGATGACGGGTCACGACGAACAGCGAGTAGTCGATGCCCACACCGAGGCCGATCATTGTGGCCAGCAGCGTGGACACGGCCGGCACATCGGTTGCGCCGGCGATGAGGCCGATCAGTGCGAGACCGATGAAAATTCCGGACACGACGGTCCCGAGCGGTTTTCCTGCTGCACTCACCGAACCGAAGGCGACGAGGAGCACGATCATCGCAACGAACAGCCCGATGCCCTCGTTCCCCTCGGGTGATTGGGCGCCGGAGATGGACTTGGAGAGTTCGGCCTCGAGCCCGGCGGTGCGCGCAATCTTCAGTGCGTCGAACGCGGCACGGGCTTCATCCGGTCCGGGCTGGGTGTGGTAGCGAACGGTGGCGAACGCCGTCAGCCCGTCAGCCCGTCGGTGCTGATCGTGCGCTCCTCCGGGTCGAACGGGTCTGATACTGACGCAACGGCCGGATCGGTCTGGAGCGCGGCCAGCGTGGCGACGATAGCGGCTCGGTCTCTGGGGTCGGTGAGACCCCCGTTGTCGTCAGCGAACACGACGAGCCCACTTGAATCGCCCCGGCTCGGGAAGCGGGCACTGAGCAGATCGGCGGCCGACTGCGCTTCGGTTCCAGGAACCCGGACGGTGTTGGTGACCTCGCCACCGATCGAGGAGTTGAGGAGCAAAGCAGCAACGGCGACGAGCACCCAACTGCCGACCACCCGCCACGGGTTGCTGGCAGCAAAGCAGCCCCATCGGTACAGCAGGTTCGAGCGCGGCTCGATCGTCGATTCAGTGATGTGGATGGTGCTCATGACATGTACTCCTTTGTTGATGGTGTGCGCTGAGTGGGCGCTGCGGAGAGGGATCGTTGAAATCGGTCCCAGGCCGCAGGCTCGAGCACCTGACGCGCATCGCCCATGAACGCAACGAACGCCTCGCTGGTCGATCCACGTTGGACGGCCAGTGCCATCGCGTTCGGCGTCGGTGATCGCGGGAAGAATCGCGCGGCGGCTGCGTGTGATGCCTACCGTCGACTGGTCCGCTTGCAGGTTCAACCGAGCGGCGGTGATCTCGGTATCAGTGCAGGACCGCCAGATGGCGGGCATCACGAGGGTTTCTTCTTCGAGGATGTGGATCAGGTAGTGGGCCACGAAGGCAGTGAGCTCGCGATACACGGCGAGGCCGTGCACCGAAGTTCGTCGACTGCCGTGAGTGCGATCGTGTCGGTCAGCGTGACCAGTCTGTGTTCCAGGTCGTCGTGCGCAGCCTCGACTTGTAGGACGGTCTCGGGCGCGTGCCGGGCGAGCAGTGGAAACACATGGTTGTGCTCGTGCGCGGCGTGCGCCTCGAGCATCGCGGCCACCTTCGACCACACGGAAACGAAGTCGTTCGCCGAGAAGGCGTCTTCCCAGTTGGTGGTGCCCGCCAAGACAGCGGCTGCGAACAATTCCTTGCGTTGTCCCTTGTGGATGAGTGTGAAGAAGTCGTGTCGTGTGCTCATGAGGTTCCTTTGGTGCGAGTCGGCCGACTCACGGCCTGACCCGCACGTTGCGCCCTTCCATTGACGCGACGCTGACGACAGCGACGCTGGCGCTCGTCAGCAGCGCGTCAGCACCACCGAACAGATTGGAGATAGCCCAACCAAGAAGCCGCCGGAGGAGATCCCCCATGCAGGAAGTCACGCCCCGTTCAACGATTGCGAGAGGCTCGACCGACCACGCTGTGGCATTCGGTTCGACGCGTCGTGCGGTGTCGTACGCCGACCTCGCGGTGATGATTGCGCTTCCGGCGCCCATGGCGATCCTCGGTCTGCTCGTTCTGGTTGACGTCGGCGTCACTGATGCCGTATGCATCACCTTCCTGTTGGTCTTCGCCGTCACCACGACGATGGATGTGAGGTGTTGGCTCCTACAGCGCCGGCGTCGTTCCACGAACGATCGGAGTGGGTCCCAGAGGTGACATCCGAACAGCTGACCGATGGTAGAGGGTTCGCCGTGTCCACACGTTCGCTCGTATCGGCGGCCGCGTACGCACAGGGACTGGACCTGCTGATTGTGTCGTGACCCGAGGCCATAGTGGCGCTGCGTACTGCAGTCGAATCCGACCCGCACTTCGAGCTCGCTCGGGTCGCTCTCGCCCACGCGCTCGCCTCAGCTGGCATGCCCGCTGAGGCGCCGCGGTGTGACTGCTCGCCACCGTCGTGCCGTGCCTCCACACGGAGGGAGCGCCAACACATCGAGGTGATCCGGCTGGTCATCAACGGCGAGCGAGAACGCGCTGCCGTACTCGGGCGCGAGCACCTCAGCGAGTTTCCGAGCGACATCCTGGTCGCTCACGCACTGACGTCACACGGGCTCGCCTGACTCCAGCGCATCCGACGCCGGGCCGTCAGGCGACCGTCAGTAGACCATCAGCGGCCTGATTCACCCTGAGCGACAAGACCATGCAAGCGCGCGACACAAGAAGCGTGACCTGCAACTCACGCAAGGAGCTACGACCATGTACACGCACCCCTACCTCGCCATGACACTCGCCAACGATCGAGCCAACACGCTGCGCGCGACGGCCTCCGCGCACCGTCTGGTTCGCACGACCGGTAAGCGGTGTCACGCTGACCGCATCGGCCGGGGCTGCCACCCCGCATCCTCCCAACTCCTCCCCGAGTCGTGCTCGAACCCATGTGTACACAGCAAGTGCTTCGGCCTGACGCCCATCGCGGTACAGGGCGGTCATCAGCAGAGCGGAAAGGCCCTCGCGCAACGGGTGGGCTGCCACGAGGGTCTCGAGTTCGTCGACCACTTCTCTGCCGGCGCCAAGGTCCATACGCGAACCCACGTGGTCTTCGATCAGACGTAAACGCAAACCCTCCAGCACCGCACGGTGCGGAGCCAGCCATTCGACATCGCTTCCATCGAACATGGTCTCACCGCGGAACTTTGCCAAGGCAGCGGCACTCGACTCGAGCGCCGCTGACGGATCGCCAACACGCCGAAAATTCGATGTCTCGTCGGCAAGGCGCATCACCTCCAAGGCGTCGACGGAGAGCGGATCGAGCGCGAGGGTGTACCCACCGGTGCCGCCGATGACCAAGCACGCGTCGCCGAGGGCGCGACGAAGCTGCGAGACCTTCGACTGCACGGTGTTCCTGGCAACCCTGACCGCGTCATCGGCCCACAGTTCATCGATCAGCCGCTCGGTACGCACCATCGTGCCGGCCGCGAGGGCCAGGCGCATCAACAGTTCGGCTGTCTTGCCAGACGGCACTGCAAGGCATTTGCCGTCTTGGCGCACCACCTCGAGCGGGCCGAGCAGCGCCACAGTGATCATTTTCGCCACTGTAGACCGCAGGATGATGGCATATCGCTGAGCTGGAGGTCGTGTCTCGGACAACCCGACGCGGAGCCATATCTCGGGTCCTGTGGCCCTATCGGAGTCTGGGGCAGCGGCGTACGCTCACAACAACGCACGCTGTCGCCATCTGACCCCAGACCGTGGTCAGAGCGTCACCACATAGGAGGATGCTGTCATGTCCGGAAATCGGATGTCGAGAAGTCTGGGCGTCGCTGGTGCCCTTGTATTGATGGTCGTTTCGGTCACGATCGGCTCGAGCCGGGTCGACGCTGCCCAAGCACCGGTTGGTCTCGGTACTGCGACGAGCTTCGCGGTCCTCGGCGGACAAACCGTGTCCAACACGGGTCCGTCGGTGATCACCGGCGATCTGGGGGTCTACCCAGGCAGCGCAGCCGTCGGGTTCCCACCTGGGGTCGTCAATGGTGGAGTCATCCACATCGATGCGGTGGCGCTGCAGGCTCAGACCGATCTGGTTGACGCCTACAACGATGCCGCCGGCCGCACGCCGGTGTCAGTGGTGTCCGCTGATCTCGGCGGCCAGACCCTTCAGCCTGGTGTATACGCCGGTGGCGGGCTGAGCCTGACCGGCACCTTGACGTTGGACGGGCAAGGCGATCCCAATTCAGTGTTCATCTTTCAGGCGGCGAGCACGTTGATCACCGCCGACGTGAGCACCGTTGCCTTGATCAACGGCGTCAACCCCTGCAACGTGTACTGGCAGGTCGCGAGCTCGACCACCCTGGGCACGAATTCCGTGTTCGTCGGCACAGTGATGGCGCTGACCTCGATCAGCGCAACGACTGGTGCTGCGATCACCGGACGGCTGCTCGCCCGCAACGGTTCGGTGACTCTGGACTCCAACATCGTGACGGCGCCGGCGTGCGCCCAGCTCGCACCGACGACGACCACATCTACGGCAGCAACCACGACTGTCGCAGCGGCCACCACGACCGCTATCGGCGCAGCGACCACCACTGCGCCCGGCGGTGTTGGGACGTCCACACCGCCAACCGCTCCACCATTTGTCGGAACGATACCTCGCACCGGTTCGGGCATGGCCACCACCACTGGCATTCTCGGATTGGCCGTGTCGGGCTTGGGCTTGGTCTTGCTCATCGGGTTCGCCCGTCGTCCACGCCGCAATGCTTGACCGATCACTTGCCGAGGTCTTCTCACTTGCCGGGGTCTTCGAAGAAGTGACGAAGGCCCTCTAGGCACGACCGGGACCATGCGAGTAGGTTGCTGAGTGGAGAGCGAAGTCCGCTCCCCACCGCGTTGCCCCGGACCCCGGTCGCGCCTGATCACCCAAGGAGGTGACGCGTGGCAGGAATACCGGGTACGCCTGAGTCGACCACCTGCGGTGCCGGATGGTGCTTCAAGGCTTGTGACCTGCTCGATCATCGGCGGCATGTCGTCGTGATGAGGGGGGAACTGGACGTGGCGAGCCGTGTGGCCGCGGTTCGCGCGTGCACGTTGTCGGATCACGTTGACGTGGTCGTGGACATGGCGGATGTGACATTCATGGATTGCGCCGGCTACGGCGCCTTCGTGGAGGCTCGTACGACCCTCGAACAACGAGGTGGCTCGTTGTCGTTGACCGGCTCTGTGGGGGAACCCCTTCGGCTGCTGTCACTGATCGATGAAGGGACACATGGACGGGCGCTCCTCCGGCGAGCCGACGGTGGGTTCAGTGAAGCTTTGGCGAAGAAACGACGATTGGTAGGTACGTGATGTCCGGTCCCTTGCAGGTGATTGCGGCGAGCTTCGAGCTCGGCACCGACTTCGAGCGTCGGATTGTTGGTGAGGTGGACAATCTTCAGGGTCGTGGCGTGCTCCGGCTTCTCGACATCTTGGTCGTCGCAAAAGCCGACGACGGAACGCTCGAGCGGGTGGCCATGGAGGACTTCGGCTCGCTGCTGGGTGGGCTGCTGGGGGCCGACGCGGACGGGCAGCCGCGAGGGGCAGTTGATCACGGGTTGCCTGGCTTTCAACTGGCTGATGTGTGGGCGTTGGCCGAGCGGCTGCGGCCCGGCACCGCCGTTGCATTCCTGCTCGTCGAACACACGTGGGCGCGGCCACTGTTGGGTGCCTTTGCCGAGACCGGCGGTGTTCTTCTCGGCGACGGATTCCTGACGTCCGAGGCTGGGCTCCTCGTCGAGGCCGAACTCACGGCGATCGACGACGCGGCCGAAGTGATCGCCGCCGCCCAGGAGGAGGAAGCCCGAGCGATCCTGGCAGTCATTGCGGCCGAAGGGAGAGCTGCAATAGCGGTCGAAACAGCATCGGTGATTCGTGCCGCGGCCGTCGCAGACGCTGTGAGTGCGTTGATCACCGCGGGCTTGATCAAGGAGTCGGCCGCGCATGAGGCCATCGAGGCCATGCGGGCTGCCGGGCTGCTTGTCGCCGCAGCCGAGGAGATGGGGGCAGACGCCGTTGCGGAAGGCGCGGCCGTCGTCAGAGCAGCATCGATCACTCTCGCGCAGGCGAACGTGCTGCGCTACCTACCCACGACACTGAGTTTCGCGGACATCGCCGACAAGCTGTCGATCTCTCGCGGTGCGGCCAAGGAACGAGCTGAGCGTGCCTACAAGAAGCTTGGTGTGCACAGTCGCGCCGAGGCTGTCGCTCGGGCTCGCGACCTCGGCCTCATCGCCTGAGGGTGGCTCAACCGAGGACGGCGCGCAGCGCGTCGAGGCGCTCGGGGACGGCCCGATACCAGACCCATAGGCCGCGCTTGTCGCGAGTGACCAGGCCGGCGTCGACAAGGATCTTCATGTGATGACTGACCGTAGGCTGCGATCGGCCTGACGGCTCGACGAGGTCGCAGGCGCACACCTCGCCGGCCGAGGATGTGATGAACGAGAGCAGGCGGAGCCGGATCGGGTCGGCGAGCGCGGCGAACGAGTGGGCGAGCATGTCAGCCTGCACCTCGTCGAGGGCGTCGGCCCGCACCGGGGCGCAGCACGAGATCGGATCGAGGGTGATGGTCTTGCGAGCTTCCATGGGCGGACTATATCGAAGGTCATCGAAGAAAGCCATTGACGGATGTCGATCTAGCAGGCAAACTCGATAAATTGATGGTTGTCAATGTGATGTCCGTGTTCCGATGGAGGAAACCCATGTCCCGTGTCCAGCTCGCCCTCAACGTCGGAGACCTCGAGGCCTCGATCGATTTCTACACCAAGTTGTTCAAGACCCCGCCGGCCAAGATCCGCGAGAACTACGCCAACTTCGCAATCGCCGAGCCACCGCTGAAGCTGGTGCTCATCGCCGGCCAGGGCGAGCCCGGCACCTTGAACCACGTCGGTGTCGAGGTCGAGTCCACCGATGAAGTCGCCGCCGAAGCGAAACGGATGCAAACCGAAGGTGCGGCCTGCGACGTGCAGGATGCAACGACGTGTTGCTTCGCCGTGCAGGACAAAGTGTGGGTCTCGGGACCGGAGATCCCGTGGGAGATTTACACCGTGCTCGCCGACGCCTCGGTGATGCATCCCACGGAAGGCGAGTGCTGCGTCCCTGCCGAAGCCGAAGCCGAAG
Organism: Acidimicrobiales bacterium; assembly: GCA_038328705.1. Classification (GTDB taxonomy): domain Bacteria; phylum Actinomycetota; class Acidimicrobiia; order Acidimicrobiales; family Ilumatobacteraceae; genus UBA668. The sequence continues at coordinate 2,930 of JBBQMG010000036.1, read as the reverse complement.
CTGTGAGCGTCGGCGCCGAGCCGAGCGCCTGCTGCTGATGACCTTCGGCCCTACGGGACGACACCGTCCGGTAGCACACTGACCACGTGGACGATTCAAGGGACGCGTGCGCCCGCCGGGCGGCTCTGCAATGAGCGTCGCAGCAGCTGTTCGTCCGCCGCCCTCGCACCATCGCCCGCGACGCGTGCTGGTTGGGGTGACGGTGGCGGTGGTGTGGGTCACCCTGTATCAGCTGAACCTGCGTTGGTGGAATTGGCTGCTGTACGACGCGATCGGTCTGGACCGTGCGACTCGGGTGGCCGGGTCGGTGCACTTCTTCCTCTACGACCTCACCAAGATCGCGTTGCTGCTGACAGGGGTGATCTTCCTGGTGACGATCCTGCGCAGCTTCATGTCGGTCGAACGGACCCGTGCGCTGCTCGGCGGCAAGCGGGAGGGTGTCGGCAACATCGCTGCTGCCGGGCTCGGCGTGGTCACGCCGTTCTGCTCCTGTTCGGCGGTGCCCGCGTTCATCGGGTTCGTGGCCGCCGGCGTTCCCCTTGGGGTCACGCTGAGCTTCCTGATCGCCAGCCCTCTGGTGAACGAGGTCGCGATCGTGCTGCTGTTCGGCCTGTTCGGGTGGAAGATCACGGCGCTCTACATCGGCGGTGGAATGCTGATCGCGATCCTCGCCGGCGCACTGCTCGGCCGCTTGAAGTTGGAGCGATGGGTGGAGCCGTTCGTGTTCGAGGCTCGCTTGCGTGGCAAGGTCATCGACCCCTCCGCAGGTCTCACCTGGGACGACCGGTTCGCGATGGGTCGCAAAGAGGTCGTGTCGATCTTGCGCAAGATCTGGCCGTACCTCCTCGTCGGCATCGGCCTGGGGGCGGTCATGCACGGCTGGCTCCCTGCCGACTGGTTCGCGTCGCACGCAACCGGTTGGTGGGGTGTGCCGCTTGCAGTCGCCATCGGTGTGCCGCTGTACTCCAACGCCGCGGGTGTGCTGCCGATGGTCGAGGTGCTGCACGACAAGGGCCTCCCGATGGGCACCGTGCTTGCGTTCATGATGAGCGTCGTAGCGCTGTCGATGCCGGAGATGATTCTTCTCCGTCGTGTCCTCAAGCCCAAGCTCATTGCCACCTACGCCGGAGTGGTCGCCGCAGCGATCCTGCTCACCGGTTTCACGTTCAACCTGATCATCTGAAAGGCCACCAAAATCATGGACATCAAGATCCTCGGCCGTGGATGTGCCAAGTGTCAAACCCTCGAACGCATCACCCACGATGCCGTCGACCAACTCGGTCTGACCGCCGAATTCGAGAAGGTCACCGACGCCGGCGAGATCCACTGCTGGGGTGTGATGGCCACCCCCGCCCTCGTGATCGATGACGAAGTCGTGCTCTCCGGGCGAGTCCCGACCATCGACGACGTCAAGAGGCTGCTCGCCCGATGAGGTGGGGCGCGCTGTGACTGAGACCGAACAGCCACACGTCGCCGAGGCCGATGTGCTGCATCGGCTGTCGATGCTGGACCGGTTCCTCCCGGCCTGGATCGGCGTAGCAATGGTGCTCGGCATCGTGCTCGGTCGAGTGTTCCCCAGCCTGAACGACTGGCTCGACAAGGTGAAGATCGGCACAGTGTCGTTGCCGATCGCGATCGGGTTGCTGGTGATGATGTACCCGGTCCTCGCCAAGGTGAAGTACACACGCGTGGGCGAAGCCTTCGCCGACCGGCGGGCGATGCTTCTGGCACTGACCTTCAACTGGATCGTCGGCCCGATCGTGATGTTTGCGCTGGCGTGGCTGATGTTGCCCGATCTTCCCGAGTACCGAACCGGCTTGATCATCGTCGGTTTGGCCCCGTGCATTGCAATGGTCTTGATCTGGAACGACCTCGCGGGCGGCGACAGCGAACTCGCCGCCGTTCTCGTCGCGATCGACGCGATCATCCAGATCGTCGCCTACGCGGTGCTCGGCTGGTTCTACCTGCAGGTGCTGCCCGGGTGGCTGGGTCTGGAGACCGCGCAGCTCGATGTGACGGTCTGGGAGATCGCCAAGGTCGTGCTCGTGTTCCTCGGCGTGCCCCTCGCCGCAGGGTTCCTCACCCGAACCTTCGGTGAACGAGCGAAGGGAACGGAGTGGTACGAGCAGACGTTCCTGCCCCGCATCGGCCCGATGGCCCTGTATGGCCTGCTGTTCACGGTCGTCGTGCTGTTCGCGTTGCAGGGCCGCACCATCACCGAACGCCCGTGGGACGTCGCTCGCATTGCGCTGCCGCTGTTGGCGTTCTTCGCGATCATGTGGTTCAGCGCGTTCTTCCTCGCCCGACGGATGGGGTTCTCTTACAGGCGCACCACGACGATTGCGTTCACCGCGGCGAGCAACAACTTCGAGCTCGCCATCGCCGTCGCGATCGGCGTCTTCGGTGTCACCTCCGGCCAAGCGCTTGCCGGCGTGGTCGGCCCATTGATCGAGGTGCCGGTCCTTGTCGGGCTGGTCTACGTGGCCCTGTGGGCTCGCCCCCGGTTCGTCAGGGGAACTTGATCGGTTGTTCACCTGCGAGACACCCATGAATCAGTCAACGACGGTTGACTCAGTGTGTGAAGAGTGAACGTCCCCCGGAAAGTGCACCCCACGCCGAACCAGCGCTGTTGGAGCGCGCTGCAATGCACGCCGCGCTTGCCGAGCCTGCCCGGCTCGCGATCGTGGACGACCTCGCCTCCAGCGACAGGTCGCCCAAGGAACTTGGTGAACGACTCGGACTTCTGTCGAACCTGCTGGCTCACCACTTGGATGTGCTCGAGCAGGTCGGCTTGATCGTTCGGTCCTCATCGGAAGGCGACGGGCGACGCAAGTACGTGCGGCTGGTGCGTGGACCGCTCGCATCGTTGCAGATCACCGGACGTCAGCCTCGGGGTGACCTGCTGTTCTTGTGCAGCCACAACTCGGCAC
>JBBQMG010000035.1:0-28304 GCA_038328705.1 Acidimicrobiales bacterium | reverse complement strand
CCCTCCGGCGGCAAGACCACGAGCGATGCTGAGTGCGGAGTAGCCGGTGAAGGTGCCGATCTCGATGGCGTTGCGCACGCCGATGGAGCGGGTGAGCATCTCGAAGAACGAACCTTGGTCATTGCCGATCTGCATGCGGGCAGCGCCACCGGTGCGCGCTTCGGTGGCCGCCATCAACTGCAACTGCACGCTGTCCGGCCCAGTTGAGTGAGCGGCGATGTACTCGGCCAGTTCCGGTTCGACGATGTATGTGCGTGTCTCAGCCATGTCGCCGACCGTAACGCGGATCTGCAGCGACGCGGACCGGATGACCGTGATGTCGTCGCGCTCAGCCAATCGGTGTGAGTAGCACCAGCGGAATCTCGCGGTCGGTCTTCTCCTGGTAGCCGGCGTAATTCTTGTACTTCGCTGTCACCTTCGGCCACAGGTCGGAGCGTTCCTCTGTGGTGGCGATGGCTGCATGCATCGCCCGCGTCGGGCCGCCCTTCCACTTCACCTGCACGTCGGGATTGGCCTGCAGGTTCAAGAACCAAGCTGGGTGGCGCTCATCCCCGCCGCGGGACGCCACGATCACGAGCGTGTCGCCGTCTTGCACTGGTGAGGTGAGCATCACCGACCGGGCTTCGCCACTCTTGCGCCCCACGGTGGTCAGCTCCAGCACGGGCATGCCGCCGGCATCCCAGCCGATCTTGCCGAAGCTCAGCTTCAACACGGTGCGGTGAATGGTGTTCATGGTCTTCATGGCAAGGTCACTCGGCATACGCGAACCCTATGTCGAGGTTGTAGGCGGTGACGATGAGCTCGGGTCGGTCGCCGCGTTTCGCGACGCGAATGGCACCAATTCGTCACATCTCAGCGGTTTGGTGAGCAGCCTCCTGGGGAACTGCCAGTCAACGAGGTTCTTGAACGGAGGTCTGCATGAGTTTCCTGTGGTGGTTGGTAGCGATCGTGGTCATCGTTGCCGTGATTCTGTTGGCGATGTATTTGGTCCGTAAGTCACGGCGGGCCGGCTCGGTCCTGGCCGCTCGGGTCTCGGATCGGAGCAACCCATGAACCTGGTCAGAGCACGAGATGTGATGGGTCTTCCGGTTGTTTCGATCCTTTCCGGAGAAGATGTGGCTGAGGTGCGCGACGTCGTCTATGACGGCGAAGCCCATCAGTTGATCGGGTTCACGTTGAACAAAAGAGGCCGATTCGCTGGACGTTTGAAGGCCGTCCTCGCAGCCGGTTCCGTGTCGGCCATCGGTCGGGACGCAGTGATGGTCGACACCGAATCTGCCATCGATAACGACAGTGCCGGCGATGCGGAGCTTCGTGATCTCGGCAGCGCCCGGCCAGTTCTCGGCAACCGGGTGCTCTCTGCTGACGGCAGCGATCTCGGTGAAGTGATTGCCGTCATCCTGTCAACCGGGGACGAACCGTGCGCCGTTGGCTACGAGTTGAAGACCGATGGTCGGGACGACACGTCGTTCGTGCCGATTTCGGCGCAGATGGCGTTGTCCGGCGACAACCTCGTTCTTCCCGTCGAGGCCACTGGGTTCATCCGCAATGACCTTGCCGGCTTCGGTGCAGCGATCGCGTCATACCGTTCACCCGCACTGGAGGCTGGACAATGAGTATCGAGCTGTTCTCACATGTGGACGGTCGGAGCGTGGTCGCGAGCGACAGCGCCGAGACGGTCGGATCCGTGAAGGGCTTCGTCCTCGATCGGAAAGGCCGCAACATCGAGGCGATCCACATCGACGGACATGGCAAACGCGCAATCGTGCTCCCATGGTCAGCTGTGAGTTCGTTCGGTGCCGACGCTGTGATGGCATCCTCGAGTGACGACCTGGCCACGATCACCAACGACCATGAGAAGTCAGCGGTGAAGGGTGACGTGACCCTGATCGGCACGAGAGTGCTGACCACGGGTGGGTTGGACATCGGAACCGTCGACGACGTCGAGTTCGAAACGGACTCGGGGGCCGTGATCCGTGTGGTCACTGCGCGCGGCCCGCTCGAACCGGATCGATTCCGGTCGCTGGGTTCTTACGCGTTGGTCGTGGCCCCCTCATCTGATCCGAAACGCTGACTCCACGTCGGCTTGCAACCGAGGCTTCCAACCAAAGGGTGAACGAATGACGATCAACGATGATCTCAAAGCATTTTCGACCGAGTCGGAATGGTTCGTGACCATGACGATTCCGGCACCGAGCAACCTCGACCACGCACAGAGCAGGTTCGAACTCGAATGGCGCAACGCTCGTCGCCAACTGTCCGACCGTTGGGGGGAGGACGAGCTCACAGGGCTTGACGATGTGATCGCCGGGCTGCGCCATCACAATGCAGCAGCAGTGGTCCTTGTGCACGCCAGTCACGGAGAGACGTTCGTAGAACTGCTCGAAGAACCGGTCTCGGCAACCACCGTGCACGAGGGCCCATTGCCGCGGTGGGTAACGGTCTTGGAATCGCGACAGCGGGAAATCGCACATGTCGTCGTCGAGACGGACCGGGCAGGTGCCGATCTGACCGGTTTTGTGGGCAGCCTCGTCCTCACCACCGAAACGGTCGACGGTTCGACTTTCCACATCCATCGCGGGGCTCCAGGTGGTTGGTCGCAACGCCGCTTTCAGCAACGAGCGGAAAACACCTGGGAGAACAACGCACGCGACGTGGCAGATTCCGTCGCTGAGATGGCTCGGCGCGTTGAGGCGGAACTGGTCGCGGTCGCTGGCGATGTCCGCGCCCAGACGTTTGTTCTTGACTTCTTGCCGACAGATGTTGCCGCGGTTGCAGTCAAGATCGAGGCCGGTTCACCCGCCGGTATCGCCGACGAAGTCGTCCGTTTGCTGTCGACGATGGTTGCCGAGCGTGTGACCGCAGCCGCCGAGCTCGTCCGATCACGAGTGACCCACGGAACGGCTGCAATCGATACCGGTGAGGTGATCGGCGCCCTGCGGGAAGGACGGGTTGCGACTTTGCTCGTCCATGACGACGGCTCAGACGGTCCCGACGCCGAGCCAGCGTGGCGCGACGGGGCCCGTCTGGTTGACCGCGCGATCGGCGCGGCTCTTGCCACGGACGCGGAGATTCTCGTTGTCCCGAACCGGGCCATGCTGGACGGTCCGTTGGCGGCAGTGCTGCGCTGGTGAGGCATTGGTGAGCATGTATTCCGAAAGGGCGGCGCAATGAGGCTGCGCATGAGAGCGCAGGCCGAACGGCTCAGATCCAGCCTGTTCTTCGTTCCGATGATCGCCGTGTTCGTCGCGGTCGTGATGGGCTTCGTCAGCCTTGCCGTCGATCGCAACATCGATTCGGTGATGACCGACCTCCCGATCGGCTTCACATCCACGGTGGAGAGCGCACGAACCCTGCTCGGCGTCATCGCCGGGGCCACCATTTCGTTTGCTGGCATCGCGTTCTCCGTCTCGTTGTTGACTATCCAGCTTGCCTCGAGCCAGTACTCGCCTCGTGTCGTCCACACTCTGTTTCGCGATCCATTCAACAAGCGAGTGATGGCTCTCGTCGTCGGCACGTTCACCTACTGCGTGGTCGTGCTGCGCTCGGTCCGTTCCGCGTTCGATCCCGGAGGCGAGCCGGTCATTCCCAATTTGTCGGTGGCGGTAGCCGTCGTGCTCGGCATCGCAACGATCCTTGCGATCGTCGCGTTCATCAACCACAGCGCGCACGCAATGGACGTCAGCGAGATCCTCCAACGGATTCGTCGTGAGGCGACCGAACAGATACGCGGCGAGTGGACGCCCGTCGACCTGTCAGCTGATCGCCGACCGCTTGCGGACATGAGCACAGGTAGTTCGTCGACGGTGATCCGGTTCGATCGATCGGGCTGGGTGCAAGAAATCGACAGCGGCGCCATCCTCGCCCGTGTCCCCGACGGCGCCACTCTCACGGTCGAGACCGTCGCGGGCCGGTTTGCGATCGAAGGTACGCGGTTCTGCTCACTGTCACCATCGATCAGTGATGAAGACTGTGAAGAGCTTGAGCGAGACCTGCTGGCGGCAGTTTCGATCGGCAACACACGCACGATGCAACAAGACGTGTCATACGGACTGCGTCAACTCGTCGACGTGGCGGTGAAGGCACTCTCGCCGGGTATCAACGACCCCACCACGGCGCAGGACGCCATCTTTCAGGCAGCTGCAGTCCTGTCCGAACTCCTTCGTCATGATCCCCCCTCCCCGGTGCGCACCAAGGGGAAACGGACAGTCGTGATGGCCGAGCAACGGACTCACGACGAACTGATCCACCTTGCGTTCGACGAGACTCGACGCGCAGGCACCGGACAACCAGTGGTGTGCGAGTACATCCTGGTCTCGATCGCGTCGCTGGTCGAATCTCTCGAAGCGGCGTCGCTCGGCGAGCGCACGATCGAGCTGCGCCGCCAAGCACGCCTCGTCGTCGAGGGCTGCGGGGCAACCGGTCTCCTCGATCACGACATCGACATCGTCCGACAGACATACCGGGACAAATTCGCCGGATGGGTCGACGAATCATGATGTTGGTAGCCGGTGTCGACGTCGGCGGCACCAACATCGAGGTCGGACTCGTCGATGAACGGCATCAGGTACACGGGCATGACAAGCACGACACTCCTCGATCGAGTCCCCACAAGATCGCACGCACGATAGTGAAGCTGATCGAAGGTCTTGGAGAGGTGCCTTCGGCGATTGGAATCGGGATCCCCGGAGTGGTTCACCAGGGTCGCGTCCTGGAGGTGCCAAACCTTGCCGGCTGGGACGATTCATTCGACATCGTTGGCATTGTCGAGGACCACTTCGGTGTGCCTGTAGCGCTGGGCAACGACGCCAACGTCGGTCTGCTCGGTGAGTGGCTTGCCGGTGCCGCGGCCGGTGTCGACGACGTCCTCGGGGTGTGGATGGGCACGGGGATCGGGGGAGGTCTGATTCTCGATGGGCGTCCGTTCTCCGGATCGCGTGGTTCGGCCGGCGAGATCGGGCACGTCGTGACTCACTCTGGCGGCGCACTGTGCACCTGCGGGCGCCGAGGGTGTATCGAGGCCTACGCCGGTCGGCGTTCTATGGCCGCCATCGTTTCGTCGATGGTCGACGCCGGACGGCACACATCGCTGTTCGAGATACAGCGTCAAGAGAAGAAGTCGAAGCTGACTTCAAAGGTGTGGGCTCGAGCGCTTCACGAGGGTGACGAGCTCGCCGTGGAAGTGTTCGACATGGCCATCGAGGTGATTGCAGGGGGCATCGGCTCGGTGGTCAACGTGGTCGATGTCGAGCTGGTGGTCATCGGTGGCGGGATGGCAGAAAAGCTCGGGCAAGATCTCGCTGATCGCATCGAGCGTGAAGCTCGCCCGTGGATCCTGCATCCCAGCCCGAAGTTGAAGTTCGTCGTTGCGGCGCTCGGAGACGATTCGGGCATTGTCGGCGCAGCCGCCATCGGCCGCGCTCGTCTGCTTGACACCTAACCACCTAGAAGGAGCGCACATGGAGGTTCGAGTCGGCCCAGCGGCCGTAACGATTCACAGCGACACCGAGTTCGCCGTGTCGGAACTCAACGGCGAGATGTCATCGACCAGCGAGCAGGGCTACTTTGCCTCCGACACCCGGTTGGTGTCGGGCTATCGGCTGAAGCTGTGTCGGCAGCGGCCGACTCTCTCCAACTCCTCAGCGGTGGACAATCATTCAGCGAGGTTCGAGTTCACCAACCCAGTCCTGCTCGGTACGGACGGAGTGGAGATCCCGGCTCGCAGTTTGCACCTACGTCTTGATCGCACGATCGGCCACGGCATCCATGAGGACTACGACCTCACCAACTTTGGTCGTCGCCCGATTGCCGCAAGCCTCGAGATCGACATCGAATCGGACTTCGCAGACCTCTTCGACGTAAGGATCGGCCGGGTACTACGACGCGGGTCGCTGCAGAGCGAATGGGCCAAACACGCGGGCACTCTTGTCACCCGCTATCACAACGAGGGCTTCGAGCGCAGCATCGCTTTCCATGTGCAACGCGCCGATTCGGCGCCCGAGTTCGCCAATGGCGGAATCATGTTCCGACTGAACCTCGAGCCGGGTCAGTCGTGGCACACCTGTCTGTTGTGGCGGCCGATCCTCGACGGCGCCGAGCCCGAGCATCCGCCGCGAGAGTGCCACAACCTGATCGGTACCACTGAGAGTGATCGCGCCCAGCGGGCCTGGGTCGCCGAGACGACCCGGATCACCGCCGGCGATCCGGGCGTGACTGCGACCGTTCGCCAATCGGTCGACGACCTTGCCGGATTGCGCATGCATCGCAATGACTCCTCGCCCGATGACGCCCAGTTGGCCGGCGCTCAACCGGACCTGTGGGTCCCGGCGGCTGGGGTGCCGTGGTTCGTCACCCTGTTCGGTCGCGATGCGCTGACGGTGTCATTTCAGACCTTGTCGCTGACGCCGCGGTTGGCGGTGGGGAGCTTGCGCGCCCTCGGCGCGCTGCAGGCCGATGCTTACGACGACAACCGGGACATGCAACCGGGAAAGATCGAGCATGAAGTGCGCTACGGCGAACTCGCTGCGCTGCGCCTCGTGCCGCACACACCGTATTTCGGTTCGCACGAAGCGACCACCTTGTATGTTCTGGTGGCCGCTCTGTCCTGGCGGTGGCATGGCGATCGGGCGGCGCTCGATGCGGTGAGAGATCACGTCGATCGGGCGCTCTCATGGATCGACACCGATGGTGACGCCGACGGTGACGGGCTCCAGGAGTACCAGACCCGCTCACCGGCTGGATACTACAATCAAGGATGGAAAGACTCCCCTGACGCGATCGTCGGTGCCGACGGTGAACCGGCGAAGCTGCCGATTGCCCTGTGCGAACACCAGGGGCTGGTGGTCGCGGCCAAGCGGGCTTGGGCAGAGATCCTTGACGAGGTCTATGGCGATTCCGCCGGGGCGGTTCGTCTTCGTGATGAGGCTGCCCGTCTGGCCGAGGCAATCGAGTCGCGCTTTTGGTGGGAGGAGGAGGGCACGTACTACCTCGGTCTCGACGGCGACAAACGTCCGATTCGCGCGGTGGCTTCCAATGCCGGCTACCTGTTGTGGTCGCGGGCGATCGAGCCGGACCGGGCGCGGCTTGTCGCCGCCCGACTCCTGGCGCGCGACATGTGGAGCGGTTGGGGCATCCGCACCCTCTCGGCCGACCACGTCGCCTACAACCCGTTCTCGTACCAGGTCGGGTCGGTGTGGCCGCACGACAACGCCATCATCGCTGCTGGATTCCACAACTACGGGCTCGACGCGGAGGCAACTCAGGTAGGTCGCGGGCTGTTCGACGCTGCCGCTCGCTTCGACTCGCGTCGGCTCCCCGAACTGTTCGCCGGCCTCGAACGCGATGAAGGAAGTTTCCCCGTCCAGTACCTTGGGGCCAACGTCCCCCAGGCGTGGTCGTCCGCCGCTGTTGTGCACCTCGTCAGCGTGTTTGCCGGGCTGGAGGCCGACGCCCCCAACCGCATCCTTCGACTTCGTCCTGCCCTACCGCCCTGGTTCGGTGACCTTCGCCTGGACAACCTCACCGTCGGTGACGCAGCGGTCGACCTGCACATCATCAGACAGCCCGATGGAAGTCACACTGTCGACATCGACAAGCGCCGAGGGGAACTGGAAGTCATCCTCGAGCCCTGACGCTTCGACCAGCCTGACCCAGGCTCTCCTCGGACAGTTCAACCGAGCTTCGCACTTCGTTCACCCAGAGTGCCCCGGCGCTTCGGCTGGTCGAAACTTCCCACGTCTACTGTCAGCATTTCGGCGAATCTCCATGACCGGCCGCACGAGTCGGCCTCACCACATTCGAAGGAGTCACGAAATGAGAAACAAGAAGCTGGCCACGGCCGGCCTGTCAAGCGCACTGCTGATGATGAGTGCAGCGGCCGTCCTCGCAGCACCGGGAGGCAGCACGGGCCCGACGAGCTCGCAGAGCCCCTATCTCGTGCGCACGAGACCCGGGATCGTCACCACGAGCATCCTCACCACCGGCGACACTGTCGGCGGTTACACGATGGCTGGAATCCCCGACGGTCTCGGGGCATTCGACAACGGGAACGGCACGTTCACCGTGCTCATGAACCACGAGCTCGGCAACACTCTTGGGGTCGTCCGTGACCACGGCGCGATCGGCGCCTTCGTGTCGAAGTGGATCATCGAGAAGAAGTCGCTGAAAGTCGTGTCGGGCGAGGATCTCATTCAGACGCAAGTGCTGACCAGCGGCAGCGCGGCGCTCAACCGGCTCTGCTCGGCTGATCTCCCCGAGGTGTCCGCGTTCTACAACGAGGAGACAGGACTCGGCACCAAGGATCGGATCTTCATGAACGGTGAAGAGAGCGGTACAGAGGGTCGAGCCTTCGGCAACGTGGTGACCGGACCCGACGCCGGCACCAGTTACGAACTTCCATACCTCGGCAAGTTCGCTTGGGAGAACTCGGTGGCGATGCCCGACTCGGGTGACAAGACCATCGTCGTCGGCCTCGACGACGGTACAGGTGGCCAGGTGTACGTGTACGTCGGCGACAAGCAGGCCACGGGCAACACCGTCGAGAAGGCCGGGCTCACCAACGGTGTCCTGTACGGGGTGAAGGTCAATGGAGTGCCGACCGAGAACGATGCGACATCACTGCCCGCCGGCGGCGCGTCGTTCACCCTCGTTCCACTCGGCGACGTGTCGGCCAAGACGGGTGCACAACTCAACAGCGAGAGTGTGGCCGCAGGGGTCACGACCTTTGCCCGGCCCGAGGACGGCTCGTGGGACCCGAGTGACGATCAGAACTTCTACTTCGCGACAACAGCCAGCTTCACCGGCGTATCACGCGTGTGGAAGCTGTCATTCGACGAGATCGACGACGACAGCCACGAGAGCGACGACCACGAGAGCGATCACAGCTCCAACGGGGTGACTGGCGGCAAGGCTGCCATCGCCGTGCAAGGGCCGGCCTACGACCCGACCAAGTCGAGTGCTGACCAGGCTGGCCCGCGAATGATGGACAACCTCACCGTCAACTCCCGTGGTCAGGTGATCATTCAAGAGGACGTCGGCAACCAGGACTACATCGGTGGTGTCTTCCAGTACGAACCGAAGAATGGCAACGTGCAGCGCATCGCTCAGCACGACCCGGCACGCTTCACTCCGGGCACGCCGCCCCCCGCCGGGTTCCTGACCCGCGACGAGGAGAGCTCCGGCGTCATCCCTGTGCCGTTCCTCGGAGAGGGCAAGTACCTGCTCGACGTGCAGGCGCACTACAGCACCGGTGATCCCAAGACCGTCGAGGGTGGCCAGCTCTTGCTCATCAACATCCCGCCGGGCAAGCCCGTGCGCTGATCACAGCTCACAGCCCCACAGCGGCAACAACGACACGAGCGAATGATGAGGCCCCCGGTTCGCCGGGGGCCTCCTCGCGCACCGCGCCGCCGACATCGGCAGCAGACGACCCGCAGATGCTAGTTCTGCGGCACCGTGTGCTCGCCGGTGAGCAGGTCGCTGGTGAGCGGGAGGTTCAAGCCCATTCCGCGCTGCTGGTGGTCGCCGACGAGACAGACCACGCCGATGACGTCGCTGCCGGTGCGGGGGAGGCGCACGTACGTGTCGCGCCCCGACGGAACGAAGATCGACGTGCCAAGGCTTGGCACGTCGAACGTGTGTGGAAGTGAACCAGTGTTTCGAAGGTGGATGACGCCGCCGTCGACGACCGCACCCTCGGGAACGAAGCGGTAGTCGATCATCTCGACCAAAGTCGCCGCATTGCGTTCGGCTGCAGAAATGCCGCCGTCGGTTGCAGCGCTCGCCTCATTGCCGGCGGCAACGAATACAAGGGCGCCGATGCATCCCGCAGCTGCGACGGCGAGGGCCGCCGGAAGCAGCCGAACACGATGGTGACCAATGGGCGCTGCGCCACCGAAGACGGCAGCGACACCGAGGACAGCAGCGAAGCAGGCCGCGACGACGATGATCACGGAACCGAGGAAGTACGGAGCTTCCCCAGGGCGGGCCAGGTCGAACGCGACGATCCTGCCGGCGATGGTGAGCACCGCCGAGATGGGGACGAGGCCGGCCAGACACGCCCACCGCAGGCGTATCTTCCGCAAGCGGATCCTGCAGACGATGATCCTCGGTGCGCTGGTGGTCGATCCGCTCCCCCGAGGAGGTGTGTCAGCAGATCTCGGCGTGCGCCGCGGCGATGGGAGTGAGCGACGACATGCTGACGGTGCTGCAGGCTCTGGCGCGCGGTGATCGCGGCCTTGCACTCGCCGACTTCGAACGCAGTGGGTACACCGCTGGGTGGACGTCGAGCGCCACGGCGGTGCTGCAAGCTGCTGCAGAAATCGAAGGCCCGTGGGGTGCGGTGAGCGACGACCCGGCGTCGGCGGCACGATGGGAAGCACTCGCCCATAGTCCAGAAGGGTCACTCGGACTACAGGTGTGGCGGTTCTACAAGTCCCGCGGGTTAGGGTTCCCCGGCTCGCCCGGTTCGGCACCGCCGTACCTCGCCCAGAGACCGGATCGATCAGCCGCGGCGCACTCACGCTTGGTGATCAACGGTTGCTCGACCCGGACTGGTTCGCGGAGGCGCACCGACCCGTCGAGGAGGTTCGCGCCGACATCGGCCTGGTTGAAAAGTCCGATAGAGCGCGACGCCGGCTCGCGAGGACCATTCGAACTGGGCTCGCTTTCGCCGTTCCAACACGACGCCGGCGTCGTACTCGCTGCCGAGGAGCGTCGAAATTACGAGGCCTGGACGACCTGAGCTGCCGCGAGTACTGGACCTGGCGAATTGGAGCGCGCTGAGCTGATGAGGACGTTCGGCTCTGGTGCGCCGCCGAGGTGGGCGTACCGTAGTAGCTGAAGAGAACGCCACGCAGCAGCGCACTTGTTGCGGTGGGCACGCCGCGTTCGCGAAGCGCAGGAAGGAGCCCGCCATGCTTCGCACTGGCACGCCAGCAGTCCTCATTGCTTCGCTTGCCCTGATGGGCGCGTGTAGCAGCAATGGATCCAGTGGTGGGACGGCGGTCGCGTCGTCGACATCCGTCAGCGCGCCGCCAGATACGACGGCGCCCACGACCATGACACCTACGACCGTGACACCTACGACCGTGACACCTACGACGACCGTGCCGGTAGAGATGCAACCGGCGATCTGGCCCGCGGCCGATGTATTGTTCAGCAGCCCTGAGGCAGCGGCCACCGACTTTCTCTCCAACGTGTTCGGCGACGGGCCGGTGGTTGGCGAGTTCATGGCCGGCGACTCGCGCAGCGGGGAGCTCGAAGTGTTCGCCACGGCGGCAGGCGCACGGATCGGTGAAGCTCGCAGCGTGCTGTTCATGCGTCAGCTCGGCCCAGACGACGGCTGGTTCGTCCTCGCCGCCGCGAGCAACGTGGCGACCATCACCACGCCCGAGTCGACGGCTACCGTGCCCGCCGGAATGCTGACCGTCGAAGGGTTGGGCACCGGCTTTGAAGCGACGATCGTGGTGAGCGCGTTCGTAGCCGGTCGGCCCAACAGCGAACTCGACCGAAAGGTGGCCATGGCCGGAAACTTCGGCGAGGCGCTGCCCTACACGATGACGCTCGACCTCAGCGCAGCAGCCCCTGGTGACGTGGTGATGCTGCTGATCCGCGGTGGCACCGGCCTGGAGACCGACCCAGGCGACTTCGGCGCAGTCCCGGTCATCATCGGCTGACCGAACCTGTGAAGCGGACACCGGTTGTGTCAGTCAGGCGTCAGCAGGCTCTTGGACCAGACGGGTCCGGACGCCGATTGCCGCGGTGACGGGGTAGCCCGCCAGATAGCGGTCTTCCTCGCTTTCTCCGCCCCAGAAGCCGTACTCGTGGTTCTCGCGGGCGAATTGTCGGCACTGCTTCCGGACCATGCACATTGCGCAGAGCTGGGCAGCCTTCTCTTCGCGCCGAGCTCGTGCCTGGGGTCGTTCGGCCTTCTTTCCGAAGAACAGCTTCGTCTGGGACTTGCACGTGGCGAGCTCTCGCCAATCCAGCCTGGCAGGAAGTTCGTCGTCGAAGATTTCGGCGGAGCTCATGTTGCGTCCGTTGTCGTGAGCAACTCGGCAGGGACGTCCGACGAGTTCATCGACCTTGATGCCGAGGAATGTTGAGTGGTGGTCATTTTCGTCCTTTCGGGCCGATGCACGCCCCGGCACTCGCAAGGAGGTCGAGTGTCAGGGCGTGCTTTGTGCTATCCGGCCCCGTCAAATTATCTATCTTTAGTACAAATTAGCTCCTTTCAGTCGACTTTTGTTTGAGGGTGTAGGCTCGACGACGATGCCGACTACAGGAGATGACCGAATCGATCTCCAAGCTGCCGCCGACCAGTTGGGTGTCCACTACCAGACCGCCTATCGCTGGGTCCGCAGTGGCAAGCTCCGTGCGGACCTCATCGGCGGGCAGTACCTGATCAGCCGCAAGGAGCTCGGGGCGGTCGACGCAGGGCGTCGATCACCGACACCTCCTCCTCCACCGCGGCCGAAGCGGATCGCCACGTCGTCGTCGCGGATGCACGAAGCACTGGTCTCCGGTGACGAGAGCACCGCCCGTACGATCGTGCGCACCCTCCTCAGCGAGGGGACCCCGATCACCGGTGTCGTGCAGCAGGTCATCGTCCCGCCGCTCGTACGGATCGGTCAGGCGTGGAGAGACGGCAAGCTCACGATCTGGGTCGAACACCGTGCGTCGGCGATCGTCGAGCGCATCCTCGGAGAGATCGCACCCAATCCCCGCGGTCGACGGCGCGGGACTGTGGTTGTCGCTTCGGTCAGTGGCGACCACCACTCACTTCCGACCTCGATGGCGGCGGTGACGCTTCGGGCCGACAACTGGCACGTGGAACACCTCGGCGCGGACATGCCGCCCGACGAGTTGCTTGAGTTCTGCGCCGAGCACGACGTCGACGTCGCAGTCATCTCCTCGACGAATCCAGACACAGCTGAGCTCGCGGCCGAAACCGCCCAACGTTTGCAAGAAACGGGCACGCCTTGTGTGCTCGGCGCACCCGGACGGACGCTCGATGATCTCGTCGCCGGCGTGCGAACCGCAGCCGCTGCATGACAGCGCACGATGAGGCTCAGGTTGCTCAGCCTGTCTGCAGCGCCTGCGCCAGGTCGGCGGCCAGGATCGGATCAAAACCGCCCTTGCCCGACCATCCAACCTTCCCTTCGGCATCGATGAGAACCACTGCGATCGTCGAGCGGTCATCGATGTTCAGCGGCTGTGTCACCCTGTTCACGTTGCCGTAGAAGGTCAGCGTTCGCCGCAGGATCTCCGGCACACGAATGGCCGATGCCATCCCCCCGTCGATGAACCTTCGTGCGGGCGCCCAGATCCGCCCGATGGTGGGTACTTCGTAGAAGCGGAGAGCGGGATCGGCAGCTGCCTGCTGCTCGAGCCACGGAACCCAGGAGTCAACGAGCGACTGGTGGTTGCGCTGGAAGGCGATCAGCACCACGTTGTGTGCGCCTTCGAAGGCTGCCGGTAGTTGGACATCAACGCCTAGAAGGTTGCGAGCGTCGACGAGTGGAAACATGACAGCGCGTTGATCACCCATGTAGTCAGACACAATGCACCTGTACCCCATCATGCACCGATCAGACTGCCGCTTGCATTGCTCGGGCCGCGCGACGAACCGCTCGTCGGTTGGCCACCCGATACATCAGTGCCCAGGCGACGGCGATGATCGAGGCAGCCGCACCGCCGCGGTACAACCACGATGTGGCGTCGGTACCGGCGAAAGCGGCGTGCAGGCTCGTGAGCCAGAACGCGACGTAGCTCGACAGGTGCACTGCTCGCCAGAACTTGCGGGGCAGGCGTCGCGTCGCCAGCGAGGTGAGCTGGACGGCGATGAGGAGCCAGGCTCCGAGAATGCCGAGCGTGACTGCTCCGGGCTTCCAATCCGAGGCGTATGGAATGGCGATGTCGGCAAGGCCGAAGCTGACGTAGCTGTCTGCTACAAGAGCGACGAGATGAATCGCAAGGAAGGAAAGCATGAGTCCTGCGAGCCAACGGTGCAGCGCCAGCAGCCACTGCGGCCGGCGCTGCTCGGGGAACGCCTGGGTGGAGAGCAGGATGCCCCAGATCACCGCCAGCGTGAGCATGATCCACGCGACGATCCCCGAGGCGCGGGTGAGATACCACCAGAACTGCGGGTTCATCACGCCCCGACCAAGGGTCGCTGCTCGATGTCGGCCAGGTCTGCGGTCATCCGCGCCGACGAGTCGCCCCGGACGAACGCGATCCCACTGAAGCCGTGGCCCTCGAGGTAGGCGAGCACGCCACGGCTGCCGATGCCCACTGCGGCTGTGCTGTGGACCTCTGCCAGCCAACCCGATGGTGCGATGACGGTGACGGCCTCGAGGTCGGTGGTGGACGATCGTTCGGTGGCCGGATCGATCTGATGATGGCGCTCGACGCCCTCGACCATCCACCGCCGGGAACGTGTGCTCGACGTCGCCACGCCACCGCCACTGATCGCCAGCGAACAGAGCAGCCCATGGGTCGGGTCGGGCCGTTCGACATCGACCAGCCAACCGGCAGCGTCGGGCGATGTGCCGTCCATCGACAGGTCGCCGCCGATCTCTGCCATGGCGCCGGTGGCACCGGCAGCGAGCATGCGCCCGACGACGATGTCGGCGGCGAAGCCCTTGCCGATGCCACCAGGATCAAGGCTGAGGCCGGCGGGGACCGTGACGGTGTTCGCTGCCGGGTCGAGATCGAGGTCGTGCAGCAATCCAGCCGACCAGGCAGTTGGCTGGTCGGGCACCTCGACCACGACGGCCGGATTCACCCAGCTGCTCGTGTAGCCCTCGGCGAGGACTGCCGGCAGCACGCTCGGGTCGAAGCGACCAGCTGTGCGCTGGTAACCCTCGACCATCGCGTCGAGTAGCGCAATGGTCGAGGGGTCGACGGTGAGGGGCCCACCACCGGCCACGCCGAGTCGGTTGATCCGGCAGATGTCGCTGGTGGGGATGAAGCGGCTCCAGCAGCGCTCGAGGTGCTCGAGATGCTCGACGGCGTTGTCGAGACCACGTTCGAGCACCTCGGCACTGGGACCCATGGCGATCAGGTGAAGGCTGCTGGCCATCACCCGACTGCGACGCTCGACGACTACCGGCCGTTCAGCGACTACCGGCCGTTCAGCGACTGGTGGACGCTCATTTGCTTCCATTGGTCTTCGCCGCCGGAGCCTGGGAAACGGGGGCCGGCCTCACTGTTGGTTGGGCGGTCAGCGCAATGGGCTGCGACGGTGTCGCCGTCACCACTGCAGGCGCACCTGCCACCACTGCGGGCGCACCCGTCACCGCTGCGGTCGATGCGCTGCCGTCGGCGGGATGGATCACGACCACCACCTGCGCGGGAGCGACCGTGTTTGCCGGCGGCGTGCTGGCGGATGCCGCACTCGCATAGCCCATTGCTGCGACCAGGCCGAACATGGTGGCAAGACCGAAGCCGGTAGCGGCAATCTTCGAACCCAGGGCCGGGCTGTGACGGACTGGTGCGCCGCGGGTAGGCCCGGCAGCGGAGTTCAGCGAAGCGGTTGCGTTGGCCGGATTGCGTGCTGCCCGGCGGCGCTGGAGCTCCTCGACCTTGGCCCGCTGGGCCGCGGCGTGCTCGTCGCTCGGCAAGTTCATCTGAACGTCCATGATCGGCTCCTTGGTGACGGTCTTGATGGGGTCTGTGTGTGCGTGTGTGTTGCGGTCGGTCGGTCCGGCGAGGTCAGTCATCGTCCTCGCCGCCTTCATGGCCGCTGTCCTCGTGCTCCCCGCCGCCGTAGGTCGCCACAGGCGCGGCAGGGGTGACGATCGGCTCGTTCACGCTGGCGGAGATGTTGCCGTCGGCGGTAGTGGAAGCGACGAACTCCAGCGTGCGTGCGCCGTTGGTCATCGTGACGGTCAACTCGGTCGTGCTGGTCTGGCGCAGGGTCCAGGTCCAGCCAGCGGCGGGCGAGACGCTGTCGAGCCGGAGCCCAACATCGGTCGAAGCGACGGCCACCGTGCCGGCGACATCGACGGCGAACTCTTGGACGCCGGCGGCGCTACTGGGCGACGGGATCGGCGCCACAGAGCTGTTGGGGAGGTAGACGTCGACGACCTGATTGGTCGGCGTGGTGAGGTCACCGGCGGCCGACACGGAGCCGGCCGTGCTGTTGGAGGCTGCGTTGAGGATGCCGATGTTGGCACTGACGGCCGTGGCTCCTGCGAGACCGACGGCGACGATGGAGACGATGGTGATCACGCGGGTGCGCCTCGTGAACCATCCGGAGTTCTGTGTTGAGGTCATGCCCTAAAGGTACGGAACGGTCGGCGAGGGCCCGGCCAGGCACAGGTAAAGGTTCGGTAAAGGTGACTCGCGGCCCTTTCGGGCGCGCGCTCAGGCATGCATGCTCGACAGATGAGAATCCTCGTCGTCGAAGACGACCCGTCCATCTCGGCGCCGCTGCAAGAAGGTCTCATGCGCGAGGGCTTCGACGTCGAGGTCGCCAGTACCGGTGCCGCCGCCCTCGCGGCCGCTCCTGCCGACTTGGTGCTGCTTGATCTCGGGCTACCCGATCTCGGGGGAAACGTGGTCTGCCAGCGCTTGCGGGCGCGCAGCAGCGTGCCGATCATCGTCGTCTCCGCTCGCGGCGAGGAGATCGATCGCGTCATGCTGCTCGAGCTCGGTGCCGACGACTACGTCGTCAAGCCATTCGGGTTCCGTGAGCTCGTTGCCCGCATCCGTGCGGTCACCCGCCGAATGTCAGGTCCTGAGCCCACGCCGGCAGCTATGGAGTTCGTCGTCGGCCCGCTGCGCATCGACCGGAGAACTCGGATGGTCGTGTTCGACGGGAGCTTGGTGGATCTCACCCCGAAAGAGTTCGACCTGCTGGTTTTCCTCGCATCCGACGTCGGCGGAGTGCGCGGCCGCGATCAGCTGATCCAAGCCGTGTGGGACGAAAACTGGTGGGGGTCGACGAAGACCCTCGATGTGCACATCGCGTCGCTGCGCAAGAAGCTGCGGCCGGAGCTGATCGAGACAGTCCGGTCGGTCGGGTACCGGCTCGTCGATCTCACAGTGGGCGACGCGTGACCCGCCGCCTCATCGTCAGCTACCTCGCGGTCACCTTCGTGGTACTGCTGCTACTGGAGCTACCGCTCGCTGTCTTCTACGCGCAACGCGAACTGGAGCGCCTGACCTCGGCGGTCGAGCGCGACGCAGCGGTGGTGGCGTCGATCTACGAGGACGACCTCGAGGCCGGGGTCATGCCCGACCCGACGCCGGCCCTCATCTACGAGCGTCGGACCGGCGCGCGTGTCGTGGTGGTCGACTCTCGGGGGGTCTCTTTGATCGACACCGAGCAACCGTCGCAGCGCGACTTCTCCACCCGGCCGGAGATCGCGATCGCTCTCACCGGCCAGCGCTCCGTCGGGACTCGATCGTCCGCAACACTCGGCACCGACCTGCTGTACGTCGCGATCCCGGTCTCCTCCAGCGGCGTGGTGCACGGAGCACTGCGACTCACGCTGGACACGTCCGAGGTCGACTCGAATGTCCATCGGTTCTGGCTGGGTCTGGCTGCAATCGGCGTTGTGGTGATGAGCGCCATGAGCCTGGTCGGTTGGTTGGTCGCCCGGTCGGTCACGCTTCCACTGCGCAGCCTCAACGACACTGCGCGCCGTTTCGGCAGAGGCGACCTCACCGTCGAGAGCGACCATGCCGAGGGGCCACCTGAGTTACGGGAGCTCTCGAGCACCATGTCGACGATGGCTGGTCGGCTCGCAGCGTTGATCGACGAACAGCGTGCCTTCGTGGCCGACGCGTCGCATCAATTGCGCACGCCCTTGACCGGGCTGCGCCTGCGCCTCGAGAACCTGCAGGCCGGTCTCGCCGATGCCGACGCCGCTCAGGTCGATGCGGCGATCGACGAGATCACCCGGCTGTCAGCGCTGGTCACCGATCTTCTACAGCTGGCACGGGCGGACCGGCAGGCCTCGGTCGGTGCCCACGACCTGAGGCAGCTGGCTGCCGACCGCGTCGACACATGGAGTGCAATTGCCGACGGCGCAGGGGTCGAGCTATCGCTGAGGTCCGATGCCTCGCCCGTCGTGGCGGCGGCGGTTCCTGGCGCGATCGAACAGATTCTCGACAACCTGCTCGACAATGCCGTCGCGGTTGCGCCACCCGGGAGCGTGGTGGAGGTCGAAGTGGGCGGTGGCGCGGTGACGCATCGACTTGTCGTCATCGACCACGGACCCGGGCTCAGCGACGAGGAGAAGGAACGCGCCTCGGGACGCTTCTGGCGTGGTGACACTTCCCGCCCCGGTACCGGCCTCGGCTTGGCCATCGCAACATCACTTGCGCGGGCCTCTGGCGGCTCACTCGCCCTCGGCGACTCGAGCGGCGGCGGGCTCACGGTGACGGTCGAGTTTCCGGCATGGGGTAGTGTCTCTGACAAGGCGATGGAGCTCGGCTGAACCGCCCGGCAGTGATGTCGAGCTGATGGCTCCTACCAGCAGAACCCGCACTTGTGGGTGCAGCTGCGTAGAGCCGGACGTAGCAGCCAAGCGTGTCCCGAATACCGGCCGTGAGGTAGTCGTCCGATGAAGAATCCATTGCCCTCGCAGTCATCGGCCTTGCGATGTTGTTCGGCCGTGACTGTCTCGGTTTGTCGTTGCCGTTGATCGACCAGGCGCTTGCAGGCGAGCAGCTGAGCTCCGCGGCGTTCGCGTTGAAGATCGTGTTCACCGCGGTCCCGCTGGGTTGCGCGTTCCCCGGTGGTGAGGTGACACCGCTGTTCGTGATCGGCGCCACCCTGGGGTCCGCGTTGGCTGCACTGTTACACCTGCCGGTCGCGTTGTTGGCGGCGATCGGGTTCGTGGCAGTGTTCGCGGGTGCGGCGAACACGCCGTTGGCGTGCACGATCAGGGGTGCCGAGCTGTTCGGCGCAGGTGCGGTGGTGCCGATCGCGATCGGCTGCGTGATCTCGTACGTGTTCTCCAGCCACCATGGGATCTACCCGACGCAACCGATCCACGCCGCGAAGGGTCCGACGCGCATCCCCGGACGACCGACGCTGAACGCCTGGGGCAACCGCGAGACTCCGCCGGCCGACTGAACACAGGTGGTCGAGGAAGTCAGCGCAGCACTAGGTCACGGAGCAGGTGTACGCCGGCGAAGACGATGTAGGTGCCGGTGACCACGTTGACGATGACGCGGGCCACGTTGCGACGTGAGCTGCCTTCAGTTCGGGATTCGCTGGGCATATGACCTCATTGTGATCAGTGCATCGAGAAGGGGATTGAGATCGGACAAGTTGTCGACCTTCAGGTTTGCGCCTGGGGCGTGCGCGGCGATGGCGACGCCCAGATCGTGATCCTCGAGGTCTGCGAACAACACTCCGGATCGTGCGCCGCCACACCCGCTTGCGATGAAGCGAACCTCACGCGGCTCTCTGATCCACGCATCGAGGGGGTTGGGGCGCCCACGGCGAACCTGTGTGCTCTGCAATTGAGCAGCACGATTCAAGATGTGGTCGAGGCCTTCCAACGGTTCGACGTCGACCACGATCTCGAGGCGTTCGGCAACTGCCAGGTCGGTGAGGCGATTGAACAACCACGACACGTGTCAGCCTCGCCGAGAGAGGCGGCAGGGGAGCGCCGCGGTCGAGCGGCCGGGCGGGAGGTCGTGGCCAAGGTGTGGCTCGGGTGTCGCGTATGGCATGGGCGAGACAATCCCAGACGTGTGTGACGATTCTGTCGCGAAGCCGTGCGGATCGTGCGCCGATTCAGCCGGGCGATGCCAGCTGGGCGAAGTCGTCTCTTGATGTCGAGTCCTTCGTCGAGTCGCCGCCGGGGAGAGGGACAGCGATCGCCTCACCGGCAATCTCGAAGCGAACCCGTCCGACACCGCGTAAGTCCGTCAACGTGTAGACGATTTGGCCGAGCGCCCAAATCTGGTCTGCGGCCGGGATGTCGACGAATTCGCCGGCCAGTTGCACTGTTGCGGTCCCGCCGGATTTCTCCGAGCCGGTGATCATGGACGGGTCGGGGATTGCTGAACGCAAGCCGCGAGCGCCTTCTGCGACTGTCACGCCGGCGGTGATATTGGCAAGAGCCGAGGTGGTGTCCACTGGCGCCGGGGTACGGCGGGTGATCGAAACGAGCTGGTCGTTCTGAATGAACCAGGCGGCGGTCGACTCCAGCACGGGTCGTTCTCCAGCAGAGTCGGTGGGCGCCGTTCCGGGAGGTGTTTCACCGGCAATGGCCGTCGGTGAATCCTGCGTCGGAAATCCGCAGCCGGCAGCAGCCAGGATGAGCAATGCGAGGGCGAGACGTCGACTCACTTTTCGTTCCCTGGGATCTCGACGACAAATCGCGCGCCACTCATGGGGCTGTCCTCGATCCATACTCTGCCGTCGTGGA
Source organism: Acidimicrobiales bacterium (assembly GCA_038328705.1). Taxonomy (GTDB): domain Bacteria; phylum Actinomycetota; class Acidimicrobiia; order Acidimicrobiales; family Ilumatobacteraceae; genus UBA668. The sequence goes on along the minus strand of JBBQMG010000035.1, from coordinate 7,908 downwards.
GCCGGACGTATTCCTCGACGAGCGAAAGGCCCAATCCGGTTCCCTTCGGGTGACCGGCGGCGGCAGTCGATGTGCCACGGTGGAACCTGCCGAAGACGGACTGCCGCTCGTCGGCCGGGATCCCAGGGCCAGCGTCGTCCACCACCAGGCGCAGCGCCCCATCGATGTGAACGCATTCGACCCGCGTCGCTCCTCCACCGTAGCGGGCGGCGTTCTCCAACAGGTTCGCGACCACCCGCTCGAAACGCAACGGGTTGACCTCGTGAACAATGGGGATACCAGCTGGCCCCACGAGCGCAGCGGACACTTCGTGAAGTCCTGCCTGCCGCTCGACGATTGCTGCGACGTCCACCAGCTCAGATACGACTTCTTCCCTGTCGGCATCGAGTCGGGCGAGTTCCAGCAACTCGAGTGTGAGTTGACGCAGGTGGTCGACCTGATCGCCGAGAACGTCGATCGCGAACGCGGTGCGCTCACCATTTCCTGAGCGTTTCGCCAGCGCGACTGCCGAACCCATCGCAGTCAATGGCGTTCGCAACTCGTGGCTGACGTCCGCGGTGAAACGCTGCTCGCGCTGTATCCGCTTCTCCAGGGCCTCGGCCATCGAATTGAACGATTTGGCGACTGGCTGCAGGTCGGCGTCATCACCCACTTCCAACCGTTGTCGCAGATCGCCCTCGCTCATTGCCAGCGCGGACGCCGCGACCGAGTTGAGCGGGCGCAGGACACGACGGGACAGAACCCACCCCGACAGGGCTCCTACTGCTGTGGTGACCGAGGCCACAATCGCGAGGACCACCGCCAGGGTGCGCAGGGTCCGCTCGTACTCGGCGGCGGGCACGAACTCGAAGTAGACGGCGTCGGACGCAGCAAGCGGGATCCCGATGACGAAGTACGGAACCTGGTTGGCAACGATCCGCTGCGACTGCGGGGTGCCGGCACGCGCCGCGTCGGCCAACGCCGTCGGAACTCGCGATTGGTCGAGATCGACGACCACCGAGTACCAACTGTCGTGCACCTGCAGGACTGCCCGCCCCTTGGTCTGCTGCAGTACCGCGAGGACCTCCTCGTCGGTGCCGTCAGCAAGTCCGGACAGCTGTCCGCTGAGCACCTGTGCGTGGAGCACACCTTGCTTGACCGCCAATGACTGCCGTTGGTCGAGCAGGTACCAGCGCGCCAATTGGTACGTGGACAGGCTCAACACCAACGACAGTACGAACGCGAGCAATGCGAATCCAGCGGTTGACCTTCCGCGAAGACCACGGGGCAGCAGCCGCATCAGGCCTCTCGACTCAGTTTGTAACCCAAGCCGCGGACTGTCCTCAGGACCGTGGGTTGGGAGGGGTCGGTTTCGATCTTCGCTCGCAGTCGTGCAATGTGAGTGTCCACCAACCGGCCATCTCCGGTGTAGTCGTATCCCCACACATGCTGCAACAGTTGGTCGCGCGACCAGACTCGGTTAGGGAACCGCGCCAGATGGCACAACAGCTGGAATTCGGTGCGGGTCAATCCCAAGGTGTGGTCGCCGCGTCGGGCGATGCCCTCTGCTGGCAGAACCTCCAGGTCGCCGAATACGAGCCGCTCGCCATCTGGTTCGATGGACCTTCGTCGCAGCTGCACCCGGACGCGTGCCAACAGCTCGTGGTCATTGAATGGCTTGGTGACGTAGTCGTCTGCCCCGATCTCCAAGCCCGTGACGACATCGTGGCTGTCCTGCTGCGCAGTCAACATGATCACCGGGAGGTTGCTCGTGCGGCGAATGTGGCGGCAGACATCGAACCCGCTCATGCCTGGAAGGCGGACGTCCAGCAGCACCAAGTCGAAGGCTTCGGACTCGAAACGCTCGATCGCCTCCGTACCCGTGGACGCTTCCGCAACCTGCAGTTGCTCGTCCTCCAGCAACATGCGCAGCAGCGTTCGGACAACCTCGTCGTCCTCCACCAGCAGCACTCTTTCAGACACGCTTGCACCTGCTTCCTATTCGGTTGGGCGGGGACCAGCGACGGTAAGCGTAGTCGTGAAACACGCTCCACCCCGGCGGCGACACGTCAGCAAGCCTCCATCGGCAGGGTCGAGAGCGTGAGCAGACCCATCGCTAGTCCGAACCAACTGAGGCAGATTCCTGTGACGTTCGGCCTGACGCGGCGGCGAAGAGTGCGGCCCCGGCGAGGGCCGCGATGACCGATGCGACCAAAATTCCGATCTTGGCGTCGTCCTGGAGTGCTACATCTGAAAAGGCGAGGCCGGTGATGAACAGCGACACGGTGAACCCGATTCCGGCGACCGCGCCGACACCCATGATGTGTCCCCACCGGGCCCCCTCGGGGAGCCGTCCGAGCCCGAGCCGGACCGCCATCCAACTGAACGAGGTGACGCCGATGAACTTGCCGACGATGAGTGCGACGGCCACCCCGCCGAGTACCGCCGACGGAGACGTCAACGCTCCCGCCGACAGCACGATCCCGGCGTTCGCCAGTGCGAAGGTCGGGACGATGAGGTAGCTCGTCCAGGGATGCAGCGCGTCGATCAACCGATCGCATGCCGAGACCGAACCGCGGATCAGCGTCGCGGTCGTCCTCACTTCGTCTGCGCGGATGTCGTCGTCGTTCTGGAGCACATCGACGAGTTCCTCTGCCTCGAGCTCGGGTTGCGCCGGCCGGGCTGGCGTCAGCAAGCCCATGACGACGCCGGCGATCGTCGCGTGAACACCTGATTCGAAGACGGCTAGCCAGAGCGCGAATCCGGCGATCGCGATCAACGGTGGATAGACGATGCGCGATCGGTGCATCACTGCCACGAGTGCACTGATCACGACCGCGGCGACGATGAACCTGAGCTCCACTCGTTCGGTGTAGAAGATCGCGATCACCACGATCGCTCCGATGTCATCGACGATCGCCAATGTCAACAACAACACTTTGACAGTCGTTGGAACCCGGCTTCCGAGCAGCGCGACGACACCGAGCGCGAACGCGATGTCGGTGGCCATCGGAATGCCCCAGCCCTTGCTCCCGACGCCGCCGGCGTTGAATGCGAGGTAGATGGCCGCCGGGACGACCATCCCGCCCATTGCAGCCATCGCGGGCAACGCAATCGCGCGGCGATCGCGAAGCTCGCCGGTGACGAGCTCGCGTTTGATCTCCATCCCGACAACGAAGAAGAACATCGCCATCAAGAGATCGTTGACGACATGCCGGAGGTCCTCGTCGAAGGCGTAGGAGCCGAACTCGAACCTGACATTCGTCGACCACAACGAGTCGTATCCGTCCTTCCACGGCGAGTTGGCCCAGACCAACGCGACCACCGTCGCGGCAACCAGGACGATCCCACCTGCGGCCTCGATGTGTGAGAAGCGGACGAACGGACGCACTGCCCTGGCGAGCGGGCGGTCGCTCTGCAGGAACGTCGGCTGCGCGCTGGCAATCTGTGGGGCCGTCATCGGGGGACTCCTCGGGGTCGTCAAAATTGACGTCGACCAGACTTCCCGACACAACCGGTTGCGATCCTACCGGCAGGGTTCGCAGAGTGGCGCTGGGGGGCGGCGAACAGCGTGCGTCGAGCTGTCGGTCAGGCCCAGGGCCCGCTTTCGGTTACTCCTTCAACCGAGATCCGCTCGGTGCGTTCGGGGGGCGGATCGTCCATCGGTGGGAACTTGACGCCCGCACCCAGGAACCGCGGTGCCAACTCCTGGAGCAGTTGCGGTGCGCCACCGTCGTTCACGGTCGCCGTGCCGTGGAGTACTGCGTACCGCAACAGCCCAGGCCCGGCAGTTCCGGTGAGCTCGATGCTGACAGCGACGCGCGCGTCACGTTCGAGGTTGCGGATCTTCTGCCCGGCGCCCAGGTGGGCGATCAACAGATCGTCGCCGTCGCGCCCCAGCCAGATCATGCTGACCTGTGGGGCGCCATCGGCGCCGATCGTGATCAGGTGTCCGTGGACACCGGTGTCGATTGCCTGACGCAGCTCGGGATGTAGTTCCACGGCGCAAGCGTAGGTGCTTCGTGGAACCCCCAAGTCCGAGCCGTGGTCGTTGTCGTTTCTTTTGGTCGTGGTCGTTGTCGTGTCTGGACGCATCGCCGCCACTGGTGCGTCTAGAGTTTTGCGATGGCTTCGACCAAGACGTCCCGTACCCGCCCGGACGAGTACTTCGTGGTGGTGATCATCGATGGCGCCGAGCGCAAGCTGGAGATGCCCGACCTCGCCACTGGTGAGGCGCTCGCCGAGCAGATCCTGTCAGCAGCGGAACGACGCGAGACCCTGCGTCTTGCGATCTGCGAGCGTGACAGCATCAAAGGCCTCGTGCCGATCGGCGCGATGGTGATCGACTTCGCCGGCGTCTCAAGGACCGAGGTGTTCGTCGACCGCCGAGCGATGGCCGGCGGGTCGGTGGGCATCAAGCGTTGAGCACCCCGAGGCGACGTGCCTCGTGAACGGCAGCTCCACGTGTTCCCACGCCGAGCTTGGTCAGACAGTGTTCGATGTGGACGCCGACTGTGCGGGTGCTGATCGTCAAACGGTCGGCGATCTCTCGGTTCGTCAAACCTTCAGCCACCAACGACAGAACGTCGAGTTCCCGCTGCGTCAGCGGCCCGTCGATCCGGCGGACCGCCCGACGACCACCGGCCTCGACGATCGCTGCCTCGGCGATCTCGCCAAGTCCGGGCGCTGACAGCTGGTCGAGTTCTCGGCGAAGGGCCTCGAGTGTGAGGAGATCGCGATCAGCCTTGGCCGACTCGACACGGCAACGCCACGCATTGATCGGCGAGGGGACGTCCTCCCACGCACTGGTGGCGTCCAGCCACGCTTGACGGTGACCTTCGCGCCAGGCCGCGATCTCGGCGTTGAGCGCAGCCGTTTCACGGCCGACCGGCACCACATCGATCGGTGTCGACGGCACTCCGCCAGCGCGCCAGATCGTGAGTTGAAGTCGGAGCGCGGCGAGCTCGTCATCTGCTGTCACCGCGAGCAATCCTTCTTCGGCCCTCGATCTGGCTGCGACCGGATCTCGCCGAACCAGTGCGAGTTCTGCTCGTTGAAGGGCCCACTCGGCGGCGACGGTCGGATCATCGAGGACGAGCGAACGTGCCACCTTTTCGAGGTGCTCTTCTGCGGTGCGGGTGTCACCTCGAAGGATCGCAATTTCCGCTGACAGGAGTGTGAGCAATGCGTCGGCGTCCGCAGATCGGGTCCGACTCCGATCTGACTCGATTGCTGCACTGGCCGCGTCGAGCCGACCCATGAGCGTCAGGGCAACGGCCCGCGCGACGCCAAGTTGATCGCCGAGCCAACCGACGTTGCGGGCGTCGAGCCGGGCAAGTTCATCGGTCGCCACTCGCACGACGTCAATCGGCTTCCCAGCTCGCCACAACACGTAGACCTTGTTGCTGGCAATTCGGCTTTCGGTGATCAGATCCCCTGACCTCTCTGCGTGTGCCAACGCCTCGTCGAATCTGACCAGGGCGCCGTCGACGTCGCCGGCCAACGCTTGCGCCAACGCCAGTGCTGCGGTTGCCGCTGCTACGGCGGCCTCATCTCCGCAGGCGATCGCAACTTCCAGCGCCTCGCCCCCGCGACGCACTGCCGCTCGGCGGTCGTCCAGGACCAATCTGAGTGCGTCGAGTGTGAGGACATCGGCCTGCTCCACCGATGGAGACCCTGCGGCATCTGCGATCGCAAGTGCCGCATCGAGGAAGTCGTCTGCGTCGCCAGCACCGGCCTCGCGGCAGGCGCGATAGCGCAGAACGAGAAGCCCCATACGCGTCCGGTCATCGCCCCGTGACAGTGCAGCAAGCAGTGCATCGGCAAGCCGATCGGCCTCGGCCCATTCGCCGGCAGCCACCGACCAGTTGGCGGCCAGTCGCCCAACTTGTTGCAAGATCTCCGGCCCGCCGACGTCGATGCTTCGTCGCAGCCAGCGTGCAGCCGTGGCGATCGCACCGGTGTCCTTGGCGGAGCGAGCGGCGGCCTCCCAGGCCGTTGCGGCGAGTTGGTTGCGACCGGCGGTCTCCCAGGCCATGGCTGCCGCACTCGAGGCGCCGACCTGCTGTAACACAGTGGCCACCGCTGCGGCGACAGCCCCCAATCGGTGATGGAGCAATCCGTTGGCGGCCTCCACCCAGACACCGTCGACCAGGGCGACGTCGTCGACGCCGATGCTGACGACTCCGTGGGCGACGAGCCGACCGAGCACGCTCGTGTCGAGTTCGCAGGCGTCCACCAGGGAATGCACGGACACCGCGTCGTCAGCGAGCCCGATCGCCGACACCAACGACGCTGCGGCGGGATCGATCGAAGTCAGCATCCGCGCAAGCGTGTTCGTCGTGCCGCTCGCTGCCGCCAACGCCAACGCGACACCGGGCCGACCGCTCGAAGCTGCAACGATCATCTCGATATCGGCCGCCGCCGTTCCCGCGACAAGGGCACGAATCTCATCGTCCCCGAGCGGTTCGAGCCGGATGAGCGTCGGGGAGGAGAATTCTGCGACATCAGCCCGACCGGCCAGGAGGACCAGCACGGGGGTGTCATAGGACATCCGCCCTACTGCGTCGAGGAGCTGGGTCGTTGAAGCGTCGGCGGCGTCGAACCCGTCGACGACCAGCACGAGAGGGGCTCGGGCTGCCGCCTGACGTATTCGGGTCATCAGTCCACCGAGAAGGATCGTCGCCACGGTTGGTTCGTCGCTCGTGTTGCGAACCTCGCCGAGCCAGCCGCTCACCCCTCCGGGGCATTGGTTCAGTAGCCCTGCGAACGGCTCGAATGGAAGGCCCGCTCGGCGTGAGCAGGCGCCGAACCACCACTCGTGGTCGAGGCGTCGCCGCACGAGCTGCTCGCGGAAGGCCGTGAGGAGGCGAGATGTCCCGACGCCGGGAGGACCGTCCACGCGAATCGTCCGCGCGGATCGTTCCCGACGGGTTGCATCGAACGCGTCGAGCAGATGCGCCAACTCGTCGCGTCGCCCGATCATCTGTCCGATCGCCTCCACCGAGCCAGTGTGCCATACGACCCCACGTGGAGGTCAGGGCCACGTCGACGCTGGCACCGATGACCCTCGCGGAGATGCCACAACTTCGTGCACCCCTGCTGTCTTCTGATGTCGCAGCTGGGCAGGAACCAGGATGCCAATGCCCGGGTCGTGCTGGTGCTGGTGGTCGATGACCAGGCACCGTTTCGCGTGGCCGCCCGCGCCGTCATTGCTCGTGTGCTTGGGTTCGAGCCGGTGGCCGAGGCCACCTCCGGGTATCCCGACACGTTCGTCGTACTCGTCTCCCCGAACGCTGCGCCGTCTGTGGGAGGCCGGCGGCGACCCCGACTGGCGTGGCTGATCGCCGACATTTCACGTTCGTGAGATCACGCCGCTACGACCTCACGCTCGTGCCCTGAACCGGTCTGACGCGGTGCTATCTGGAGCCCTTGGTGACATTGCGCAGGCGCTGGCGGGCACCGATCGACTCGGCCACCGGCACCAGCTTGGTGGCCTTGCCCAGGCCGCGGATGGGCGTATTGGTGTAGATGGCCTCGTACTCGCCAACGTCCCTGATTGAAGGTTGCCATGCTTCCCCCGTGCTCGTCGAGACGACGTTCGCTCGTCGACTCGGTCACCAGCACCATCACGTCGGGGGAGACCCGCTCGCCGTATGCGTGAGCGGCGCAAAGGTGACACGATCTGTCCGTGACGACGAAGCGATACGACGCGGTAGTGATCGGTTCCGGTCCGAACGGCCTGTCGGCCGCAGTGCGTCTGGCCCAGGCGGGCCGGTCGGTGCTCGTGCTGGAGGCCGCCGACACCATTGGTGGGGGCACCCGTTCCGCCGAATTGACGCTGCCCGGGTACGTGCACGACGTGTGTGCGGCAGTGCATGCGTTGGGCGTGCACGCGGCTCCGCTGTCGTTGGATCAGCTCGGGCCGCA
>JBBQMG010000034.1:0-28443 GCA_038328705.1 Acidimicrobiales bacterium | reverse complement strand
GCCGCCGAACCCCAGATCGAATGCGCTGGGACCAGCCTGCTTGAGTTTCCGTGCTTCTTCGAAGCGACGGTGACGACCCTTCTTCACAGTAGGGCTCCCGAACCTAGAGAGTTGACATTGCGGGTCACTCTATCGGCTGTCCGTACCGATTGAGCGGGACCGGGAAGGTTCTCGGCGCGTATGGTGGCGGTCATGGCCAGCTCACAGCAACAATGGTGGAAAACCGCCGTCGTCTACCAGATCTATCCCCGATCATTCGCGGAGTCGGCGACCGCCATCGGCCCCGTCCCGGGCGTGGGCACGCTCGCTGGGCTCACGGAACGTCTTGATCACCTCGCGTGGCTCGGAATCGACGCGCTGTGGCTCTCCCCTATCTTTCGCTCGCCAATGGCCGACTTCGGGTACGACGTCAGCGACTACTGCGCGATCGACCCCACGTTCGGGACACTGGCAGAGTTCGACGAGCTGCTGGCCCAGGCACACGCCCGCGGCATCCGGATAGTTCTCGACTGGGTTCCGAATCACACCAGCGACCAACACGAGTGGTTCCAGGAGAGCCGGCGCGACCGAACCAACTCGAAAGCCGACTGGTACGTCTGGCGCGATGAACCGGCCAACAACTGGTTGGCATCGTTCCCCAAGGGCGAGTCGGCATGGGAATTCGACGAGGCGCGCGGTCAGTACTACCTGCGCTGCTTTCTGCGTGAACAGCCCGATCTGAACTGGGACAACCCACAGGTCGAGGCCGCGATGCACGACACGCTGCGCTTCTGGCTGGACCGCGGGGTCGATGGGTTCCGCATGGATGTGGTGCATCTGCTGGGCAAGGACCTCAGCCTCGATGACCCGCCCATCTGCCAGCAACGCCAGTGGGGCCACGTGCCGTACAACGACCAGCCGGTCACACACGAGCGACTACGTGGCATTCGACGAGTGTTGGACGAGTACCGCGACTCCGACGGGAGCGACCGGGTCAGCGTCGGCGAGGTGTATCTGTTCGATGAGGCGGCGATGGCCGACTACTACGGCGATGGCGACGAGCTGCATCTCAGCTTCAACTTCCGGTTCCTGTGGGCGCCGTTCGATCCCGCTGAGCTGGCGAACCGAATCCGCATCACAGTTGCGCTGCTCGCAGAGCGAAACGCATGGCCCACCTGGGTGCTTTCCAACCACGATGTCCCCCGCCACCGGCAACGGTATGGGGGCGGCGAGTTGGAGGCTCGCATGGCGGCGATCATGCTGCTCACCCTGCCCGGCACGCCATTCATGTATCAGGGAGAAGAGCTCGGCCTGGTCGACGCTGACGTGCCGGCCGACCGTGTGGTCGACCCGGGGCTGCGCGACGGCTGCCGGGCGCCGATTCCGTGGGACTCCTCCGCCCTCCACGGGTGGACTGCCGATCCGTGGCTTCCCTTCCCGCCCGAAGCCGACGTTCACAATGTCGAGCGAGAGCTGAGCGAGCCTGATTCGATGCTGCACTTCTATCGCAGGATGCTGGCGCTGAGGTCGTCCACGCCGGCGCTGAAGGGCGGAATCAGCGCTGCTGAGTTCCAGATGCTGGGGGGCGGCGCCAACCTGTTGGCGTGGGCGCGCAGCGACGGCCTCGAGACCTGGTTCACGTATCTCAACCCGACGGAAATTGCCAATGGCGACGGTGGTGAGATGGAAGGAGCAACCATCATGGTGTGTACGGACCCGATGTTGGAAGGCTCCGTCGTCACCGGCGAACTGCCCGCTCGCGTCGCCTTCGTGGCACGTAGAGATGGCACGATGTAGCTCATGGGTCGTGTTGTTGCTGTTCTCAATCAGAAGGGTGGGGTGGGCAAAACCGCGGTGACGCTTGGTCTCGCTTCCGCCGCGGCTGCTGCCGGCCACCGTGTGCTGGTGGTCGATCTCGACCCGCAGGCATCCAGCACCTGGGTGCTGGGTATCGATCCAGCGTTCGTCGAGGTGTCGTCGGCCGACGTGCTCAGCCGCACTCCGGCCGGCAGGGCGATGGTTCCCTCAGCATGGGGCGGTGAAGTGTGGGTGATCCCTGCCTCGCCCAAGCTGCTCAGCCGCGACCACGGCGGCAACCCGACACGGCTGCGCGACGCACTCGCCGAGGTCAGCGATCAGTTCCACGCAGTCATCATCGACTGCCCACCGTCGCTCGGTTCGCTGAGCGCCAGTGCCCTGTCGGCGGCCAGTCACGCGGTGATAGTGGTCGAACCGTCGGCCCTCGGTCTGCGTGGCATTGGCGCCGTGGCCGATCTTGTCGACGAAGTGTGGGATCTACACAACCCTGACCTCGAACTGTCCGGAGTCATCGTGAACAAGGTGCCCGCTGTCAGTAATGAAGCCGACCGGCGCTACGAGGAACTGGCTCGCATTGTCGGCAAGCGCGCCATCTGGCAGCCAGTCATCCCCCAGCGGGTGATCGTCAATCAGGCCATCGGTGAACGCCGCCCGATCCACACCTACGGCATGCGCAGTGTCGAGGTCTCGGAAGCGTTCGACAAGTTGTGGGCGAAGCTGCGACGCATCACCAAGCCGTAGCTACAGCTCGGCAATCTCCTGATCGTCATTCGGCTCGACGGCCTCTGCCTCAACCGCGTCGGCCACGGGCCGCAGCGGAGGCGTTACCTCGATCAGGCTAAGCCCGCCACGGCCGTCGAATGTCAGTGCCGCGCGACCGGCCACTAGTTTGCGAATACCTTCACCGAGGAACTCACCGCGCCATCCCGTTGCCAGGCGAGCATCGGCGTCACCGCGGAGGAACGCGACCAGGTCGTTGCGGGTCGCGAGCAATGCGGTGTCGATACGCCGCTGCCGCGCCACCTCACTGACCCAGGCAGACACGAGGGTGACTGCCGGACGCAGACCGCGGTCCAGGTCCTCGCCGTCTCCCGCGGGCATCGACGCCTCGCTGGCCTTGCCGGCTTCGACAGCCGCAAGAATCTCCTTGGCGATGGCACCGCGGGTATGCCGATCGTCGACGCCTCGGCACTGACTCAGCTCAGCGATCGAGGTCGGTTGCTTCTGCGAGATACCCAGAATTGCGAGGTCTGGTAGCACCTGGCGAACCGGAGAATCGAGCGCCATTGCGCGGCGTTCACGCCATGCCGCCAGCGCACGCGCAACTCCGCGGGCCTTGGACTTCAGCGCCCGCACGTCCTTCAACCGCGTCCACGCCAGATCTGGCTCGGTGCCGCTCACAGGGCGAGTTCGGAGTTCCTCGCACGCGTCGGCCACCCATTGAGTGCGGCCGTCGATGGCCAACTTGGCATCGAGCTTGTCCTGCAGTTGCAGTAGGTGCTCGACGTCGCTAGCGGCATAGTCGCGCTGGTCGGAGCTGAGCGGACGGCGCAGCCAGTCGGTCAAGCGGTCGCCCTTTGCCGCCGTGACGCGCAGTTCGCTGTGGAGTAGCGACACGAGCGAGGGCGTGCTGTAGCCGAGGAAACCTGCTGCCAACTGCGTGTCGTAAAGATGCAGCGGCACCGCGCCGACAGCGTGAGTCAGTACATCGAGGTCTTGCTGGGCGGCGTGGACCACGCACACCGATTCGCTGGCAAACAGTTCCTTCAAGGACGACAGGTCGCACGCCAGCGGATCGATGAGGACGATCTCACCGGCGCCGGCGATCTGAATCAACGCCAGTTTCGGGAAGTAGGTGCGCTCGCGATGGAACTCGGTGTCGAGTGCGTAACGAGGCTCGGTGAGCAACCGCTGGACGTATTCCGCGACCTCGTCGGACGATTCGATCCAGCGATACGTCACAGAGGCAGGCTTCCCACAACGACCGAACGGCCGCTGACGATCCACTCCAATGTGCCGCCGGCCACATTGATGGCCTCGACGCCGTGTTGCGCCAAGAACTCGCAGGCCCGCATGCTGCGAGCGCCCGACCTACAGATCACATATGCGGCGCCTTCGCCGTCCGCAGCTGACCGGAAGGCCGCCACATTGTCCGGCACGGTGCCCAACGCCACAAGAACTGCACCGGCGACATGACCATCTTCGTACTCATTCACTTCACGAACATCGATCAGTCGTGCGCCGGCGGCCAGCGCCGCTTCCAGCTCCTCCACGCCGACTTCGATGACTGACATAGTCGCCAACGCTACTGGGGCAGGTCACCAGGCGCGTTCACGTTGGCCAGATCTTGATGATCTACGGGTATTCGAACGGTTTCCAGTTGGTCGAGAACAGCGAGCAACCGCCGCTCTCCGCCGGCAAACGCCTCACGTACGTCACCAAGCGCAGTACGCGACCACAGCGCGCACATTGGTTGCACGCGGTCGGTGACTGCAATCGTCGCGTGCACTGCACCACTCGCGCCGAGAAGGGCGCGCACTGTGTCGGCGGTGAGATAGGGGACGTCACACGCAACCACCACAACGGCTGGTGTGTCGCAGGCAGTGAACGCGGTGATCACTCCTCCGACAGGGCCCTCGCCGGGAAAGGAGTCGATGACGAATTCGAGGCCCAAGGCCTCGAGTGCTGCGCGGTCTCCACCCACTGCGAACACGGGCTGACACCCGGCGGCGCGCAGTGCATTCGCCACACGCACCACCATGGCAACGCCGTCAACTTCGACGAGTGCCTTGTCGCGACCCATCCGTCGGCTGGCACCTCCGCACAGAATTGCACCAGCGGACCCTGACGGTTCGACGTCGCTCAGGCAGCACCACCGGTTGGGTCGAGCTGACCGAGGAACAGCGCGATTCGTTCAGCCTCGTCGTTCTCGCCAATCTCGGCGGCCATGGCCCCCAGGCCGCGGAGGCAGCCCAGGAAGGGACGGTTGGTTTCGTCGGCCCACCGCACGTAGCCCGAACCGCGCCAACCGTTGGCGCGCAACGTGTCGAGACCGCGATGATAGCCCACGCGATACGCGGCGTACTTCTCGACCGTGTCGGTGGCGGCATCGCCAAGCGTGCACCACCCGATGAGCGATCGAGGATTGCCCGCAACAATTGCTGCAGCCAGCGCGCGACGGTCGTTCGCCGGCGCCGCCAACGCCTGCTGAACCGCGTGGCGGACCGCCGCCTCTTCCGCTGGTAGAACAGTGCGGGGTGGCCCCTGAGGGGTCAGCAGGATCGGTTGGTCACTCACCTGGCCACCCTACGGCCTATGGTTCGCGCATGATCGCAATGACCCTGGAATCCGCAAAGACCATCGCCATCGTGGTAGTCGTCGTTTTCGTTGCGCTGTCAGTGATCGCTGCGTTGGTGATCAAGAGCATCGTCACGAAGCTGATCGTGGTGGTGCTGATGGCCTGCCTGGCGTTGGGTGTCTGGACACAGCGAACCAGCCTGCAGGACTGCGCCGACAGCGCCAAGGCGAAAGCCGAAGCCCTCGACGTGAGCGGCCTCACCTGCACCTTCTTCGGCACCGAGATCAAGGTCGGCTGAGTCCGTACCAGGGGGCACCGACCAGCGCCAGCAATGGGTCGACAACCTCGGCTCGGAAGCGACTGGCGTCGCTGTGGGGGGCATCGTGGCCGCAACCATCGACCACCACCAACTTGGCACCCGCAATGGACGCGGCCACTGCGGTCATGCCCTGCTGGTGGTGCGCGGCGCCCCGGGTGCCGCAGCCAACGACGACCGGCACATGAATCCGGTCTGCCTGCCACGGCTGGTGCTCACGAAGGTCGGCCAACTCATCGACCAATGCCACGCCTTCGGCACGACGGGTTGCCCGCGTCCGTTCCGGCAGTGCCTCCCACCGCTCGACGCCGATGATCCGACGCATGAAGGCTTCGGCCGCTTCCTGCGGCTGACCGGCCGCTTTGATCGCCGCAGCGCCGGCCGTCGAACCTGGCCACCACGGCTCCCACGACAGGGGGGTCTCGTAGATGGCAACCCCCGCAACGAGGTCCGGGAACTGCTCCGCAGTCGCCAACGCGACGTTCCCGCCATAACTGTGGCCGACGATCACGGCCCGCCGACCGGCGATGACGCCGACGAGGTCCGCGACCTGGGCAGTCATGTCGAACGGCCCAGGGTGCGGCGTCGACCGGCCGTATCCACGACGGTCGTATCGGGCCACGAGGTACTCAGCATCGAGCCGGCGACTGAGCCGCAGCAGGCCCGTGGAACGATCCATCGCACCGTGCACGAGCACGATCAGCGGGCGTGCTGAGTCGCCCGCTTCCTCGGACCAGATTCCCGAGTCGCCCGCGTGGCGGGTCACGAGACGCGCACGATGCGCAGCACGTCCGTGCTGGCCCCGCTGGGCCGGTCCGGTGCTCCGGCCAATACCAACACGGTCTGGCCAGCTTCGATGTAACCGCTCTGCAAGGCGCGCTCGACCGCGAACCACACCAGGTCGTCGGTGCTGTGATAGGTGCTGACGGCCAGCGATCGCACACCCCACGACAGCGCCATCGCACGCACCGTGCAAGGGTCGGGCGACAAACTGATGAGGGTTGGGGAGGGACGGAAACGGGCCATGGCCCGCGCCGTACGACCAGTGGTGGTGCAGCACAGAATCGCCGACGCTCCCGAGTCGGCGGCTGCCATTCCTGCCGCGTGCGTGATGGCCATCGTGATGCGCGCCGGTCCGTCAGGCCATTGCTCGCGTTGCGTTCGCCCGAGCCGCGAGGCCCACTGCTCGTAACTGGCTTCTACTTCGGCTCGCCCTGCGATGCGGCTCATCGTGCGCACCACGCCCGCCGGGTCGGCACCGATTGCGGTCTCCGCCGACAGCATCAACGCGTCGGTGCCGTCGAACACTGCGTTGGCAATGTCGCTCACCTCGGCACGCGTCGGTGATGGCGACGTGATCATGCTCTCCATCATCTGCGTCGCCGTGATGACCGGTACCCCCACTTCCACGCAATGGCGAATGATGCGCTTCTGCAGATGGGGCACATCCTCCAGCGGGCACTCGATTCCCAGGTCACCGCGAGCCACCATGACCGCGTCGGCCTCGGCAGCGATGGACTCCAGAGCCACCACGGCTGGCATCGTCTCGATCTTCGCAACCAGTCTGGTGGTGTGGGGCAGGATCGCCTCACGGACGACACGCAGATCGTGTGCCGCGCGCACGAACGACACCGCCAGGAAGTCGGCCCCTGCCTCGGCCATCGCCTTGCCCAACACCAAGTCGTCCTCGGTCGGCGTCGTCAGTCGCAACCGCTCGGACGGGAGGTGCACACCCGGCCGGCCCTGCACCGATCCGCCGGTCAACACCACGCATTTGACCTCGTGCTCGTCGACGTTCTCCGCCCGCAGCGAGATGGCCCCGTCGCCGAGCACGACGCGATCACCCGCCTGCAGATCAATCAACAGCGTCGGATAGTCGACGGTGATCCGATCAATCGTCGAGGGGCCCTCCTCGGGCGTCAGGACCAGTTGCGCCCCGCCAACGAGCACACCGCCGCCGTCGGCGAACTGGCCGGAACGAACCTTGGGTCCTGGAAGATCTGCGAGGACCGCCACCACCTGCCCGGTGCGCTCAGCAGCCTCCCGCACAGCCTGCATCAGGATGAGATGCGACTCGAGTGTCCCGTGACTGAGGTTCAGCCGAACGACGTCGACCCCGGCGCGGAGCATCTCATCGAGCACCTCCGGCGATTCGCTGGCGGGCCCGAGAGTGGCCACAATCTTCGTT
The DNA here is from genome assembly GCA_038328705.1 of Acidimicrobiales bacterium. Lineage (GTDB taxonomy): Bacteria > Actinomycetota > Acidimicrobiia > Acidimicrobiales > Ilumatobacteraceae > UBA668. The sequence goes on along the minus strand of JBBQMG010000034.1, from coordinate 20,844 downwards.
CGAGTATCAGCTTGAGGGGTCATGAGGTGCTTATCTAGTCGGCATGGAGTTGATGTTGATACGGCATGGTTTACCAGTACGGCGAGAGCTCAGCGAGGGTATCGCTGATCCGGAGCTCGCCGAAGCAGGCCACGACCAAGCCCGCCATCTCACGTCGTACCTCCGCAACGAATCCATCGATGCCGTCTACTCCAGCCCCCTTCGCCGTGCGCTGCAGACCGCTGCCCCGCTTGCCGCCGATCGCCAGCTCGACGTCGCTGTCATCGACAGCGTGGCCGAATGGGACCGCAACGCCAGCAGCTACATCCCTATCGAGGAGCTGAAGGCGGCGAACGACCCGCGCTGGCAGGCCATGGTCCGTGGCGAGTGGTCAGCTCATGAAGAGACACCAGAGGAGTTCTCCGGCCGTGTGGTACCCGCGCTCGAAGCATTGATCGAGGCTCACCCTGGCCAACGAGTCGCGGTTGCCTGCCACGGAGGCGTCATCAACTCGTATCTCGCTCATATTCTCGGGCTGCCGGTGACACACGGCTTCTTCTATCCCAACTACACCAGCATTCACCGCATCGCTGCCTCTGGGCGTGGGCACCGCAGCGTGATCACTGTCAACGAAACCTCGCACCTGCGCGGTACCGGCCTTCCGATGGGACTGATGCAACAGTCATGAACGCGCACTTGAACGACGCACGACTCAACGATCTGATGTCGTACCTCGACGCCTCGCCGTCACCCTGGCACGCCACTGCCAGTGCAGCCGCCCGACTGACGGCGGCCGGCTTCGCAGAAGTGGCCACCAACGGCGCGTTCGTCGACGTCCCAGCGAAAGGTTACGTGCAGCGCGGCGCGGCCGTCGTCGCATGGCATCGGGGGTCGGCTGCTGAGCCGACATCGCCCGTCCGTATCGTCGGGGCGCACACCGACTCGCCGTGTCTCAAAGTGAAGCCACGAGCGGACGCCGGCGGTCACGGCTGGAAGCAGCTCGCCGTCGAGGTCTACGGCGGGGCGCTGCTCAACTCCTGGCTGGACCGCGACCTTGGCGTGGCTGGCCGAGTGGAGCTGCGCAACGGCTGGCGGACGGTCGCCATCGAGCAGCCGATTGCACGCGTCCCGCAGCTGGCCATCCACCTCGACCGCGAGGTCAACGAGCGCGGTGTCATCCTCGACAAGCAAGCCCACATGGCACCGGTCTGGGGGGTTGGCACCGCTCGCGACGGCGAGTTCCGCGAGTGGTTGGCCGGCCAGGCCGACGTGGCCGTAGATGAGATCGTCGGCTGGGATCTGTGCCTCTTCGACGTCACCAAAGCAGCCGTGCTCGGTACCGATAGGTCGCTGCTGGCGGCCGGCCGCCTCGACAATCAGGCGTCGTGCTGGGCAGCCACCGCTGCGCTGTGCTCGGCAGGCGACCCAGGCGCCGCAACCTCGGTCATCGCACTGTTCGACCATGAGGAAGTGGGTTCGGAGAGTGTCAGCGGTGCCGCCGGCCCGCTGCTGGAGCACGTCCTCGAACGGCTGGCGCTGGCGCACGGTGCGCACCGCAGCCAGTACCTGGCCCAGCTGGCGAACAGTTCGTGCATCTCTGCCGACAATGCGCACAGCGTGCACCCGAACTACCCCGAGCGCCACGAAGCTGGGCATCGCCCGCTGGTCAATCAGGGCCCTGCGATCAAACTCAACAACAACCAGCGCTATGCGACCTCCTCGGCCAGCGCTGCGATGCTGCAACGAGTCTTCGAGTCGTCGGGGGTGCCCTGGCAGCTGTTCGTCAGTCGCAACAACATGCCGTGCGGTAGCACCATCGGCCCGATCACCGCCACACGCCTGGGCATCGACACCGTCGATGTGGGCATACCGCAGCTCAGCATGCACAGCGCCCGCGAGCTGTGCGGCACGCAAGACGCACCATGGTTGGCGCAGGCGATGACGGCCTATTTCGACGGCGTCTAGACGCGCGTCTGGGCGGCGTCGAACAGCCGTTGCATCTCGGCATGAAGATCGGTGGTCAGCTGACGTGCAGCGGCACGCTGCTCCTTGGGTGAATCCGACTTCGGAGCGGAGAGCGGTGCCCCCACGATCACGTACAGCTTGCGCGGGTAGATGAACTTGGCGCCCTTCGGCATCACTCGCTCCGAGCCTCCGATGCCAACAGGAACGATCGGCACACCTGTCTTCATGGCCACGTAGGCGGCCCCCTCGAAGAGCGGCCGCACGGTCAGTCCGCTCTTTCGTTCGCCCTCAGGAAAGAGCACGAGTGGTTCGCCACCTTCGATGACCGCGATGCATCGCCGCAGCGCCTCACGATCGGCGCTACCGCGACTGACCGGGAAGCCGCCCAGCGCTGACAACAACTTGCCGAAGTAGCGATTGCTCCACCACTTGTCAGCGCCCATGAATCGCATCCGCCTGCGGTAGACGCCCGACGCCACTGGTGTGTCGATGATGCTGCGATGTGTGGGCGCCAGGATGAATGGCCCGCTCGCCGGCAGGTTCTCACGCCCCTCGATACTCATGCGGCACCAGACCCGACAGAACACGGTGACAATCGTTCGGACGGTGTGGTAGGCAATCTTGTCCGGCACGGACTGGCCGGCGAACTTGGTGGAAACTCTGGTCACTCCGCGGCTGGCCCTTTCGACATCAGTTCGGCAATGTGGTGGAGCACCTCGTCGATGCTCGACCCCGTGGTGTCTACCACGATTGATCCATCTGCGAAGGTGAGTGGGCTGTCGGCGCGGTTGCTGTCGTGGTGGTCGCGGGCGGCAATCGCTGCCTCGATCTCGTCGACATCGCCGCCTGCCTGTGCGACCCTGCGCTGCGCACGAGTTCGCGGCGATGCAGTCAGATACAACTTCAGCTCGGCGTCGGGAAACACCACCGATCCGATGTCGCGACCTTCGATGACGCCACCGCCGTGCTCGGCGGCCCACCGCTGCTGGCGAGCCCGCATCTCTGCGCGGACCTCACTATTGGCGGCAACCTTGCTGACTGCTGCGGTCACCGCCGGCGTACGGATTGCGGTAGTGGCATCGAGACCATCCACTGTCACGCCACTGTCGCTGACTTCCAGTGTCGCCTTGCGAGCCAATGATCCGATAGCTGCGACATCGTCGAGCGAGAGATCGCGCTGCATCGCGACGAACGTGATCGCACGGTACATCGCGCCGGTGTCGAGGTACTGCAGGCCCAGGCGCTTGGCGAGCGCCCGCGCGATGGTGCTCTTGCCGGCCCCGGCGGGGCCATCGATGGCGATGATGCGCACTACCAGCTCGTCCCCTGCGGCAGACCCTCGCTGTAACCGGCAGCACTTTGCACGCCCACAACGGCACGATCGGCGAACTCTGGGATGGTGGCGGCACCTGCGTAGGTACACGCGGAGCGGACCCCGGCGACGATGTCGTCAATGATGTCCTCCACCCCAGGGCGAGCCTGATCGAGGTACATCCGCGAAGTGCTGATGCCCTCCTCGAACAGTTCCTTGCGAGCCCGTTCGAAGGCGGTCTCGCTACGGTTGCGAATCTTGACGGCGCGGTTGCTGGCCATGCCGAAGCTCTCTTTGTACAGACGGCCATCGGGGTCGCGCAGCGTGTCGGCTGCCGACTCGTAGGTACCGGCGAGCCAAGAACCGAACATCACGTTCGCGGCACCCGCCGCGAGCGCCAACGCCACATCGCGTGGATGGCGTACTCCGCCGTCGGCCCAGATCACCTTGCCGTGCTTGGCAGCTTCGGTTGCACAATCGTGCACCGCGCTGAACTGTGGGCGACCTACGCCGGTCATCATGCGCGTGGTGCACATCGCGCCCGGACCAACACCGACCTTGACGATGTCGGCACCGGCGCTGATCAGGTCGCGCGTGCCGCCGGTGGTCACGACATTGCCGGCCACGATCGGAACATCCGGCGCCGCGGCGCGAACTTCCTCGATCGCCCGCAACGTACGCGTCTGATGGCCGTGTGCTGTGTCGATAACCAAGACATCGGCGCCGTAAGAGAGCAGTGCCTTGGCTTTGGTGGCCGGGTCACCGTTGATCCCAACAGCTGCGGCAACGAGAAGGCGCTGCTGGCCATCAACGGCCGGGGTGTAGATCGTGCTGCGCAACGCACCGGTACGCGTGGCGCAACCGATCAGTCGACCATCGCCATCAACCACTGGCGCGACCGACAGCCGCTGACCGCTGAGCCGGTCGTAGATCTCGGCCGGTGCCGTGCCATCCTCCAGCACCACCAGCTCGCGGCTCATCACATTCTTCAGCTGGGTGAAACGGTCGTAACCAGCTGCGTCGTGCTCGGTGAAGATGCCCTCCGGGCGGCCGTCTTCGTCGACGATCACGACGGCCCCGTGAGCGCGCTTGTGGATCAAGCCCAGGGCGTCTCCAACGGTATGCGTAGGGCTGAGCGTGATGGGCGTGTCGTACACCAGGTGACGCGATTTCACGTACGCAATCACCGTCTCGAGAACGTCCAGCGGAATGTCCTGTGGCAGGACCGTGATGCCGCCGCGACGAGCAACGGTCTCCGCCATGCGACGGCCGGCGACCGCTGTCATGTTGGCGACGACAACGGGAATGGTGGTGCCCAACTTGTCCGGTGTGGCCAGATCGACCGAAAAGCGCGAAGCGACGTCGCTGAGGCTCGGCACCATGAAGACGTCGCTGTACGTCAGGTCGTACGGAGGGGCACTTCCGAGGAATTGCATTTCGCTGGCTACCTTTGCTCACTGCCGTGGTGGCTGACCGGTTCCGATGAAACAGCCGCCCAAGGCTACCGTGGCGCCATGACGACGCCGGTGGTTCTCGTACACGGATGGGGCGGCTCCTTCGAGAGCACCTGGCAACGCAGCGGCTTCACCGAACTGCTCCGAGATGCCGGCAAGCCAGTCATCGGTATCGACCTGCTCGGACACGGCTCGGCACCAAAACCTCACGAGCCGGAGGCGTACGCCGACCTCACCGCGAGAGTGTTCGACGCGATGCCCGACGAACCTGTCGACGCCGTCGGCTTCTCCCTCGGCGCAATCACGCTGCTGCAGATCGCGTGCATCCATCCCGGACGGTTTCGCAAGTTGGTGCTGGCCGGCATCGGTGGCACGCTCCTCGCTCCTGACGAGCAGTCGGGTGAGCGCATTGCCGCAGCCATCGAGGGCACGGCCGACTCGGCCGACGTCGGTTCGCATGTCTTTGCCCAGTACGCACACCAGGCGGGCAACGACCCGATTGCGCTGGCCGCCATCATGCGCCGTCCGCGGCAGCGGTTCACGGCGGAACTGTTGTCGGGCGCCTCGTGCCAGACGTTGGTGGCCATCGGCGACAAGGATTTTGCCGGTCCCGGCGAGCCGCTTGCGGACGCTCTCCCCAACGCGACCCTGAAAGTCCTGCGTGGCGTCGATCATTTCGCGACCCCAGAAGCATTCGGATTCATCGACGCTGCGCTTGAGTTCCTCGACGCCATTCCCGCATGACGGGTTCCTCGATCGAACGCGCACTGGAGATCCTGCGCAACGGTGGACTCGTCGCAATTCCGACCGAGACCGTCTACGGCCTGGCCGGTGACGCTTCCAACGAGGCAGCAGTACGGCGAATCTTCGAGGCCAAGGGGCGCCCGGCTGACCATCCGCTGATCGTGCACGTCGCCACTGCACAACAGCTCGGAGATTGGGCGTCCTCAGTTCCACCAGCTGCGGCGGTCCTGGCCGAAACCTGCTGGCCTGGCCCGCTGACCCTGCTGGTTTCGAAGGCCGCACACGTACTGCCGGTTGTCACCGGCGGTCGCGACACCGTCGGAATCCGAGTTCCAGCACACCCACTCACCACCGAACTACTCACTCGCTTCGGCGGCGGTCTGGCTGCACCGTCAGCGAATCGCTTCGGAAAGGTCAGCCCGACCACTGCCGCGCACGTCGTCGCCGATCTGGGCAGCGGAGTCGACTACGTGCTCGACGGCGGCGCATGTCCCATTGGTGTGGAGAGCACGATCGTCGACTGCACGACCAATCCCCCGCAGATCCTGCGACCAGGCGGCATCGGCAGCGAGGAGATCAGTGCTCTCCTCGACGGCACGCTGGCCGGCGCTGACGGCCCAAGCCGTGCGCCGGGCATGTTGGCCTCGCACTACGCCCCAACCGCACGAGTGATGTTGGTGGATACGGCCGCAGAAGCAGCAGCCCTTGCTGCCAACAGTTCTGGAGGCTGGATCCTCGATCACTCAGACGACCTCAGCGAGTACGCCCGTTCGTTGTATGCGGACCTGCGATCTGCCGACGAACGCGGTGTGGCAGTCATCATCGCCGTCATGCCACCGGCGATCGGCCTCGGCCATGCCATCCGCGACCGCCTCGGTAAGGCCGCCACCCCCTGAGTCGCAATCGCACGTGTCGCGACCTGACCTCGGTGTGATCCAGCCACGAGGCGACACGTGCGATTGTGACTACAGGTCACCGAGTCGATTGAGGTTCGCGACCCATTCGTCGCGCACAGAGTCGATCTCGGGGGCCGGGTCGCCCTCCAGCGCAGCCACCATCAGGCTGACGGTGGTTGCGCCCGCATCGGGTACGAGGTCGAGCCGACACCAACACGGTGACGGATCGTGAAGGAAGACCTCCAGCAGATACGGCGGGTCATCGACCAACACCTCTCCCATCCACGAGGTGACGACCAGCAACGCCTCGTACGCCTCCACGGGCAACACGTCGATCGTGAACGATGGCGCATCGTGCTGTACACCGCGCACCGAACGACGCCCCGCGCGCTGCCTAGTCGCTGGTGACGCCGACGGCACTGGTACAGACTCAGCGACCGGCAACGCCGCGGCAGGTTCGCAAAGTCGTCGGACAGCTTCCTCGAACGCCGCGTTGAGCGCTTGCATGGCTGCAGCGTCGCCACCGTGATCAGGGTGCAGGTGTTGCGCCAATCGGCGGCGGGCGGTCGACAACTCGGACATCGTCGCCGAGGAGGCGACACCGAGCACCACGTAGGGGTCGAGGCTCACGACGAGTAAGCAGCGCCACGCAGTGCTGCGTACTGTGCCCGCACGTCCGCACTCGATGTGACGTCCGGACGCTCAACGGCAGTGACCGAGCCGAGCGCCCATCCACGTGCGACCTCGACGTGCGACTGACCGAGCGCAACTGCGGCGGCCTGCACGCACGCGCCTGTCGCGACCGCTTCGTCGGCGTCGGCCGTTCCAACCGGCAGATCACACAAGGTCGCGAAGACACTGCGATAGGCCGGGGAGCGTGCGCCACCGCCAACCAACACAACTCGATCAACGGGAGCCACAGCGCGAATTGCGTCGAGCGCGTCGAGCAACGAGCAGCACACGCCTTCGACGGCCGCGCGGGCCACCTGCTCACGGGAGACGTCGCTGCGCAGTCCGCTCATCCAACCGCTGGCACCCGGCAGGTTAGGGGTGCGCTCGCCGTCGAAGTAGGGCAGCAGCGTGAGGCCGTCGGCACCGCTGGGCGCTGCCATGGCGAGCGAGGTGAACTCGTCGCGATCCGCTGCGAGTAGTCGAGCCACAGCCTCGGTGATCTTGGTTGCGTTCAGCGTGCATGCCAGCGGCAGGTAGCGGCCCGAGGCGTCAGCGAAGCCTGCGACCAGACCGCTGGGGTCGGCGGTCGGGGTGTCGGACACCGCATAAGCAGTCCCCGACGTGCCGATGGAGATGACTGCGGTTCCGGCGGTCAGCCCGAGGCCGAGGGCGGCACCCATGTTGTCGCCGGTACCGCACGCGACGGGAATGCCACGCCATTGGCCCACCACCTCCGTCGGAGCAGCGACCCGCGGCACCGTCTGCGACCAGTCGCGCTCGCGATCAACGATCCCGAGCAAGTCCCACCGATACTCGCCAGTGATCGGCGACCAGTAACCGGTGCCGGACGCGTCGCCGCGATCGGTAATCATCTGGCCTGTCAGTTGATAGGTCAGCCAGTCGTGCGGCAACAACACATGCGCGAGTCGCGACCAAACCTCGGGTTCGCTGCGATGCAGCCACGACAGTTTGGTGATGGTGAACGCTGCCACCGGTACGCTGCCCGTGGCAGCCGCCCACTCAGCAGCCCCGCCTGGCAATTGCTTGCACAGCCAGCCGGCATCGGCGGCAGATTCTGTGTCGTTCCAGAGCTTCGCCGAACGAAGGACGCCACCGTTGGCGTCGAGCGTGACCATGCCGTGTTGCTGACCGGCAACACTGATGCCAACCACTTCCACATCACCTGCGTCGGCCACAGCAGCCGCGTATGCGCGCTCGAAGGCACCCCACCAATCCAACGGATCCTGCTCGGAGCGGGGTGGAGTGGTTGGCGGATGCGGCGCCGAACCGCGACCGACCACGCCACCGCCATCCAGGTCCCGGAGTTCGACCTTGGTGCTCTGCGTTGAGGAATCGACCCCAGCGACGACCTTCACGTTCAGCGACCGTTGAACGTGGGGGTTCGCTTCTCCATGTACGCCGCTACGCCCTCTCGGAAGTCGTCGGTGCGCAGCAACGGCAACAGCTGCAGGAACACGTGGTGCACGTTCTGTTCGAATGTCTCGGTTTCAGCGGCGCGCATCATGCGTTTGATCGCCCTCACCGCCAACGGTGCGTTGGCAGCGATTTCGCCGGCCAGGTTCTGTACGAACTCGTGGAACAGGTCGTCGGCGATCACGTGGTTGACGAGACCCAACTCGTGCGCCTCTTCGGCCTTCAACGTGCGGCCGGTGAACGCAATCTCGGCGGCCTTTGCATAGCCGACCATCCGAGGCAGCAGCCAGGTGCCACCGCTTTCCGGAACGATGCCGCGCTTGGCGAAGCCTGGGTTCAGCTTCGCCGATTGTTTGGCGACCCGAATGTCGCAGCCCAGCGCGAGATCCAGCCCGTATCCGGCTGAGCCGCCGTTCAGCGCGCAAATTGTGGGCGTATCAAGGTTGTGCAGCACTGTCGGCGGTGTGAAGCGCAGGTCGATCTCCCCCGGAATGCCACCGCCGCTGTCCAATCCCCCCAGCGAGCCTTTGGCGGCACCCATCTGCGCGGCCATGTCGAGGCCGGCACAGAAGGCCTTGCCGGCACCAGTGATGACGATGCAGCGCACGTCAGCTTCGCGATCGGCCTGCAACAGTCGTTCGGACAACTGATCGAGCATGAGTGCTGAGATCGTGTTCATCCGACCGGGTGCGTTGAGAGTAATGGTCGCAATGTGGTCTGCCACCTCGTACAGCACTTCATCCGGGGCGGCATCGGTTGGGTTCGACATGCACAGAACCGTAGTCCTCCCGTCATCGAATTCGCCGGGTGGTGCTTGTTCATTCGTGCATGAACGACATACACTGCGCGTCTTGATTACCACCGGGTCGCACCGTGCGGCTCGGCTCCTAGGGGGAGAAACCCAAATGCAGAAAACCAGCATGCGCCGCTTCGGCGCAGTGCTCGCAGGATTGGCCATCGTGGCCGCATCCTGCGGCGACGACAACACGAACAGCTCGGCCGACACGACCGCAGCAGCGGTCGAGACCACCGCAGCAGCCGTTGACACCACCGCAGCAGCCGTTGACACCACTGTTGCCGACACCACGCCGGCAGCCGGTGGAGACCTCGAGGGCTTCAAGGGCACCACGCCCCTGACGCCGCTGGGCGACGACTTCAAGGCTCGCCTGCTCGAAGTTGATCCTGAGCTGAAGGACTTCAACTACGCAGCGGAAGGCTACGACCTCACGCTCGTCATCGCCCTGGCCACTGCCAAGGCAAACGACGACGGCATCGCCTATGCCAGCGAGATCCAGGGCATCACCCGTGACGGCGAGAAGTGCACCGATTTCGCATCGTGCATGGTCATCATCGACGCCGGTGGAGACCCCGACTATGACGGCCTCAGCGGCCCGATCACGCTCAACGGCGTGGGCGACCCGATGGAAGCCAGCTACGGCGTGCTGACCATGGGTGCGGACAACCGCATCGATGACTCGCAGACCGTCTATCTCCCGGCCAAGGGTGCAGCCAACGCCGACGTTGCCGCGGTTCCCGTCGAGGGCACTCGCGCCGGTGACGGCGTGCTGCGTATCGGCACCCTCCTCCCCGTGACGGGCTCGCTTGCGTTCCTCGGACCACCCGAGATCGCCGGCGTCGACCTGGCCATCAAGGAGATCAACGACGCCGGTGGCGTGCTCGGCAAGCCGGTAGAGCTGGTAGCGGGTGACTCGGGCGACACGCCCGAATTCGCCAACGCCACCGTCGACCGTCTGCTCAGTGCAAATGTCGACGCCGTCGTCGGCGCCGCAGCATCGGGTATCTCGCTGTCGGTCATCGACAAGATCGCCGGTGCTGGCGTTGTGCAGTTCAGCCCGGCCAACACGTCGGACAAGCTCACCACCTACGCCGACAAGGGCCTGTTCTTCCGTGTCGCCCCGCCGGACCTCCTGCAGGGCGCCGCGATCTCCAAGCTCGTCGCTGACGATGGCGCCACCAACGTGGCCATCATCGCCCGCAACGATGCCTACGGCACCGGCCTGGCCGATGTTGTCAAGACGACCTTGGAAGCTGCTGGCATCACCGTGTCGATCGTCAAGATCTACGAGCCCGACGGTGGCACATTCGATGCTGAAGTCAACGAGATCGTGGCCGCCAGCCCCGACGCCGTTGTCGTCATCGGTTTCGAAGAGTCGTCGAAGATCCTCCGTACCATGGTCGAAAACGGTGCCGGTCCTCGCGACCTCGCCGTCTACGGCTGCGACGGCAACATCGGTAATGGTCTCGGCGAGAGCTACGACGCAGAAGGCTGATCCATCGAGTTTCGGCTCATAGGAAACCAAACACTTGGAACGGCCCTGGGCATGTGCCCAGGGCCGTTTCGCGTGCCCACTGCGGCTACCGTGCGCCGAGTGCAGCACATACGTCGTCAACTCGTCGTGCTCTTGTTGATCGCAGTGTCGTGCGGTGACGCACCCACCGGCGGTCAGTCGGCAGCACCGGCCATGACCAACCCCCTTGTCGTCGAGCCATTGCAATACCGCGACGATGTCGTGGCGAATCAGATGCAGCTGCAAGTCACCAACGGGCTGGCAGAGGCGCTGCCTGTCACCGGCGTTCAGTTTCTCTGGTCTGGTTTCAGTACACCCGTGATCGCCAGACAGCTGACCATCAACCCCGGCCAACGTGTGGACCTGCCAGTGCCGCTGCCAGCTCCCACGTGCACGATCAACGGTACGAACGTGGCGCCTGCCCCTGCGCTGACAGAGGCCTCGGTGCATTTCACGCTGGCCGATGGCACCGACCGCACCGCTGCGGTGATCGGCGATGAAGGCATCCTGACCGGAATCTACGAGACCGGATGCGAGCAGCAGATGGTCCAACAACATGCGTCGATCACGTTCGCCGACGTACGGGTCGCGACCATCGCCGATCGTCCGCTCTCGGTGGGCGTCCTGCGAGTCACGCGGGTGAGTGGTACCGAGACCATCACTGTGCTGTCCGCTGGTGACACCATCCCATTCACCCTGCTCTTTCCCGCCGCAGCGACCAACGGGCCACTCGCTCAGCTGGCGACAGACTCCACGGAGGTCGAGATCGGGGTGTACTTCGCAGAGGGCCGATGCGACGCCCACGCTGTCGCCGAGGCCAAGCAGCCGTTCCGCTTCGTACTGCAGGTCGACCTCGGTGACGGCGTGACCCGGCCGCTGGTGGTGGAACCGGACCAATTGCTGCACACACAGATGCTGGCGACCGTAGCGCAGGGCTGCGCTGCGCTGGAGTTGGACGGCACACTGCAGCCGGGGGCATGAAGCCCGGCAGACGGGTGTGTCAACCGCCGGTGGTCCGGGCGAGCGTGCCGAGGTAGAGGCCGATCACGTTCGGGTCGGCCAACAGCTCGCGACCAGAACCCGTGTACGCGTTACGACCCTGGTCGAGCACATACCCCCGGTCGGCCACCTGTAGGCAGCGTCGTGCGTTCTGCTCGACCATCAAAATGGCGACGCCGGCAGCGTTGATGTGGCGGCAGTTGATGAACACCTCGTCCTGCAGCATCGGGGACAGGCCGGCAGACGGTTCATCGAGCAGCAGCACCGACGGGTTCAACATCAGTGCGCGGCCCATCGCCACCATTTGGCGCTCGCCACCGGACAAAGCCGAGGCCGACTGCGAGGCGCGGGTCTTCAACTTCGGGAACATCTCGCAGACGACTTCGTAGCGCTCGTGGAACATCGACGGCTTGAGGTAGCAGCCCATTTCCAGGTTCTCGCGCACGGTCAGACTGGGGAACACATTCCTCGTCTGCGGCACGAATCCGACGCCACGCCCGACGAGTTCGTGTGCTTTCGTACCCGTGATCTCCTCGCCGTGCAAGTACACGGCGCCGGAACGGATCTTGAGCAGACCGAGAACGGCCTTCAACAGCGTCGACTTTCCGGCGCCGTTGGGGCCAATGATGCCGACGAACTCCCCGGGCGCGACCGTCAGATTGCAGCCGTTCAGAATGTTCACGTCGGAGGTGTAGCCGCCAACAAGCTCCTTGACGTCGATCACGTTCGGTCGTGTTTCCACAGCTGCGCTGCCATCGCTCATGCTCATACCCCCAGGTCGGTGTTCTGGTGTGCGCCGAGGTAGGCGTCGATCACGGCTTGATTGGCACCGATGAACGAAGGGGGCCCTTCGGCGATGATCTGACCCTCCGCCATCACTACCACCCAGTCAGCGATCTCGTGCACCATGTCCATGTCGTGCTCGACGAACAGCACCGTGCGCCCTTCGTCCTTCAGGCCCTTCACGTGCTCCAGCAGGCTCTGCTTCAGGGCCGGGTTGACGCCAGCCATCGGCTCGTCCAGCATCACCATCTCCGGCTCGACCATCAGTGCTCGTGCCATCTCCAGCAACTTCCGCTGGCCGCCCGACAGCGACCCGCCGAACTCGTCGCGCATGTGATCGAGCTTGAAGCGAGCCAGCAGACCTTCGGCGCGCGTCGTGACTGCGTCCTCCTGTGTCTTCCAGAGGAACTTGAACGGCGCCACCCACAACTTCTCGCCGGTCTGCCCAGTAGCGCCGAGCCGCATGTTCTCCATCACCGACATGCGGGTGAGGCTCTTGGTCAGCTGAAACGTGCGCACCATGCCCTTGCGAGCTGCCTTGTACGGGCTGACGCCATTCATCGAAGTGCCGTTGAAGGCCCACTCGCCACTGTCGGGAGAATCGAATCCGGTCAGCAGGTTGAAGAAGGTGGTCTTACCGGCTCCGTTGGGACCGATGAGCGCCGTGATGGAGTTGCGTTGCACCTCGAGGTGCTGCACGTCGACCGCAGTCAGGCCACCAAAGCTGCGACGCACTGAGTCGGCAACGAGGATCGGTTCGGGCTTGGCAGCCCCCGGTTCGCGTGGAACGTCGGCAAACGCGTCATCGGACATCGAACGCCTGCTCCCTCTTGTCACCGAAGATGCCTTGCGGCCGGAAGATCACCAACAGGACAAGGCCAGTGCCCACCAGGATCCATCGGAAGAAACTGAAGTTCGACGAATCCATCACCCATGTAGGCAACTGGAAGCCGGATCCGTCCGTCCAGTCCGCGAGCAGGTTGTCACTCACGTTGATCATGAACCAAAAGATCATTGCGCCGACAATGGGACCTTTCACCTTGCCGACGCCGCCGAGAACGATGATCGCATAGGTGAGAAACGTGAACTGCGTTTGGAAGCTACCAGGACTGGCGTTGCGCTGTCCGATGACCAGAATGGCCCCACCGAACCCGCCGATGACGCCACCGAGTACAAGGCTTGTCATCTTGTAGGCGAACACGTTCTTACCGAGGCTGCGAGCTGCATCCTCGTCCTCTCGGATCGAACGCAGCACACGCCCCCAGGGACTCCGCATCAGCGACCAGACACCCACCGAGAAGAGGACCACGAGGAACCAGCCGAGTATCATCACCCACATCTCGTAGTCGCTGATCTGCTTCTCCCACAGCGGCACCGACTTGCCCTTGAGAAACCCCGGAATGGTGTTCTGGATGTCGTTGGTGAACGAGTTGATGCCGTCGGTGGCGCCCGTGACGTGGACGAGCTTGGGTGTTGACACCAGCAGACGGAGGATCTCCGCAGCCGCGATGGTGACGATGGCCAGGTAGTCGCTTCGCAACCGCAGTGTGGGGATACCGAGCAACAAGGCGAAGATCGACGAGGCGATGATCACAACCGGGATTGTTGCCCAGATGCTCCACTGCCAGTTCATCACTGGCATCGCCACGGCATAGCCGCCGACAAGGGCGAAACCGGCCTGACCGAAGTTGAGCAGTCCTGTGTAACCGAAGTGGACATTGAGGCCGATGGCTGCCAGACAGTAGGCAATGGCGGTGACGCCGATCGCACCGAACAGGCCGTTGGAAATGGTCTGACTCATCCGACACGCTCCTTCTTGCCGAGGATGCCCTGCGGTCGAAAGAGCAGGACCAAGATCATCGCCAACAGCGCTCCCATCGTCTTCAAGTCGGTGTAGCTGCTGAACAGCCAGGCCCACAGCTGGACGAACAGACCGACGGCCAGCGACCCGACCAGAGCACCGAACGGGCGCCCGAGTCCGCCCAGGGTGATGGCGGCGAACATCAAGAGCAGGATCTTGGTTCCCATGTTCCAGCTGACCTGTTCGTCGAGGCCGAAGATCACGCCGCCGAGACCGGCGAGGGCGCCACCGAGCAGCCACACAGTGAGGATGACTCGTTCGGTGTTGATGCCTGTGGTGGAGGCCAGGTCGGGGTTGTCCGACACAGCACGGATTGCCTTGCCGGTACGAGTCTTTATCAGGAGGTATCCCACTGCGCCGAGTGCGAGCAGTGCGACGATGCCGGTGGTCAGGTCGCGAGGCGTCACGCCGATCGGGCCGAAGTTGATGTTCTGCTGTGAGCCGAACTGGGCGTACGACCGTGGCTGTGAGCCGTAGTACATCTGGATGATGAATCGGACCGACATGGCAATGCCGATCGAGACGATCATCATCGAGGTGAGGCCGATGCCGCGGCGACGCATCGGTCGCCACACCGCCAGCTCCAAAGCCCCGGAGAACGCGGTGGCACAGCCGACACCGATGATCATTGCCGCTGAGAGTTGCATGAAGCCACCCCAGCCGCCTTTTGCGCCGGACAGCGCGAACCAGCCCGACGCCACGCCTGTCATCACGGCACCGATGGTGACCGTCTCGCCGTGGGCGAAGTTCGACAGGCCGGTGGTGGCGTAGATCAGCGAGAGGCCGACGCTCATGATCGCAATGACGAGACCGAAGCGGATTCCATTGAAGATGGTCTTCGGCAGCAGGCTGAGCTTGCTGGCCGCCTTCGGTGTGGCCTCACCCAGGTTGAAATTGGCGTTGCCGCCGAGCCCGGCGGTGACCGTTACGGTGCGGCTCTCCTGACCTTCGCCAACCCCCAGACCCTCTGGGAGCGAAGCAGGGTCGATCGTCACCGTGAACGAGCCGTCGCTCGGCACTGCGAGACGAGCGACGCCCTTCTCGTCGGTGACCCCCTCAGCCACAACAGAGCCGCTCGGGTCGGTGATGGTGATCTCCACGCCCTCGACCTGCTCCTTCTTGCCGCCTTCGGGCGTGTGCTGCACCCGGACCTGAATCGTCTCTTCATCGGCGTGCGCCGTGCCGCTGAACAACGCGATGAATGCGAAGGCGGCAAGACCGATTCGGGACACTTTTCGGAAGGTTGTGGAAGCCAACGTGCCACCTAGCTGGTCAAGGGTGAGGGCGGTATTCAAGCGCGAGTGCGCAGCTACGGTCAACTACTTGCTTGAGCCCACGCCGTTGAGCGCTCAACATCGGACAGTTTGACACAGATACGAATCGGTAGCGTGCGCTCATGCCCGATCGGCGTCGTCACCACACTCTCGCCACCTTCGCAGTCTTCGTCGCAGCGCTGTTGTTCGGTACGACGGGCACTGTGTTGGTCAATGCGCCGGACGCCGCCGACCCGTACTCGGTCGGGGCCGTTCGCCTGTTGATCGGTGGCGCCACGCTCAAGGTGATCGCATCGCAGAGAGGTCGGGGCGCGCTGCTGGGACCGTGGCAGCGATCATCCATCCTGATCACCGCCCTAGGAGCCGTCGGCGTCGCCATCTTCCAAGTGGGGTACTTTCTCGCCGTCGACCGTACTGGCGTCGCTGTCGGCACCCTTGCAACCATTGGTTCTGGCCCCGTACTCAGCGGGGCCATCAACGCAGCCAGCCACCGCCGTCCACCGAACCGACGCTGGCTGCTGGGCACCGCCATCAGCGTCGGCGGCGTTGGCTTGCTCGGCCTCGCCGGTCGTGAAGCAGCTGTTGATCCAGGTGGCATTGCGTTGGCAGTGTGCGCCGGCCTCGGGTGGGCGGTCTTTGCGACTGTGGGCAAGCATCAGATCGAGCGCGGTATCGACAGCACAGCCAGCATGGCTGCAATGTTCAGTGGCGGAGCCGTACTGCTCAGCCCACTCCTGTTCGCTCACTCCCCCGCCTGGGTCCTCGGTGGGTCGGGCGCGCTGGTCGCGGTTTACCTCGGCGTGGTGACTGTCGGAGTGGCCTACACGTTGTACGGCATCGCGCTGCGGCACCTCGCGGCACCGACGGTCATCACGCTCACGCTGCTCGAACCCATCACGGCCGCCATGCTGGGCGCTGTGGTCGTCCATGAGGGCATCCGCGCAGCGGGTTGGGTCGGTATCTCCCTGGTGCTCATCGGCCTCGTGCTCACCGCTACCGTGGCCGGGTGACGACGACTCCGCCGAGAGCAGCCGCAGTACCCCAGCCAACGCTTCGTGGGCCCGAGCCCGACGAGTGTCAGATCCTGCTGATCCGCCACGGCCGCTCTGCCGACGTCGTCCCCGGCTCACCCGAGTCGGCCGACCCGGAGCTACACGTGCAGGGCGTCGAGCAGGCGACGCGAATGGCCTCCCGGTTGGCGGACAAGACAATTCACGCTGTCTACAGCTCACAATTGGCCCGCGCCCGCCAGACCGCGCAGCCACTCGCGGACGAACGCGGGCTGAGTCTGGTCGAGTTCGTCGATCTGGAAGAGGTCCGCCTCGGCGACTGGGGCAACGGGGAGTTTCGGCGGCGCGCTGCCACTTCCGACCCCGAGTGGGTGGCCTGGAGCCGTACCGGGCGTTGGGACGGCGTCCCGGGCGGCGAGGGCGACGAGGTGTTTCGTACCAGAGTGGCCGGTGTGGTCGACGCACTTGCTGCGCAGCATCGAGGCGAGTGCATCGCAGTCGTCGCCCATGGTGGGTCGATCAACGCATACGTTGCTCACCTGCTCGGGGTGCACCGCTCGCTGATCTTCACGGTCGAGAACACTTCGATCACTCTCGTGCGCATCGGACAGCACGGGTCCACTCTGGTGACGGTCAACGACTGCCACCACATCTACGATCCCGTGCTGTGACCAGCTCGCCGCCCGCGCCCATCCGTAACCGAGTCACCGAGCTCCTCGGTGTCGACTACCCGATCATCCAAGCCCCGATGGGCTGGATCGCCCGCAGCCAGTTGGCGTCGGCGGTCAGCAACGCAGGCGGCATGGGCATCATCGAAACCTCCAGCGGCGAGCTGGATGCGGTGCGGGCAGAGATCGCGAAGATGGCCGATCTCACCGAAAAGCCGTTCGGCGTGAACATCGCGCAGGCCTTCGTGCGCGACCCCGGCATCGCGCAGTTCGTGATCGATCAGGGCGTGCGCTTCGTCACCACATCCGCGGGCGACCCGACGAAGTACACGGCCCAGCTGAAAGCAGCCGGCCTGACGGTCTTCCATGTCGTTCCCACGCTGGCGGCGGCGCTGAAGGCGGTGGCCGCCGGAGTCGACGGTTTGGTCGTCGAGGGCGGCGAAGGGGGTGGATTCAAGAACCCTCGTGACGTGGCCAGCATGGTGCTGATGCCACTGGTTGCCAGTCGGGTCGATGTGCCGATTGTCGGTGCTGGTGGCATCACCGACGGCTGCAGCATGGCAGCCGCGTTCGCGCTGGGCGCGCAGGGCGTGCAGATGGGCACCCGGATGGTGAGCGCCGTCGAGTCGCCGGTGCATGACAATTGGAAGCAGGCAATCGTCGGGGCCACCGAGACCGACACCGTGTTCCTCAACCGCTTCTCCAAGCCAGGTCTACGGGCGTTACGCACAGAACGCACGACGCGGCTGGAACACCAGGACCACGTGGAGATGAGCGAGATGAGCAGAGCCCTCGATCTCTACTTCGGCGGCGACATGGAAGCATCCATCGCCCTCACAGGGCAGGTTGCCGGCCGCATTCAGTCGGTCGTACCGGTGCGCGAGATCATCCATGGAACGGTCGAGGAGTTCCGCTCTCGGGTCGCGAAGCTGGCCCAGCTGCTGTGAATCCCTGCCCGGCGCGCATTGTCGGAGTAACCTGAGGAGCGGGTGGAAACCTACCGAGCTGAGCTCGGCTATTCCGGAGGTCCACCCATGGCAATGATTCTCAATCAGGCGAAGGCTGCTCTTCGTATCGCGATGTATCTGCTGGTGGCGTTCTTTGCGATCAAACTCTGGCAAGATCCGACTGGTTCCGCCGACTGGACCGTCAATTCCATTGGTTCAATCGGGCACTTCTTCGCGGCGCTGATCAACAAGCTCGGAGAGTTCGTCCAGAGCCTGGCCAGCTGACGTCGACAACTTGGTCGTACTCGCCCACAGCCACGCGGTGCAGCCCACCAATACCGTCGCGCCCGCCAGGTGCAACGCCACCAGGCCCACCGGCAGCCCGTTCGAGTACTGAGCGTAGCCGATAGCCCCCTGCACAATCGCGGTCAGCAACCACGCGGTGAGGGGCGCATCCAGCACTTCCCGATCGTGACGCAGGCGCCGCAGATGCCACAGCAGCGTGAACGCGATCGCAACCGTGATCCACACGATGGTGCCGTGCACGCGTGTCACCCATACCAACGCGTCGCCATTGATGTCACACTCCTTGCCGAAGAACCGCTTGGCAGCCTCGTCGGTGACGATGCAGTTGCCCGCGGCGTCCTTCAGGGTCTTGCCGGCGTGCGGCCCTGTTCCGGTGACCACCGTGCCGGCCAGCACCGCCAACGTCGTCCACGCTGCGAGCAACCGGACACGACGGCGAATGCGGGGCACGACGGCGCTGACGCGGCGACCGTTGTCCGGCTCGCGTGACCGAACCAGCATCATCACTGCGGCCCACACCAGCACCATCGACAGCACGAAGTGCACCTGCACCAACGCGGGGTGCAACTTGCTCCACACGACCACCGCCCCGACCAGTCCCTGGGCCGGCACACCCACCAGCATGACCAAGCTGAACCGGAGCAGGTCGCGTCGCCGCGGACGTCGGAACCAGGCAGCCAGTGCGGCGAGCGCGACGCCGATCGACACCAGGAACGTGAACAACCGGTTGATCTGCTCGATGGCCGCGTGCTTCGTCGATACATCCACGATCTTTGTGTTGTTGCAGTTCGGCCAGTCGTTGCAGCCCAGACCCGAACCGGTCAGCCGTACCAGACCGCCGGTGACCACGATCGCGCCGAGTAACACCAATGCCGCAACGCAGATGGAGCGGAACTCCGTGGGTGAGAACCCTTCCTCGCGGACCCGACGCCAACTCGCTTGCACTCGTGACATGTCGCTCAGGCTACGGGCATCTCGCCAATGGGGCGCCAGCGTGCGATGGCCAGCGACCGAGGTCACTACGGTTCGCTGCGTGCTGACCAGCTTCGACGACTTCCCGATTCATCAGGCCTCGGTACCGGTGGCCCACAGTGCGACCGGCGACCTCAACCAGTACGACCGCTACTTCTTCAACGGATACTCACGCGACGGTGGCCTGTACTTCGGGGCGGCGATGGGCCTCTACCCCAATCGGCATGTCGCCGATGCCGCGTTCTGTGTGGTCAAGGACGGCGTGCAGCACAGCGTGTTCCATAGCCAGCGGGCACCGCTCGACCGCCGCGATGCCACGACGCTGGGGCCGATCGTGGTCGATGTGGTGCTGCCGTTGCAGACGCTTCGGGTCACGATCGATGCGCCTGAGCAGGGCCTACGCGCAGAGCTGACGTTCGACGGCCGATCGGAAGCGATCGAGGAAGCGCACTTCTTCGAGCGCGTGGGCATGCGTACATTTTTCGACTACACCCGCCTCACGCAGTTCGGCGCATGGACGGGCTGGTTGGAGGTCGACGGCGAACGGCACGAAGTTTCACCCGACAACGTTTGGGGTTCGCGCGACCGCTCGTGGGGAATTCGGCCGGTCGGCGAGCCGCCGCCGGCCGGTGCTCCTGTCCAGGTGCCACAGTTCTTCTGGCTGTGGGCACCAGTGAACTTCCCATCGCTGTCAACGCACTTCGACGTCAACGAGTACGGCGATGGGCGCCGCTGGCACGAAACTGGTGCGCTCTCACGGCTGGGCGAGGCTCCCCACATGATGCGCTCGGTGGACTGGCGTGTGGAATGGCGGCCGGGCACGAGGTTCGCCGACGCCTTCGAGTACGACCTGATCGATTGGGACGGCGCCCGCCACACCGTCAAGCTGCAGCGTCGCTTCGAGTTCCAAATGCGCGGCATCGGCTACGGCCACCCCGAATTCGGCCATGGGTACTGGAAAGGCGAATCGGTGACGGCCGGCGAACGCCTGCATCTGCCGGTGGATGACCAACTGTCCCGCGAGCACGTGCACGTGCAGGCCCTGTGTGACGCCACGCTGACGATGGCCGACGGCACCATCGAGCACGGCATCGGCATCTTGGAACAGCTGGCAATCGGCCCACACCCGACCGGTCTCACCGGCATCCTCGACGGTTTCGCCAGCTAGTGCTCTGACCACATGGGTTGGTAAGTCGCGTCCTGCCGACTGCTGCTGCCGGCTCTTCTGGGCGTGCTGCGTCCCGGACTGCGGAACTGAC
>JBBQMG010000033.1:0-28948 GCA_038328705.1 Acidimicrobiales bacterium | reverse complement strand
CGGCAGGGCACCACGGCTGTCGGCGGGCACGCCGTCCTTGTACTTGCCGGTGAGCAGGCCACTTGCCAATGGGCTCCAAATGGTGGTGCCGAGGCCGATGTCGTCGTACAGGCGAGCGAATTCCTGCTCGACCTTCGTGCGCGTGAGCAGGTTGTACTGCGGCTGCTCCATCACCGGCTTGTGAAGATGGTGCTTGTCGGCGATGTCCCAGGCAGCTCGAATCTCGTCGGCGGTCCATTCACTGGTCCCCCAGTACAGGGCTTTGCCCTGGGAAATCATGTCGCTCATCGCCCATACGGTCTCCTCGAGCGGGGTATCAGGGTCGGCGCGGTGGCAGTAGACCAGGTCGATGAAGTCCAGCTGCATGCGCTCCAGCGAGCCGTCGATGGCCTGCGACAGGTACTTGCGGTTCAGCGTGTTGCGCATGTTGCGCATGTTGCCGTTGAGGCCCCAATAGAACTTGGTGCTGACGACGTACGACTCGCGCTTCCAGCCCAGTTCCTTGATGGCGCGGCCCATCTGGCCTTCGCTGCCACCCCCCGCGTACGCCTCCGCGTTGTCGAAGAAGTTGCAGCCGGCGTCGTACGCGGCAGACATGCACTCCAGCGCCATTGCATCGCCGAGCTGATTGTCGAACGTGACCCAGCTGCCGAAGGAGAGGACGGACACTTGCAAGCCGCTGCGACCGAGCCGGCGATACTGCATCTTTGAAGCCATGCCCCGGACTGTACCGCCGAGCCGCGTCGGCCTGCGGTGTCGGATCCTCGGATCCGAACTGTGAATTCAATGGTCGCTACGTACGGCCCTTTGAATTCAACGTTCGGGACCGAACGAATTGGCTCTGCGGAGCTCGGCGAGCGCAGCGATGCCGGCAGCGCCGACTCCACAGCAGCCGCCGATCAGCCGGGCCCCGGCCGCGAGCCAGGAGGGCACCAGCTCGGGCAGCTCGACACCGCCGGTGGCCCCCGACCAGCACTTGTGGTCGCCGTCCCAGATGGCGCCATGGTTGGGATACACGACGAACGGCAGGTCAGTCGCGACCGACATCAGCAGTGGCTGCACCAGACCAGGGGCCGTGCAGTTCACCCCCACGGCTGTGAGCGTCGAAGCAACTGAGGCGACCGCTTCTGCCAACACATCACCACTGCAGGTGTGCACTTCATCGACGCAGGTGAAGGTCAACCAGGCCGGTGCGTCGGTGAGCGCCCGCAGTTCCTCCACCACGATCTGCGCCTCCACGAGCGACGGAATGGTCTCGATCGCGAACAAATCCGGAGCTGTGTCCACCAACACTTCCAACCGAGCCCGGTGGAACGCACGCACCTCGGCCCAGCTGGCCGCGTAGCGACCGCTGTACTCGCTGCCATCACCCACGTACGCCCCGAACGGACCTACCGAACAGGCGACGACGGATGGCCGTGCCGCGCGGGCCACAGCCGTGGTGGACGCCAGCAGTCGACGGGCCTCGGGTGCGCTGAGACCGGCCGCAACGAATCCTGCCTCGCTGGCCTGATAGCTGGACGTGATGATGACGTCGGCGCCGGCCTCCACGTAGCGGCGATGCGCAGCCGTGAGAACTTCCGGCCGATCGATGAGAACAGCTGCCGTCCACAGCAGGCCTGCTGGGTGCTCGCCCATCTCCTCCAACACCGTCGACAGTCCGCCGTCGATCAACGTGAACGGCTCACGCAGCAGCGCCCTCACGCGGGGCGCACCTGCACCCCGGCGGCCGCCATCGCGGCCTTGGCCTCGGCGATGGTGTGCTCGCCGAAGTGGAAGATGCTGGCAGCCAACACGCCGGTGGCATGCCCTTCGGTGATGCCGGCGGCAAGATGCTGCAACGTACCCACGCCGCCGCTGGCGATCACGGGCACTCCGACCGCGTCGGCGACGCGACGAGTCAGCTCCACGTCGAAGCCCTCACGCGTGCCGTCACGATCCATCGAAGTGAGCAGGATCTCACCGGCGCCCAGTGACGCCGCGCGTTCAGCCCACTGGATTGCATCGATACCGGTGGGTGTACGGCCACCGTGCAGGTACACCTCGAACCCACCCGTGGCCGTGCGTTTCGCGTCGATCGCGCAGACGCAGCACTGCGCGCCGAACTCGGCAGCGATGTCGCGAATCAGGTCTGGCCGCTGCACCGCGGCGGTGTTGACACTGACCTTGTCGGCGCCGGCGCGCAGCATCAGGCGGGCATCGTCGGCCACGCGAATTCCGCCGCCGACGGTGAACGGGATGAACACCTGCTCGGCAGTTCGCGACACCACGTCAACCATCGTCTCGCGGCCATCGGACGAGGCGGTGATGTCGAGAAACACCAGCTCATCGGCACCCTCGAGGTCGTACTTGGCCGCAAGTTCCACCGGGTCGCCCGCGTCGCGCAGCCCAACGAAGTTGATGCCTTTCACCACGCGACCGTTGGTCACATCGAGGCAGGGAATGACGCGGGCCACCCTCATCGGGCCAGCTCCTGCAGCGCCTGCTCGACGGTGAAGCAGCCTTCGTACAGCGCCTTGCCGGAGATGACGCCGGTGATGCCGTGCACCACTTTCAGCGCAGCCACGTCGGCGAGCGTCGCTACTCCCCCACTGGCGATGATCGGAATGGCGGTGGCACGCCCGGCGGTGGCGAGGCCCTCTACGTCCGGGCCCGACAGCATGCCGTCGCGAGCGATGTCGGTGATGACGAAGACTGCGGCCGTGGGGAACCACTGCAGCGCGTCGGTGAGCTGCACGCCAGAGCCTTCTGTCCAACCGTGCACAGCGACTTCGCCGTTGCGATGGTCGAGGCCGACAGCGACCGCGACCACGTCGGATGCATCAGCGACGAGCTGGGGCTGGGCGACTGCTGCGCTGCCCATCACCACTCGCGCGACACCTGCGTCGGCGAGCGCCTGTGCATCGGCGACGCTTCGAACGCCGCCACCGGTCTGCACCCGCGCCTGCCCAGCGACTGCGCTGGCGATGGCAGCGACCACCGGTCGGTTGAGCGGTGAGCCGCTGCGGGCGGCGTCGAGATCGACCACGTGAATCCACGTCGCGCCGGCTGCGGCGAACGACAACGCAACTGCTACCGGGTCGTCGCCGTAGATCGTCTGGTCGTCGTAGTCACCCTGGCGCAGCCGCACCACCTTGCCGTCGCGAAGATCGATGGCGGGATAGAGATCGATCACGCCGTCACCTGGCTGGCGGGTTTCAGCAGATCTACGAAGTTGCGCAGCATGGCCAGGCCTGCCTGGCCCGACTTCTCGGGGTGGAACTGTGTCGCGAACACGTTGCCCTGACGAAACGCAGCATTGACCGTGCCGCCGTATTCGCAGGTTGCCACGACCACTGCCGGATCGGCGGGCACTGCGTGCAGGGAGTGCACGAAGTAGACCCACGGGTGGTCGCCCAACCCTTCGAACACGGGGTCGGCGGTCGGCAGATCGAGTTGGTTCCATTGCATCTGTGGGCGCGGCAGCTGATCCGAGATCCACTGAATGGAGCCATCGATGACACCGAGACCGATCGCCGTCTCGTCCTCCTCGCTGCCGTTGAACAGCATCTGCATGCCGACACAGATGCCCATGAACGGCCGACCGGACTCCACCGCGTCGTGAACCAGCGATTCGAGCCCGGCCGCACGCAACGCATTCATACACGCGCCAAAGGCACCTACGCCGGGCAGCACCACGGCCGCTGCGTCGGCGACCAAGCCTGGATCGGCCGTCAAGCGGGCGTCGGCACCGCAGTGCTGCAGCGCCTTCTGCGCCGACCGCAAATTGCCGATGCCATAGTCGAGCACGGCCACCAATGGCTCATCAGCCGCTGCCGTCACAACACACCCTTGGTGCTGGGCACGCTGGTGCCTTCCACGCGCACGGCGTCGCGCAGCGTGCGTGCCAAACCCTTGAACGCAGCCTCGATGATGTGGTGCACGTTGGTCCCGTGGCACAGCCGTACGTGCAGCGTGATGCCGGCCGCTGTTGCGAACGAATGGAATGCATGCTCGGTCAGCTGCGGGTCGAAGGCGGGGTTACCCAGCGCAAGAACCTCCGGCATCGGCACGTTCCACACCACGAACGGGCGGCCCGACAGGTCGAGCGCCACCTCCACCAGCGCCTCGTCCAACGGGTACAGGCCACTCGCGAAACGTCGCACACCAACCTTGTCGCCCAACGCCTCGCGGAACGCCTCGCCGAGCGCGATGCCGACGTCTTCCACTGTGTGATGGATGTCGATGTGCAGGTCGCCGGTGGCAGCAATTCGCAGGTCGAAACCGCCGTGCTTGCCCAGCTGCTCGAGCATATGGTCGTAGAACGGAATGCCGGTACTGATCTCCACCACCCCCGTGCCGTCCAGTTCGATCGAGAGATCGATGGACGTTTCCTTCGTGGTGCGCTGGCGGCTGGCGGAACGGCTCATGGTGCAACCTTCGAAGGCAGGGCCGCCGCAAGGGCGGAAAGGAACAGATCGTTCTCGGCGGGGGTGCCGATGGTGACTCGCAAGCAGTCGTCGAGGCGCGCCCAGCCCGAACAATCGCGGATGAGCACACTGTGGTCGAGCAGCGTCTGCCAGACCACCCTGCCCGACACATCGCGCGGACGAAAGAGGATGAAGTTGGCGCCACTGGGGAACACATCCACCGGCAGCGCTGCCATGGCAGTGGAGAGCCGATCGCGCTCGCCGACGATGAACTGCACTCGCTCCTCCATCTCGTCGACGAACGTGAGGGCCAGCCGCCCAGCGATCTGCTTGGCCGCGTCGAGATGGTACGGGAGCACGACTTTGTCGAGCTCGGCGACGACCCACGACGGACCGATCAGATAGCCCAGGCGTGACCCTGCCATCGACCACGTCTTGGAGAACGTGCGAGTCACCACGAGTGGCGTGTCCTCGTCGATCAGGCCAACCGCTGACCATTCGGCGAACTGACCATACGCCTCGTCGACCACCAACAGCCCGGGGGCCAGCGCCAACACCTCGCGAACGTTCGCCTCCGGCTCGACCAAACCAGTGGGATTGTTCGGCGAACAGAGGAACGTGATGACCGGCGACGAAGCGGTCAGCACCTGGCGAACCTGCGCCATGTCGAGCGAGAAGTCGGCGGCGCGCTCTCCCTCGGCAACGCTGGCGCCGGTCAGCCGAGCAATATGGCCGTGGAGCTGATACGTCGGCTCGAACGTCGCCACCGTTCGCCCTGGGCCGGCATACGTGAGCAACAAGGTTTGCAGCACTTCATTGCTGCCGTTGGCCACGAAGACCTGTTCCGGTCGTACGCCATGGAGTGATGCGATGCCTGCCCGCAGCGCCGAGGCGGCACGATCCGGGTAGCGGTTCCACTCCACTCGCGACAGCTCGGCGGCGAACGCATCGCGCCACGCTGCCGGCGGACCGAACG
Organism: Acidimicrobiales bacterium; assembly: GCA_038328705.1. Lineage (GTDB taxonomy): Bacteria > Actinomycetota > Acidimicrobiia > Acidimicrobiales > Ilumatobacteraceae > UBA668. The sequence goes on along the minus strand of JBBQMG010000033.1, from coordinate 23,563 downwards.
GCGACTCGTTGGTGTTCAGCCGCACATCCACCCTCAGCTGCGGCGAGTGGTAGCCCTCGAGGGCGCTGAAGTCGTCTCGAACGGGCACACGGGTCACCGGGTCACGTTACCGAGGCAGGACGCTGGGCAGAGGGTGGATTCAGTCTTCCTCGCTGCGACGGGAGCGGCCCGGCCCGGCAGACTGTGCCCCATGTCTGGCAACCCCTCTGTCTCGCTATCCGTGATGGCCGATCATGTCGACCGCTACCAGCAGGAGGTCGGCGACTTCGTGCCTGGCTTCCAGCTCACTGAACACGACGACGTTGCCGGCGCACTTGTGGAAGCCGAACGTTCGTTGCGCAGCGCCGCACGGCTGTTGCGCAGGGCTGCCAAATTGGCCGCCCACGCTCACTGAGCGCGGGCGCCACGAACTGCTGGCAAAACGCGGCGACGGCCCCTTGCGGGGCCGTCGCTCAGCGACGCCAGGCGGCGGATCCCGGCATCGCTCGCAAACCAGGTGGCGGGAACCTGGTTAGTTGGCTCACTATACACCCGAATTCTTCAGGCACAAATCGCCACCCTACGTCGCTTTTGGTACCCGCGTGGAGGGGCCGTGGGGCAGCAAACTGGCAGGACAGAGGGGCTCGATGTGGCAATCCGCGCACCGCGGTTTCTTGGCGTCACACACCCGACGACCGTGCAAAATGGTCCGCAAGCTGAAGTCTCCCCATTGAGCAGGCTCCAGCAGCGCACACAACTCGGCCTCCACCTTCACCGGGTCGTCCTGGGTGGTGAGGGCCCATTTGCGAGTCAATCGGCCCACGTGTGTGTCCACAGGTAGACCAGGCAAGCCGAAGGCCACGCTGCGCACCACGTTTGCGGTCTTGCGGCCGACACCGGCGAGAGTGACCAGATCTTCCAGCGCCGTTGGTACCTCGCCGCCGAACTGGCCGAGCAGGCTGTGCGCCATCGACATCAGGTTGCGCGCCTTGCTCTGGTAGAAGCCGGTGGAACGAATGATGTCCTCGAGATCTGCTGGTACCGCTGCAGCCAGCGCCTCCACATTCGGGTACTTGACGAACAGCGCCGGTGTCACCATGTTGACCCGCGCGTCGGTGGTCTGCGCCGAAAGGATGGTGGCAGCGAGCAACTCGAACGCATTGCCGTGGTCCAGTTCGCACAATGCCTCGGGATAGTCGACGGCAAGTTGTGCCGAAATGGCCTTGATCCGACCCTTCGCAGTGCGCGGTGTGCCCATGCAACGAGGCTAGCGACGCCAGTAGCCTCGGGCCGATGGTCCAGGTACGAGCGCAACGCAGTCTTTCGCTCGCGGAGCACGCCGACGTCACGGCGTTCCTCGAGGCCTCGTATGCAGCCGGCAGTACGCGCCTCAACGACCATCTCACCAGCGATCTCACCCACGGCGAACGCGACGGCTTTCGAGCCGCTATCGCGTCCGATGGTGATGCCATCGTCGGTTACGCGCAGGCGTCGGCCGCGAACGACGGTGTCGTGGTGGGCGTCGTGACATCCAGTGCCGATGACCTCGAGCCACTACTGCGTGAGCTGCTGCGCATGGTGCCCACTGCCTCGGCTGTCACCTGGTGGAGCACCGAGGCGTCGGCGGCGGTTGCAGCGGAACTGGGCCTGCTTGCCGACCGGCGCCTGTTCCGAATGGGTCGGGCGTTGCCGATCGCCACCACCACCGACGTCGCGTTGCGGTCGTTCCGGGTCGGTGTCGATGAGCAGACGTGGCTTGCCGTCAACAATGCAGCCTTCGGCTCGCATGGGGAGCAAGGTGGCTGGGATTTGGCCACGTTGCGGCAACGAGAACGTGAGTCATGGTTCGACTCCGAAGGCTTCCTGCTCCACGAGCGAGACGGTCGTCTGGCGGCGTTCTGCTGGACGAAGGTCCACCCTGGCGCTGTGCTGACCGGCGAGATCTACGTGATCGCCGTGCACCCCGACTTCCACGGTCATGGTTTGGGTAAAGCCCTCACCGTTGCCGGCCTGCAACACCTTCATTCCGTCGGCGCTGAGGCTGCAATGCTTTACGTCGACGCCGTCAACACAGCCGCTGTCGGGCTCTACCGTGCCCTCGGGTTCGAAGTGGAACACATCGACCAGTCCTACCATCGCGCCGCACAGGGAGCTTCTTCATGACCACCGCAGAATCGTCCGCCGAGCGGCTTCCTCGTTGGAGCGTCGCCGACGTTCATCCGTCGTTCGCGGCGCGCAGCTTCCTCGACGCGATGGACCGCTGCAGCGCCGACGCAGCACGGCTGGAAGCACTATTCGATGAGCACGGCATTCGCGCAACGACTCCCCGGCCGGTGACAGCGGCAGATGGCAACGCTGCCGACACGGTGATCGCCGCCATCAATGCGCTGGAGGAACACTCCGACGTGACCGGTGCCTACATCTACGCCACCACCAGCACAGACAGCTACGACGAGAAAGCCCAAGGGCTGATGGGCGAATACCAGATGGTCGGCTCGCGGCTGCGCCCACTGATGGCCCGCTTGGCCGAGTGGTTCCACTCGCTCGGAGTCGATGAGCTGGCCAAGGTGAGCGACGAAGTCGCGCAACACGCCGGCCCATTGACCAAGCTGGCGGCACGCGCCGAGCGGCAGATGAGTGAAGCCGAGGAGGGCCTTTACGGCGAACTCGTCAACACCGGCTCGTCGGCGTGGGCGCAGCTGCACAGCACGGTGACCTCACAGATGACTGCCTCGGTCGCGATGCCCGACGGCACCGTCTCAGATCTCCCGATGGCCGCAATTCGGGGCCTCGCATCACATGCGGATGGCGCCGTACGCAAGGCGGCCTACGACGCCGAGTTGGCCATTTGGCCCACCGTCGCTCCCGTGTGCGCGGCGGCGATGAACAGCGTCAAGGGCGAGGCCAACGTCCTCAACCGCCGTCGCGGATGGCCGTCGCCGTTGGATGCATCACTGTTCGCCAACAACGTCAGTCGCGCCACATTCGATGCAATGCAGCAGGCCATCACCGACTCACTGCCCGACTTTCGTCGCTGGATGCGCATCAAGGCGTCGCTGCACGGCCATTCATCACTGAACGGCCAGTCATCACCGAGCGGCCAGGACGGCTCGCTGCCGTGGCACGACATGATGGCGCCACTGCCGTTCGCGCCTGCGGAGATCTCTTGGGATGAGGGTTCGGCGATCGTGCGCAACGCGTTCGGTTCGTACGGTGGCAGTTTGGCCGGTCTGCTCGACCGAGCACTGGAGGAACAGTGGATCGATGCCGGCCCGCGCCAAGGTAAGCGCGGCGGCGCGTTCTGTATGCCATTCGTCGGCGACCGGTCGCTGGTGTTCCTGAACTGGAGCGGCAGCGTCGATTCGGCACAGACCACTGCCCACGAGCTGGGCCACGCCTACCACAACACGCAACTGGCGCATCGCACACCGCTGCAGCGCGCATTGCCGATGGCGCTTGCCGAGACGGCCAGCATCTTCTGCGAGACGTTGGTGGTGGAGGAAGGCCTGCAGCGCCTGCAGGGGCGCGATCGCTTGGCTCTCTTGGATGTCGATCTGCAGGGGTCGACCCAGGTGGTGGTGGACATCCGGAGCCGGTTCCTGTTCGAGACCGAGGTGTTCGCTCGCCGCCAGCGTCGCACGCTGGGTGTCAGCGAGCTCAACGCTCTGATGCTGCAGGCGCAGGCAGACGCCTATGGCGATGGCCTCACGCAGAGCACCGCCCACCCCTACATGTGGGCCGTCAAGCCGCACTACTACAGCTCGCACTTCTACAACTGGCCCTACACCTACGGATTGCTGTTCGGCCTTGGCCTCTTCGCGCAGTACCGACAGGACCCGCAGGCGTTCAGCGCGCACTACGACGATGCGCTGTCGCGAGCCGGCATGAACACCGCCGAGGAACTCGGCCAGGTCTTCGGGTTCGACGTCACCGACGGAGCGTTCTGGACGGCGAGCCTCGACGTCATCCGCCAACGAATTGCCAGCTACGAAGCACTCGCCGCCGAGGTTGTGTGAGCACAACGCTCTACACCCCCGATCGCGACGAGCTCGCCACACTTCTCGCAGGTGAGCCGCGCTATCGGTTGGACCAGGTGTGGGACGGGCTGTACACGCAACTGGCGGCGCCGGGCGAGATCAGCAACGTGCCCAAGGCGCTGCGCGAGCGACTGACAGCCGACCTGCCGACGTCGCTCACCGAGGTGACGCGTCAGATCAACGACAACGGCGACACCGTCAAGTACCTGTGGGAGCTGCACGACGGGAGCCGAATCGAGACGGTACTGATGGTGTACCCGGACCGGGTCACGGTGTGCGTCAGCAGCCAGGCGGGCTGTGCGATGGGGTGCGGCTTTTGCGCCACCGGCCAGGCCGGCTTCACCCGTCAATTGACCGTCGGCGAGATCGTCGAGCAGGTGGTGGTCGCCGCCCGCGAAGCGCGCTCGATGGAACGGCGCTTGGCCAACGTGGTGTTCATGGGTATGGGCGAGCCGATGGCCAACGAGGGTGCAGTGTGGGGCTCGGTCGAGCGGCTCCACGGTGCAATCGGATTGTCCGCTCGCCACATCACCATCAGCACCGTCGGGCTGATTCCCGGCATCCGCAAACTCACCGAACGGGCGCTGCCGGTCAACCTCGCCGTGTCGCTGCATGCTGCCAACGACACGCTGCGCGACGAACTGGTGCCGATCAACAAGCGGTATCCACTGGACGATCTGATGCGTGCGTGCGCCGACTACCTGGAGGCGAAGGGCCGCCGGCTCAGCTTCGAGTGGGCGATGATCGAAGGCATCAACGACCGCGACTCCGATGCGGCCGAACTGGCCAAGCTCTGCCGTCGCTTCCGGTTGCCGGCACACGTCAACCTCATCCCGCTGAACCCGACGCCTGGCTATCCCACCATCGGGTCGTCGAAGACTCGTGTTGCGCAGTTCCACACAATGCTCACCGACCTCGGAGTCAACGCGACCGTACGCCGCAACCGGGGCACCGACATCGATGCCGCCTGCGGGCAGTTGGCGGCGGGCCAGCCGGTCACCATGCGTCGCAAGCCCACACTCGACTAGTCCGCGGCCAGGTGTTTCGGGTTCGCCACGGCCAGCTTGTCGCGCACATCTGCGAGCACCAGCTCGCGAACCTCTTCGAGACGGTCGTCGAATGCGCCCTCACGAATTCGGGCAGCCAGTTCTGCGTCGCCAGCACACCCGAGTTGGGCCAGACGGACTGAGTGCGCCGCCGCCTGCCCCTGACCCAGCCGCAACTCGCGCTCGACCATGGCCAGCACGTTGACGGCAACGCGCGTGTGGAACTGAAGGCGACCAGTCGTACCCGCCAGCACGTCGCGCTCCAGCCACTCACGAACCGACTCGACGAGCTGCTCCGCCGACGGTGTGTCGTGAAGGTTGTCGTGAAGGTTGTCGTGAAGGTTGTCGTGAAGGTTGTCGTGAAGGTTGTCGTGAAGGTTGTCGTGAAGGTTGTCGTGAAGGTTGTCGTGAAGGTTGTCGTGCGGGTTCACCAGCGTCCCTCCAATGCCAGAAACAAGTCGTATTCGTTTTCGCACACTCGGCGGCCAATGGCGGCCAACTCGTGGCTGCGGGCGGCGCCGGTCAGGTGCGTGTTGGCCTGGCCGATGCACATGATGCCCCACTTCAGAGTGCCCAGCACTTCCCACCAGCGCACCACATCGGGGTCGACGGCGCCCCCGCCAGCAGCCTCGTACGCGGCGAAAAGTTGGTCGTATGTGCCGACGCCGGCGACTGGCAAGCGCGACCCGAAGCGCCATGCCTTCACGCACAACCAGCCGAGATCTTCCATGGGGTCTCCGAGGTGCGCAAGCTCCCAGTCGAGAACGGCACGCAAACCTTCCTCGCCGACGACGACGTTGCCCAACCGGAAGTCGCCGTGCACCAGAACTGGTGGCTGCACTGCCGGCCGATTTGCTTCCAACCACTTGAACACGAGCTCGAACGTGGGGTGCGGCTGGCCCAGCAGGTCGAGCACCTCGCGGTACTGATTGAGCTGGTCGCTCATCGGCAGCGCGGTCAGCCCGTCGGTGGCAACTGCATGGATTTGCGCCAAGGCGGCCCCCAACTGTGCCGGCAGCACCTTGCGGGCATGGGCAAACTGATCGTCACGCAGAATCTTGCGGGCGATGGTCTCGCCCTCGACGGCAGTCATGATCATGTACGCGCTGCCCAACGAAGAGGCGTCGGCGGACGATGCCACCAGCTCAGCGACTGGTGCGCCGGCTACACCCGCTGCGCGCACGACGGACGCCTCGATACCCATGTCGCGCACGTCGCCACCGCGCTGCCGCTGCAGGATCAGTGGCCGGCCGTCGGCGACGAAGCGGAACGTGTCGCGAGAGGCGCCACCGCTGAGCCGCACAACGTCGGTGACGACATCGGCTGTCAGCGCCGCGGCGAGCGCCGCGGCCAGATCGCTCGACGCCGCATCAGCCATTTCGTCAGCCTTGCCGATTCGGCGCGGGGTACCCGAACCGAACCGTCAGCAGTGCGCTCGGGTCGTCGGGTACGGGTTGACTGCCGGCCCGCCGGCGGGATGAATCTCGAAGTGAAGGTGCGGCACGCTGAACCGTGCGTTGCCGGTCTGGCCCATGTACGCCATGACATCGCCCGCCTGGACCGCGCCCAGCTTGCCGTAGTGGTCGAGGTGACCGTAGAAGTAACGGTTGCCGTCGGCGCCGACGAGCGAGAGCACCAAACCACCGAGCTCGGCGCTGCGAGCCGTCGCCACGCCGTCCACCACTGCCAGAATCGGTACGCCGATCGGCCCGATCATGTCGACACCTTCATGGCGTCGCCCACCGCTGCGTGGAGCACCCCATGTGTCGCCGAACGAGACCGGATAGTCCCCGGTGGGGCAGACCCAGTCGATGCCGCCGTAGTCGTCGCCACCGGCACCGCCCGGACGGCCACCAGCGCCACCGGCACCGGTTTGGCCGCCGCTGCCCTCGTTGGTCGGCGTCGTGGTCTGCGGCACACCGCCACCACCCTCGGCGGCGGTAGCACCGTCGTCGTTCTCGGTCGAAACGGGTGCTGGTGCCTGCACGACCAACGCCGCCGCGCGGGCCCGTTCCTCGGCTTGCAGAGCCTTCTTGACCGCTTCGTCCTGGAGACGGTTCGCCTCCACGTCCTTCAAATGTTCGACCTCGGCTGTCGCCTTGTCCCGGAGCGACGCGGCTGTTGCCTTCTGCTGCTCCGTTTCGTCGCGCTTGTCGGCGAGGGCCGTCGTCTGAGAGTACAACTGCTGGTTCAATGACTCGAACAGATCGAAGTCCCGTGTGGAAGTGTCGGTGATGACTTCCGAAAGTGCTTCCAGCTGCATCTGCTCCTCAGGGGTGGCGAAGCCGTTGAGTAGTGGCGAGGTGGTGGTGTCAGAGCGAGTGAAGCGGTTGATGGCAACGAGCTGCACACGCTCTTGGAGCGCTGCCACCTTGTTTTGCAGGTCGGCCACTTCGGCCTCCAAACCCTGTGCTTCGAGTCCCAGCGTGTCCAGCGTCGACTCTGCGTCGAAGTACGCGTCGGCAGCGGCATTCGCCTGCTCGCGAGCGTCAGCGATTTCCTTCGCCGCCTGCTGCGCGGCCGAGTCATCGGCGCGAACCAAATGACCTGGTACGACCGGCACGAGCGCGCACAGGACAAAAAGGAAGACCCCGGCGCGTCGCATCGTTCGCAAGGCTACTGGCCGGAACACATTCGGTTCATTCACTCCGCCCTCACCTTCTTTCACGGACCTGTGCACGTAAGGGTCTGTGCACGCAAGGACCTGTACACGTAGGGACCTGTGCACGTATCGTCATCGGCTGTATGGGCGCTGTACTGAAACTGTCTGATGTGACCTTCGTCCGTGACGGTCGAACCATTCTTGCTCAACTCTCCTGGCAGGTCGAGGGCCACGAGCGGTGGCTGGTACTGGGAGCCAACGGCTCGGGCAAGACAACCCTGCTGCGAATTGCCTCGATGTACGAGCATCCGTCAGCGGGCACCGTCGACCTTCTCGGAGAGCGACTGGGTCGCGCTGACGTGCGCCAGTTGCGTCGACGCATCGGCTATCTGTCTGCATCACTGTCAGCGCAGCTGCGCCCGGAACTGCGCTGCCTGGATGTCGTGATGACGGCCAAATTCGCTGCGCTCGAGCCGTGGTGGCACCGGTACACGACCGCCGACGAGGCTCGCGCGCTGGAGTGCCTCGATCGGATGGGGGTGGCCTGGACGGCACAGCGGTCACTCGGCACAGTCTCGTCCGGCGAACAGCAGCGGGTGCTGCTGGCGCGCACGCTGATGAACGAACCGGGCATCGTGCTGCTCGATGAGCCCAGCGCACGACTTGATCTGGGTGGCCGCGAGCATCTGGTTCAGGCACTCAGCGAGCTGACCCTCGACGCCGCCGCGCCGCCGCTGGTGCTGGTCACCCATCACCTCGACGAGGTTCCGCCGGGAATGACCCATGTGTTGATGCTGCGCGACGGCCACGCAATTGCGAAGGGTCCCTTGGACGGCGGCCTGAACAGCACCTCGCTCAGCGAGTGCTTCGGCCTTCCGCTGCAACTGGAGTGTCGCGCCGATGGACGATTCAGTGCGTGGAACGCACCAACGCCGTAAGTCGCACGCGCCCGTTGGTGATCTGATCTGCCAGCACACGCTCCAGCACACCGGCCGTCCATAGCGCTCCGCCGTAGTGAAGGTGCATGTGCAAGGTGCTGACGCCGTCGTGCTCGAGTACCTCTGCGCGCAGGACCCACGGACTGTGTGTGCGGCCGTCCGCTTCGGCGCGTTCGAACACCGCACGATGGGTGTCGAGATCGTGAACGGTGCGATGCATGCGCAGCCGTTTGCTCCGCGCAAACGGCCCTACCCTGGCGCGCAACTCCACGTGCCAGGCAGGCTCGCCGGTGCCCGATGCCTCGACGCGATGCAGTAGGTCCATCCACAGCGGGTACTGCGCCAGATCGTCGACATACGCGAACAGTTGATCTGCACCGCATGGGGCATCGAGCGTCGCGTGCACATCCATCGATCCAGTATCGCCGATCGATGACCAATCGCTCACAGATTCATCACACCCTGAGCCCAGAGTGAGCCATCACCCCTGCCATCTCGGCAGACAGGACAAAGGACACATCATGCAACAGAGCAACAAGCTCATCGTCGGCTTCACCACCATCGTGCTCAGCGGAACACTCGCTTTCGGCGCGATCGCTTCGGCCACCGGCAACGGTGATGGCGGCGGCAACGGCAACGGCCGCAAGCACCTCACCACTGCGGAGAAGTGCGACAAGGTCGACGACGTGCAGGCCCGTGCCGGTGATATTCAGCAGCGGATCAACGAGCGCATCCCGGTGCTGCAGGAACGACGCGCCGAGGCCGAGGCCAATGGTGACACCGCCAAGGTCGAGCGCATCGACCGTCGCCTTGCTCGGCTGGAGAAGGCCAGCACCCGCATCACTGAGCGCCTGGCCAAGGTTGAGACCTGGGCCGCCGCGAACTGCGCCGGTTGATTCGGGTTAGACCGGCGGTGGCTGGTCACGCTTGCCGAACGCCCGTGACAGCAAAGGGCTGCGAGCAGTGAGCAAACCATCGAGGTCGTCACGCTGGTCGAACACCGGCTTCCACGGTGCCGACGGCGGATCCTCCGCTCGGGCCGCGACCTCGGTGGCAACTGACGGTTCAGCTGCTGTCACCTCTGCAACGACACGTTCGGGATCGGTCAGCGACAGCTGGCCGGTCTCGTCGCGTGCAGCGTGAGTGCGATGCCGGCGAGGGCGCGGAGGTGGGGGCGAGGTCTCGCGAGTTTTGAACAGGCGCGGCACCGGCTCGCGACGATCGTCCAGCATCCAGCCCAATGGCACGACCATCGCATCAGCATGGCGACGACACAGCACGCCCGCCCGGTACGACTGGGCGCCATCGAGCGATTCGATCCAGACGACGAGGCGGTCGGCGTCGATGCCGTACATCACCTCCGCTGGCTGAGAACAGCCAGGTCGTTCGCACAATCGCCCCATACGCCGAAACTACTCGCCACAGTTGCCCACACAGCGGACTAGCGCGCACAAACCACGTGCGAGTGCCACGCGACCAGTGCGAGTGCCACGCCACCATGCGAGTGGGTACTCCCATCCCGGGGTGCGAGTACCCACTCGGATGACACCGGACACCCGCACCGGCGGCGTGGCACTCGGGTGGTTTGTGGGCTGAAAACGACGAAGGCCCCGCCGTGGCGGGGCCTTGCGAGTGGGCGATACGGGGCTCGAACCCATGACCTCTACGGTGTGAACGTAGCGCTCTAGCCGACTGAGCTAATCGCCCTCAATGGCACGGCAAGGCTAGCAGCCAACCTCTCGCTGACAACCGCCGAAAGCGGCGGAACTGCTCGTTGAAGTGGCACCCTCGACCGCCACTAATCGAACCGAACGCAGGCGGTACCCAGTCCTTGGCGATCGCGGTGGGGTTCGGTTCCTTCCGGGCAGCGTTCGTTCAAGGTCAGCAGCACCTCCACGGTCGCATCATGCGGATCCGTGCACAAACGCTCGGCGGCATCACCATTTGCTTCGATGATCACGCAATCACCGGGGTCGAGCACGTTGTCCACCTTCGGTGGCACCGGGTCGCCGGCGGTCAGCACACCTAGTATCACGAGCGCGATACCTCCCGCCGCCAACCAGGCCATCAGTCGCCACGGGAAGCGCGGCGGGTCTTGATAGCGAGACAGCGGATTGTGACGCGGCTCGATGAACTCCGTCGCTGTCGGATCGCCTTCCCTGACAGCCCACGGGGCGACGGAGCTCGCCAATGACAGGTCATACACCCGTCGCCGCTGGGGATCGCCCACCACGCGCCAGGCCTCGTTGATTGCCGCCATCCGGACGGCACTCGCTTCACCGTGTGTGTCGGGATGGTTGGCACGGGCAGCCCGACGGTACGCGGCACGAATGTCGTCGAATGACGCGTTGCGGCCAACACCGAGCGTTTCGTAGTGAGTGCTCTTCGGCGTGTCGTTCGGTTTGATGATCAGCTCGACGCTTCGCTCGCGATGCTGCCACCGCTACGCCAGTAGACGCCCGCCTCACGATCGAGGAAACCCTCATCGACCAGATAGCGCCGTAGCGCCGCCGTGTCCGCGTGCCGCTGGCCGAGCGTCAGGTTGACCATCGCCTCGCTGTAGCGACGACCCGGTTCGAACAGTTGCGCCAACCAATCCAAGATCACCAGCCGCTTGGCGGGCGACGACGGAATCGATTGCAACCGACCGTTGACGACGAACGCGTTCATCACCTTGCGGTCGGCCGCCGGCAGCGAGTCGTGTTCACTCAGCGCGGGCCGAGACAGCGCCGCACGCGCCGCCTGCTGGAATACCTCGCCGGCGACCACCAATCGACCGCCATCGACCTCGACCAGACCGACGTCGACCAGCTTGCCCAATGCCTTGCCTACCTGTGCGACCGCCAAGCCAGTCACCGTCACGACATCATCGACGTGTGCGGCTCCGAGTTGCACAGCTGCAAACACGGACCGACGATCCGAGTCGGCAAGCGCACCGGCAATTGCGCCGGCGGACAGGGGCACCGACATCGACTCCTGACCGTTCATCGTGGTCAGTATCCGAGCTCGACGTCGATCAGCCCGACCAGTGGCTCGCCGGCGGCAAACCGGCGGACGTTGGCGGTGATCCGCTCGGACAGCAACGGGATGGCCATCTCGGGCGTGTTGCCGACGTGCGGGGTGATGATGCAGTTCGGCAACGTCCACAGCGGATGGTCCACTGGCAGCGGCTCGGGATCGGTGACGTCGAGTGCAGCGCCTCCGATGATGCCGTTCTGCAAAGCCCACACCAGATCGTCGGTGACGACGTGTCGGCCGCGAGCAACGTTGACGATCCACGCGTGCGACGACATCTGCTCCAGCTCCGAGCGGGAGATCATGCCTTCGGTCTCAGGAGTGAGAGCCAATGCAACAAACACCACGTCGGCGCCGGCCAACGCATCGACGTAGCGGTCGGGTTCCAACACATCATCGGCGCCCTTCATGTCGGCGACGCGATTGCGCACGACCGTCACGTGGCAGTCGAACGGGGCGAGCAGCCGCAGTAGATGTTCGGTGATGCCGCCGCCACCGAGGATGGTGACGTTGGCACCAATCAGGTTGCGACCGTGCGGGCGCTGCCATTGCGCTGCCCGCATGTACGTGCCGAGATGTCGCAGTCCAGCCAGGGCCAGCGTCAACGCCATCTCTGCGACCGGTTCCGCGTACACACCTTTGCCACACGTCCACATGCGCTCGTCATCGACCAGGTCGACAAAGGTTTCGATGCCGGCAAACGGCAACTGCACCCACGAAAGGCCAGGCACGTCGTGCAGTGCATGGCGCAAACCCTCCGGATCGCGAGGTGCACCCCACACCAGCGCCTCTGCGTCGGCGAGGGGCACCAGATGACCGCCGCCTGCCACGATGGCATCGGCCATCCAGCCGGGCCCGCCCTCTGGAGCAAGTGCCACTCGGGGTGCGGAACTACTTGGCATGGTCGTCAGCAGACATCGTGCCGAAAGGCTATCCGGCGCCCACGATCCGGGCAGCGACGTTTTCTCCGCTCTCCAGCGCGCCCTCCATGTAACCAGTGCAGTCTGCGACGTGTTCGCCGGCCAGATGGACCCGGCCCCACGGCTCGCGCAGCACCCGCCAATGTGCCGTCACCTGCCCAGGCTCGTACACCGCGTACGAGCCGCCGAAGCGAGATTCGTTGCTCCACGCCCGCGAGAAGCCGTCCAGCGGCGCATCGCTGAGATGGTGCATGGCCGTCATCTCGCGAGCGGCCAACGCAATGCGGTCAGCCGCCGACAGCCGAGCCCACTCGCGACCACCATCGCCGCCGCAGTAGGCCATCAGCACGCCAGGTTCACCCGGCTGGTCGATCGTGGGCTCGTAGACGCGCTGAGCCTTGCCGGAGGTCGTCGCGTAGCCCGCCGGCCATGCCCTCCTCGGCCACTGCACGGCTGTCTTGGTGACGGTGCCGTAGCCCAGATCGTCGATCGCCGACCGCAGTGCCGGCGGCGGGGCGGTGTGGAAGGCCACCTTACGGAGCGGCACCAGCGAGCACGCAATCACCAGGTGGTCGGCGCGCAGCGTGCGTCGGTCGGTAGACACGACCACCCCATCGGCGTCCTGCTCGATGCCCACCAGGTGCTCGCCAAAGGTCAACACGTCGCCCATCGGCGCAGCCATGCCTTCTGCGACGGCGCTGAACCCGCCGGCCACGCGGTGTGACTTCACCGTGACGCCCGAGCTGTGCAGCGCGTGATACGCCCGCTGTTGCGCCACGAACAGCAGCGATACGCGGCCCGGCTCCTCGGCGAACTCGCCCTGCGAGTCGCGCGATTTGAAGAGTTGCGCGAGCTCGCCCAACTGTGCTTGCTCGGCCACGTCGGCCAGCGACTGCCCATCCAACGCCCCCGCATCAGGGTGCATCCACGGACGAGACGGGTCGGCAATGCCGTGCGCCGCTGCCTCCACAATGCGGTCGAACTCGTCGAGCTCGTCGTACACCCCGGGCTCGGCAGCACGTACCTGATGGGGACCCAGCAACTCGCCGTTGCGATGAATCCAGCGACGAATGGTGGTCCACTGCTCGCCGGCTCCCAGCCGTTCGATCCCGAAGCGATCCAACTGCTCCAGCAGTCGCGAATGAATCGAATCGATCCACTCGGCACCGCTCTCGGCTACCTGCCCCGCTGCGAACGGTGCCCGCACCGAGCGCACCCTGCCGCCCGGTCGATGACCGCCCTCGATCAACGAGACATTGCAACCAGCAGCCCGCAGCACCTCCGTGGCGCGCAGACCAGCGAGGCCAGCACCGACAACAACGACTCGCATGAGGAAGTGTCAGCCGCCGGCCACCATCGCGGCGATCTGCCCCGACGACTCACCCGACTTGCGCAGTACCGACGCAACGAAGCCCAATGCTGACATCGTGATCAGGAACAGCACGACAGCACCGACACCCCAGAACGGTTTGATGGTGCTCTTCACCGCGCTGAGCAGCGCCACCGGGAAGGTGGATGAACCGGCATCGGAGATCAGCGCAGAGATGACCGTGTTGTCGATGCACAGCGTGAACGACAACAGCGCACCAGCCATCAGTGCGGACGAGATGAGCGGCAGAGTGATCTGCCGGAACGCACGAGCCGGCGGTGCACCAAGGTCGGCGGCAGCTTCCTCCAACGACTCGTCGAGACCCGCCAGACGGGCGCGCACGATGAGCGTGACCACGGCCGAGGCGTACAGCGACTGACCCACCCACAAGCGGTAGATGCCAAACGCGAATGGGCCCGAGCTGCCACGGTTGAACTGGTTGCCGATGATTGGCACATTGTCGCCGAGCCACGGGAACCACGTGGACAGCGAGATCGCGTCCATGACCTCCGGGGTGACGAGGATCAGGAAGATCATCGCCATGAACACCACGGTCCACTTGCCCGGGCGACGGGCGAGGGCCGTGCCCGCGAGGCCACCGATGACCACCGAGATGATGGTGGCGCCGATGGCAGCGAGAAACGAGTTGCGCATCGCATCGCCGACGTTGACGTCGCGAAAGATGTCGCGGAACCAGTTGGTGGTCTCCCCTGCATAGACCAGCGCCACGACGAAGGCGACCGGGCCCGACCAGCGTGACAGGAGGCGGTTGCGCTTGCCGGTCACGAGCCGCACGACGTGGGGCAACGCGATGCCGACGATGAGGATCGCGAAGAACGCGATCAGCATCGAGAGCGTCTCATCGGCGCGGAACAACCTTCCCCACCAATCGGTGGTGAAGCCCCCGGCCCAGATCGTCAAGGAGCCACCGCTGTTGAACGAATAGAGGATGACCAGCACGATGGGGACGAACATGAACAACAACACCAGCAACGTCCAGAGGGCAGCGGCCGGCTGGAACCAATCGCGGCGCTGACGGTGTTCGCCGGTCGCCGAGATCGCTGACTGCATGCGGCGCTCGTAGAGCTGCTGGCGCACACCATCGAAAAGGCCGGACGACCTGCGGGCGATGAGTCGAATGAGCACGAACAGGCCGGCACCGATCGCAAGAGTGAGCAGCACGGCGATGATCATCAAGACGGCCATCGCTGCACCGGCGGACCAGTTCTGCGAGCCACTGAACTGGCTGGCGATCATGGCGCCGATCATGTTGCCCTTGGCACCGCCGAGCACCGTGGCGGTGATGTAGTCGCCGCACATCGGAATGAACGTCAGCAGAACCGCCGCCGCGATGCCGGGGCCGGCCAGCGGCAGCGTGACCCCCATGAACGTCGCGAAGCGACCGGCACCGAGATCCTTGCTGGCTTCCCGCATACGAATGTCGATGCGATCGAGCGCGACGAACAACGGCAGGATCACGAAGCCGAGGTAGTTGTAGACGATCGCCAGCTGTACCGCCGAGGCCGTCTGCAATATCGCGATCGGTTGGTCGATCAGACCCACGTCCTGCAACCACTTCGACAGCTGCCCGTTGGGGGACAGCGGGATCCGCCACGCAATGGTACGGATCAGGAAGCTGGTGAAGCTGGGGATCACCACGAGGGCCAACAGCAGTGCCCGCCACTTCTCCTTTACCTTGAAGGCCAGGAAGTACGCCACCGGGAAGCCAATGACGAGGCAGAGGGTGGTGGCCAGGATCGCGATCTTCAGCGTCTGCTTGAACGTCTTCAGCGCCGGGCCCTTGAAGATCTCGGTGTAGTTCCTGATCGTCAGGTTGCCGAGGTCTACCGGGATCCGCTGCGTCGAGTCCTTCGTCCCGAAGGAGTACACGACGATGAACGCGATCGGCACGATGAAGAACAGCGTGTACCAGACCATCGAGGGGATGGCGAGGGCGAACTTCGGCCCCCGCCACCTCCTCTTCGCTGTCGGAGCGATCGTGGACGACACCGTCAGCCTGCGGCCTTGGCCTTGATCTTGTCGTACACCGCGGTGATGCGGTCCTGCGCCGTGTTGACGGCACCTGTCTGCATGCTCTTCACCTGATCGTCGGTGAAGAAGATCATGTCGCCGTTGACCAGGTCGGGCAGCAGCTCCGAGATCAGCTTCGGCATGTTCTTCATTCCGCTGTGGTAGCCGTGGTAGTTGAGGTCCTTGATCGAGATCTCGGGGATCAGCAACCAGTTGATCCAGGCGTGGGCCGCTTCGGGGTTCGGCGCACCGACCGGGATGCAGTAGTTGTCCATCCACAGTTCGGTCGCTGGCGCGCCCAGCACCCACTTCCAATCTGCCGGGTTGCCGCCTGCATCCTTGATGCGTACGAACGACTGGCGGGCGTCACCGTTCCAGATCATCGACAGTGCATAGGAACCCTCGGCCAGGGCGGTGCTCGGGTAGCTGTCGAACGCCTTGATGTTCGAGGCGACCTGGTCGACAAGGTACTTCTCGGCAGCGTCGTAGTCCTCGGTCTTCTCGGTGGTCCAGTCGATGCCGTTGGCCCAGAAGTACATGCCGAGGAGGTTCGGTGCGCTGTCGAGCATCGAGCAGTTGCCGCTGGCCTCGTTCATGCACGCGTCCATGAAGTCCTGCCAAGTGGCGATGTCCTTCGTGATCTGGGTGGTGTCGTACATCCAGCCGGTGCTGCCCCAGTCCTTGCACACGGAATACTCGTTGCCCGGGTCCCAGTCCCGAGCGAGATACAGCGGATCGACGTTGACGATGTTCGGGAGCAACGACTTGTCGAACTTCTCGAGCAAGCCCTTCTCGACCATCTGCGGGATGAACGGGCCGGTGGGAACCACGATGTCGAAACCGCTGGAGTCGCCGGCGGTGGAGAGCTTGGTGATCAAGTCCTCGTTGCTGGCGTAGTAGTCGACCTTCATCGACACACCGAGGTCGGTGTCTGCCAACGCGCCGACGATCTCGGGGTCGTTGTAGTCGCCCCAGGTGTACATCGACAGGGTTCCGCTCGACTTGTTGATCACTCGGCCCCAGTCGCCTGACGCCTGTGTACCGGGCGCTGCCGCAGCGACGGTGGTGTCGCTGCCGGCAACGGAGCCCGAGCTACCGGACGTATTGCTCGACGAAGTGCTGTCATCTCCGCATGCAGACGCGATGACTGCCAGGCCCGCGGCCGCGCCACCGACCTGGAAAAGGGATCGACGGCTCAGCTTCTCGCGGAAACTGGCGGGGGCGAGGATCTTGATGGGTTCAGGCTGTGAGGCCATTTGGTTGCTCCTTGGTGGTGGGAGAAATTGGTGGTGGGAGAAAATTGCTTCTGTTGGAACGAAGGGTGTGTGCTCAGTGTGCGACTTCGACCGAAGGCTCGGCCATGACAAGGCCGGCCTGACGGGCGGAGAAGGAATACACGTCTGCGGCGGTGAACGTGCACCACACGGCATCACCGATCGACAACCTCGGTGCGTTGGCGCGCGGCGTCAGAACGAGCACGTCGCGGCTGCCGGTGCGTACGACGTACTGCAGGGTGTCGCCGAAGTGAGCGACGCTCGCGACCGACCCGGCAATCGAGTTCCGTCCGCCTCCCGGGTCCTGCGTGACGAGTTGGAAGTTCTCCGGACGAACAGCCGCCAGCGCAGGCTCGCCTACCGCGACTTGCTCATCGGGCTTGGCCACCACGAACACTGTGCCGTCGTCAGCGACCACACCGTCGTTCGTCGCGACGCCCTTCCAAAAGTTGTTGCGACCGACGAACCCCGCCACGAACGCCGAAGCCGGACGTTCGTACACGGTCTCAGGGTCCGCAAGTTGTTCGACGTGGCCCTCGAGCATGATGGCGATGCGATCGCTCATGCTCATGGCCTCCTCCTGGTCGTGCGTGACGAACACGAAGGTGATGCCGAGCTGGCTCTGCAGCAATTTCAACTCGATCTGCATCTCCTCGCGAAGTTTGCGATCGAGCGCGCCGAGGGGCTCGTCGAGCAGCAACACACTGGGCCGATTCACCAGCGCTCGGGCAACCGCCACCCGCTGCTGCTGGCCACCAGACATCTGTCGCGGCTTGCGCTCTGCGAGCTTGCTCATCTTGACCATGTCCAATGCCTCGCGGACCCGAACACCGACCTCCGACTTGGGGACACCTTTTTGCCGAAGCCCGTAGGCAACGTTCTCGGCGACAGTCATGTGCGGGAACAGCGCGTAGTGCTGAAAGACGGTATTGACGTCGCGCTTGTACGGGGGAATGCCCTGCACGTACTGGCCGCTGATGCGGATGTGGCCTTCGTCGGGCTGCTCGAACCCGGCAAGCATCCGCAAGGTGGTGGTCTTGCCGCAGCCGGACGGGCCGAGCAATGACAGAAACTCACCCGGTTTGACCGAAAGGTTCAAACCATCGACCGCGACCATCGACCCGAAGGCCTTGGTGACGTTCTGCAGCTCAACGGAGCCTCGCTCACCCTTCTCCTCGTTGTTGACCGACATTGATGTCGTGTCCGTCACGCTGTCTCCCCCGAGAAATCATGGTGGGCGACCTGCCCACTTCTACCTTGCCACACGTGACCTCGGCTCGAGGTCGCGGCCATGTCGTTCGATGCCATGTCCTTCGGGGGCAAAGTGTAGGCACATTCGGGGCGGTGCTCGTGAATCGGATCAGTCGGCATCAGTGACCCACCGTGTCATGGACGGCAGCCGACACGCAAGGAAACCGTTGATGAACAGCGTGCGCGCCACGGAACACCTTGCGAAATCAGTCACTGAGGGCCAGTATCCGTAGCGATGGATCGAATGGGAACACAGATCGACGAGACAGATCGGGCGATCATCGAAGAGCTGCAGCGCGACGGCAGGGTGCCCTACACCCGGCTGGGCGCGGCTGTTGGCCTGTCCGAGGCAGCGGCGCGCCAGCGTGTTCAACGGCTGATCGACTCCGGGGTGATGCAGGTGGTCGCGGTGACCAACCCGCTGTCGCACGGCAAACGCCGCATGGCCATGATCGGCGTACGAACCGAGGGCCCTACCGACGACATCGCCAAAACGCTGCAGGCCATGCGCGACATCGACTACTTGGTGGTCAGCGCCGGTTCGTTCGACCTGATGGCAGAGGTGGTCGTTGCCGACGATGGCGAGCTGCTCGACCTGACCAACCGCATTCGCGGCGTGAAGGGCGTGAAGAGCACCGAGACCTTCATCTATCTCGATCTGGTCAAGCAGACCTTCACCTGGGGCGCCCATTAGACACGCCAGACGTCAGCTTTCCAGGTTGGCCATGACGTGCTTGATGCGGGTGTAGTCCTCGAGCGCGTACGACGACAGGTCCTTGCCGTAGCCCGACTTCTTGTACCCACCGTGCGGCATCTCGGCGACGAGCGGGATATGGGTGTTGATCCACACGCACCCGAAGTCGAGGCGCTTAGCCATCCGCATCGCGCGACCGAAGTCCTTCGTCCACACACTGCTGGCCAAAGCGTAATCGACACCGTTGGCCCAGCGCACCGCTTCGTCCTCGTCGGTGAACTGCTGGACGGTGATGACCGGGCCGAAGATCTCGTTCTGGATCATCTCATCGTCCTGGCGCAGGTCGGCAATGACTGTCGGCTGGAAGAAGAAGCCGTCGCCACCGACGGCGCTGCCACCCGCAACCACGTTCGCGTGCGACGGTGCCCGGCCGACGAGGCCACTGACGTGAGCCAGCTGATTGGCATTGTTGACGGGCCCGTAGAGCACTTCTTCGTCGTCCGGATTACCGGTGCGAATGCCCTTGGCCTGCTCGGCCAATGCCGCAACCAGATCCTTGTAGATGCCCGGTGAAGCGATCACTCGCGTCGCAGCCGTGCAGTCCTGGCCAGCGTTGAAATAGCCGGCGATGGCGATGCCCTCTGCTGCGGCAGCGAGGTCGGCATCGTCGAACACGACGACGGGCGCTTTGCCACCCAGCTCGAGGTGCACTCGCTTCAGACTGCGCGAAGCGCCTTCGGCCACCTGCATGCCTGCGCGTACTGAGCCGGTGATGCTGACCATTGCCGGCGTGTCGTGAAGCACCATCTGGCGACCCGTATCGCGGTCGCCACAGATCACGTTGAACACTCCGGCGGGCAGAAACTCGGCGGCGATCTCCGCCAGCAGGCCGGTGGTCGCAGGCGTCGTGTCGCTGGGCTTGAGGACGACGGTGTTTCCGGCGGCAAGTGCAGGAGCAAACTTCCAGACGGCCATCATCATCGGGTAGTTCCACGGGGCAACCTGGGCGCAGACTCCAATGGATTCGCGGCGAATGATGGAGGTCATGTTGCGCATGTACTCGCCAGCGCTCTTGCCCTCGAGATGGCGGGCGGCGGTGGCGAAGAAACGAATCTGATCGACCATCGGCGGAATCTCTTCGCTGCGTACGAGGTGCGTCGGCTTACCGCAGTTCTCGACCTCGAGACCGATCAGTTCCTCGGCCCGCGCCTCGACGGCATCGGCAATACGGAACAGCGCCAACGAGCGCTCGCTGGGAGTGGTCTCACGCCAGCTTTCGTACGCGGTGGCGGCCGCATCCATCGCTGCGTCGACATCAGCCTGTGCCGAAAGCGGGGCCGTGGCGTACACCTGGCCGGTGACGGGGTTGACAACATTGGTGGTGCGACCATCGGCCGCCTCGACATGCTCACCATTGACGAAGTTCTTGAACGCCTTCACGCGGATCGAATCCTCTTGTGTCGGAGCGCCTCGGTGCGCTCGAAGGAGATGGTAGCCAGTCGGATACGCACGAGGCGCAGGAGCAACAGCGCGATGATGACGCCATGACCAAGACCGCAAAGATTCGCACGTTGGGTGTGCCCAGGGAGATCAAGACGCAGGAGTACCGCGTGGCGATGACACCTGACGGGGTGCGCGAGTTCGAGCGTCACGGCATCGAGGTCTTCGTGGAGACGGGCGCCGGCGAGGGCGCAAGCTTTCGCGACGACGACTATCGCGCCGCCGGCGCCACCATCGTGCCAACGGCCGCTGACGCGTGGGGGCAGGAGATGGTTGTGAAGGTCAAGGAACCCAAGGCCGAGGAGTTCGGTCACCTCCGTGCCGACCTCACCCTGTTCACCTACCTGCACCTGGCCGCCTACCCAGAGGTGGCCAAGGCGCTCATCGACGCCGGCACCACCGCACTCGCATACGAAACGGTGCAATTGGCCGGCGGCGCGTTGCCGCTGTTGGCACCGATGAGTGAAGTGGCCGGTCGGCTGGCGCCACAGATGGGAGCCCATTACCTCGAGCGTCACAACGGCGGTCGCGGTGTGCTGATGGGCGGCGCACCGGGTGTGCAGCCGGCCAAGGTGGTCGTGCTGGGTGCCGGCAACGTCGGCTGGAACTCGGCGTGGATCGCCGCCGGCATGGAGGCGGAGGTGGTGCTGTTCGACAAGAACCTCGACCGTCTGCGCTGGGTCGACCAGATCAACAAGGGTCGCATCGTGACCCTGGCCTCCAACCGTGGTGCGTTGGAGCGCAACATCGCCGACGCCGACCTCGTCATCGGTGCAGTGCTGGTTGCGGGCGGCCGTGCTCCGATCGTCGTCACCGAAGACATGGTGCGCACCATGAAGCCCGGAGCGGTGATCGTCGACGTTGCTGTCGACCAGGGTGGCTGCATCGAGACCATCCACGAGACCACTCACGCGGCGCCGGTCTACGAGCTGCACGGCGTGTTGCACTACGCCGTCGGCAACATGCCCGGAGCAGTGCCGCACACCAGTACCTACGCGCTCACCAACGCCACGCTCCCCTATCAACTCGAACTCGCGGTGCACGGGGTTGCGGCCGCATGTGCCCGCGACAATTCGCTGGCGCACGGCCTCAATACGCACAGCGGCCACGTCACCAACGCACCCGTCGCCGAGTTTCTCGGCGCCGCGTTCGTCGACCCCATCACCGCCCTCACCTAGCCCGAGTCGCGCACCCCGAGGTGCGAGTGCCACGCGGATAGTCCGGGTGCCAGTGGGCCATCCGCGTGGGTACTCTCACCCCGGGGTGAGAGTACCCACTCGGATGAACCCGCGACGCCGAACAGCACGTAGCGTTGCGGAATGGCCACCCTGGTACACGAACTCGACCTGCCGATGATCGCCCCCGACGACACGACCTTCGACGAACGGCACTCCAGCAGGCTGCAGTTCCCCGACGACGCATGGCTGGCGCGCAGCCTGTTCGGGTTCAGTGTCTGGCGCTACGAGGACGTCACCGGGATTCTTCGCGACAAGCGGTGGCACAGCGCCGTCAGTCGTCTTCCGGAGATGATGGGCGTCACCGACGAACGCTTCCTCGAACGCCAGAAGGTCAGCATTCTTTCCGCCGAGGGCGACGTTCACCTCCGACTCCGACGACTCGTCGCGCCTGCATTCTCGCCGCGCCAGACCGAGCGGCTACGGCCAACGATGCGCGACGTCATCAACGGGCTCGTCGACCGCGTTGCACCCACCGGCCGCGCCGACATCGCGGCCGACATCTGCGAGCCGTACCCCATCCCCATCATCTGCGAGCTGCTCGGCGCGCCGAAGAAGGACTGGCAGCTGTTCAGTCGTTGGGCCAACGACATCCTCGAAGTCTTCTCCATCGACATGGCCAGCAAGCTGGACCTCATCGTGCGCACGCAGGAAGAACTGGACGAGTACACCCGCGCGCTCATCGCCGACCGTCGCGACAAGCCCGCCGACGACCTGCTCACCGACCTGATCGCGATGGAGGAGGCCGGCGACCGACTGAGCACGGAGGAATTGGTGATGATGGTCAATGCGGTCATCATCGGCGGCACCGACACCACTCGCAATCAACTCGGCTGTGCGCTCGCCCTCTTCGCAGAACACCCCGACCAGTGGGCGCTCCTTGCCGAGCGACCCGAACTGGCGCAGCGCGCCGTCGAGGAAACGATGCGGTACTTCGGTGCCGTGCGCGGCACCGCGCGCTTCGCCAGCGTCGACATCGAGTACCGCGATGTGCTCTTCCCGGCTGGCACGTTCATGGGCGTGGGCATCGCCGAAGCGAACCGCGACGTGAAGGTGTTCACCGAGCCCGACGCGTTCGACATCACGTCCCAGAAGAGCGAACAGCCGCAGCTCACGTTCGGCTCCGGCATCCACTACTGCCTCGGGCAATCACTGGCCCGCGCCGAGCTTCAGGAAGCGCTCCCGCTACTTGCACGGCGGATGCCCAACCTGCGCCTCGACGGCCCCACGGAATGGAAGCCCGAGGGTGTCGGCATCTTCGGGCCGTCAAAGATGCCCGTCGCCTTCGACCCTGGTCACTGAACGGCGTGGTCACTGAACGGCGTGGTCACCGAACGGGCTATTCAGGCGAGTGCTTCCAGTACGACCGTGAGCAGCGAGAAGGCGCGGTTGTCGCCAACGGTTCCCAAGCCCATCTTGTTCATCGCGAACGTGAAGGTCATCCGATTGTCGAGGTCATTGATCACGACCGACCCACCCCAGCCGCCCCAGAAGCACAGCTGACGGTTGGCCGGCAAGGGCGTCGACTCATTAGCCCTGATCGTTCACGAGTTTGTGGTGGTGTAGCTCGCGTATCCGCGTTGCGGCCCTCCTGACCTGCTTTTCTTGGTGTTACGAAGCAGCAAGAACGCCGATCAGGAGGGCACTCGCGAAGTGAACCGTAACAGCACGT